>NZ_JBUPWE010000020.1:0-146504 GCF_055502615.1 Pseudoduganella sp. jia 9 | reverse complement strand
GCCTGCTGCAGGATCTGGCCGCGGGTCATGCTCGCGGTTTCCGCGGCGAAGTCGGTGTCGACGATGCGGCTCTTCGATGCAGACAGGTTTTCCGTCGTGCTTTGCAGGTTCGAGATCGCCGACGAGAAGCGCGATTGCAGGGCACCGTAGGCGGCGCGCTGGGTGTTCACGGTTGCCAGTGCCGCATCGGCAATCTTGATTGCTGCCTGGGCACCCTTGAAGTCCGAGATGTCCAGCGAGGCGACCGACTTCAGGTCCGAGGTCGAGACGACCGAACCGGTGCCCGACAGGCCGGTTTCATCCGTGACCTTGAACGCGCCTTCGGAGTCATAGCTGAGCTGGCCGTTGGCCACGGCGGTATTGCCCGCGGTCTTCATGTCGAGAGCCGATGCGGTCGGAACGCCAGCGGCGTCGTACGTGCTCGCGGTGAACGTCGCCGTATTGCTGGTGGCGCGGGTATTGGCCATATCGATGTTGGCGCCGCTCGCATGCGTCAGCTTCAAGCCCTTGTTGGTGGCATCGTATTCCGCGGTGATGCCGGTCTTGGCGGACTGGGCATTGATCGCATTGATGCCGGCGGCATAATCGGCCGCCGTTTCACCGGTGCCGGAAACGCTGAAGTTGATCTTGACCGCGTCGCTGTTGTCGCCCTTCAGGTCGAACGAATAATCCTCGGCGCCCATATTCAGCAGCACTTCGGTCTTGGCCGAGGCCGTCACGCCGGTCGCGGCGGTCTGAGCGTTGACCTTGGCGGCGATCGACTTGGCGGTGTCGGTGTCCGTAGTTGCAATCTGCGTTGCGCTGCCGCGCACGCCGGAGATGTCGAGCGTGCCCGAGCTGCTGACCGACGTGGCCGAAGCAGCCTGGACTGTGTCGGCCGACACATTGTTGTTGCCATACGTGCCGGTCAGGAAGTTCGCCCCAGTGGCCGAGATCAGCTGGTTCGCATCGGCACCGACCTGGAAGTGGGCCGTGCCCATCGTGCCATCGAGCAGCGTCTGGCCGTTGAACGTGGTCGTTTGCGCAATGCGGTTCAGTTCCGACGACAGCTGCGTGACTTCGGTTTGCAGGGCCTGGCGATCCGATGCGGAGTTCGAGGCGTTCGACGATTGCACGGCCAGTTCGCGGATGCGCTGCAGGATGTCGCCCGACGAGGACAGCGCGCCTTCTGCGGTCTGCGCCATCGACACGCCATCGTTGGCGTTGCGGGTCGCTTGCGTCATGCCGCGGATCTGGGAGTTCATGCGGTCGGAAATCGCCAGGCCGGCGGCGTCGTCTTTCGCGCTGTTGATGCGCAGGCCGGAGGAAAGGCGCTGCAGCGAGGTCGACAGGGCGCCTTGCGAGCCCGACAGGTTACGTTGCGAATTCAGGGAAGCGATGTTGGTGTTGATGACCGATGCCATGGTGACTCTCCAATGCGGTACTGCTGTTCCGGCGCTTTGCTCGTTCCACTTTGGCCCGTCACGCTGTTCTTGTGACGATCAAGCCGCTGTTGTTTCAGGTAACGGGTTCCGCGTGGAAAGCTTTAGTGGCATGGGCGAGCTGAATTTCTGCATGCAAGCCCTAAAGTTATGCCTGCAGGCGCGTCCTTTCGGCAGCGTGCGGTGAATCTTTAGGGAGAATTGAGGGGTGTTTTGCCTTCAATTCGTGACTTTGAAGGGCGAAAAAAATCCCCGGCTGGACGGTGGCAGCCGGGGATGTTGTCGTTACTTCATGCGTTCGGATTAACGCAGCAGGCTCATCACGCCATTCGGCAGCTGGTTTGCCTGGGCCAGCATCGCAGTACCAGCCTGCTGCAGGATCTGGCCGCGGGTCATGCTCGCGGTTTCCGCGGCGAAGTCGGTGTCGACGATGCGGCTCTTCGATGCAGACAGGTTTTCCGTCGTGCTTTGCAGGTTCGAGATCGCCGACGAGAAGCGCGATTGCAGGGCACCGTAGGCGGCGCGCTGGGTGTTCACGGTTGCCAGTGCCGCATCGGCAATCTTGATTGCTGCCTGGGCACCCTTGAAGTCCGAGATGTCCAGCGAGGCGACCGACTTCAGGTCCGAGGTCGAGACGACCGAACCGGTGCCCGACAGGCCGGTTTCATCCGTGACCTTGAACGCGCCTTCGGAGTCATAGCTGAGCTGGCCGTTGGCCACGGCGGTATTGCCCGCGGTCTTCATGTCGAGAGCCGATGCGGTCGGAACGCCAGCGGCGTCGTACGTGCTCGCGGTGAACGTCGCCGTATTGCTGGTGGCGCGGGTATTGGCCATATCGATGTTGGCGCCGCTCGCATGCGTCAGCTTCAAGCCCTTGTTGGTGGCATCGTATTCCGCGGTGATGCCGGTCTTGGCGGACTGGGCATTGATCGCATTGATGCCGGCGGCATAATCGGCCGCCGTTTCACCGGTGCCGGAAACGCTGAAGTTGATCTTGACCGCGTCGCTGTTGTCGCCCTTCAGGTCGAACGAATAATCCTCGGCGCCCATATTCAGCAGCACTTCGGTCTTGGCCGAGGCCGTCACGCCGGTCGCGGCGGTCTGAGCGTTGACCTTGGCGGCGATCGACTTGGCGGTGTCGGTGTCCGTAGTTGCAATCTGCGTTGCGCTGCCGCGCACGCCGGAGATGTCGAGCGTGCCCGAGCTGCTGACCGACGTGGCCGAAGCAGCCTGGACTGTGTCGGCCGACACATTGTTGTTGCCATACGTGCCGGTCAGGAAGTTCGCCCCAGTGGCCGAGATCAGCTGGTTCGCATCGGCACCGACCTGGAAGTGGGCCGTGCCCATCGTGCCATCGAGCAGCGTCTGGCCGTTGAACGTGGTCGTTTGCGCAATGCGGTTCAGTTCCGACGACAGCTGCGTGACTTCGGTTTGCAGGGCCTGGCGATCCGATGCGGAGTTCGAGGCGTTCGACGATTGCACGGCCAGTTCGCGGATGCGCTGCAGGATGTCGCCCGACGAGGACAGCGCGCCTTCTGCGGTCTGCGCCATCGACACGCCATCGTTGGCGTTGCGGGTCGCTTGCGTCATGCCGCGGATCTGGGAGTTCATGCGGTCGGAAATCGCCAGGCCGGCGGCGTCGTCTTTTGCGCTGTTGATGCGCAGGCGGAGGACAGGCGTTGCAGCGAGGTCGACAGGGCGCCTTGCGAGCCCGACAGGTTGCGTTGCGAATTCAGGGAAGCGATGTTGGTGTTGATGACCGATGCCATGGTGACTCTCCAGACGGTACTGCTGTTGGGCGATTTGCTCGGTAACTTTGGCCCGTCACGCTGTTCCTGTGACGATCAAGCCGCTGTTGTTTCAGGTAACGGGTTCCGTATGGAAAGCTTTAGGGTTTTTTTGTGGGAAATCGAGTTTTTTTAAAGAAATGCGTGCGCGATGCTTACTGTAGAGCAGGCTTTAAAGGATTTTGCTGACAAAAGAAAAAGCCCGGCGGGGGCCGGGCTCATCAGGACAGGGCATCGCAGGCAGTGCAACGATTCACTCCGCCACGACAACCCGGTTCTTGCCCGTCTTCTTCGCTGTATACATGGCGCCATCGGCCCGCTTGACGAGCGCGGCCTGCTCCTCGCCTTGCCGGCGCAGCGCCACGCCGGCGGAAAACGTGATCAGCAGCTTTTCGTTCTCATGCATGAAGAAATGCCGGGTCAGGTCGCGCTGCAGCCGGGTCATGGTGGCAACCGCCGCGTCGACCGTGGTTTCCGGCAGCAGGATGAGGAATTCCTCGCCGCCGAAGCGGGCGATCACATCCATCGAGCGCAGCGTTTCCTTGACGACTTTCACCAGGTGCTTCAGGGCGCTGTCGCCGGCAATATGGCCGTAGGTATCGTTGAGTTTCTTGAAATCGTCCAGGTCCAGCACCGCGACGCACAGCGGCGTGCCGCGGCGGTCGGCGCGCGCCGTTTCGCGTTCGAACACGTCGTCCAGCCCGCGACGGTTCAGGCTGCCCGTCAGGCTGTCTTCGCGCACCAGTTCGCTCATATGCTGCAGTTGCGTTTCCAGCGCCTTGATGCGCTCTTCCGCATCCTGCACTTCCTGCCTGGCGCTGACCATATTGTCGCGCGCCTGCAGTGCTTCGCTCTGCACCACGCGGGTTTCGTGCAGCACCTCGTCGAGGATGTGGTTCAGCTCGGTAATGTCGTTGGCGTGGCTGATCTTCTCGGAATAGGCGCCGATCTTCTGGTGGAAGTCGCCGGTCGAGGCGGCTACCTGGCCGAGCCGGTCGATAAAGGTCATCACCATGTTCTTCACGGTGGCCTTGACGTCGGCCACGCTGTGTTTGAGCTGGCTTTGCTTGTAGATCACGTCTTTCAGGCTGCGGGTGGCCGCTTCCAGCGCGCGGGCGTCGAGCGGGCCGGCGATCAGTGCCTGCACGGTGTCGACCTGGCCGCGCAGCCAGGAATCGTCGTCCAGCAGTTCGCTGACGTTTTCCAGCAGCAGGCGGAACAGCCGCAACAGCAGTTCCTGCTGTTCGGCCGTGTCACCATGCTTGAGTTCGATTTGGTAGCACAGCTGCTTGAGCCGCACGGCAATCTCCGACAGGTCCGCCTCGGTATGCGCTTCCTTCGTGGCGGCGCCCAGCGATTCCGCTTCGGCCGCCATGACCGGCGAGCTCGTCAGCAGAGAAGCCACGGCCAGCGTCAGCGTGCGGCTGAGCAGGTCGCGCAGCAGCCGTGTCTGCTCACCTTCCGCCAGCGGGGCCAGTTCGATGCCGCCGGTTTTCTTGACGGGCCGCTCGGCCAGTTGCGACAGCGCCGTGGCGTAGGCATCCCAGTCGCGCGTCTTGACGGCGCGGTTGAAGCGGCGGCCGAACTCGGCCAGCTCGCCGGAAGCCTGCTCGGATATTCGCGCGGCAAAACGATTGAGGACATTTTCCGGGCCGGGGTCGGCCGGGATCGCCACCACGGGCGGCAGTGCGGGAATGCCGGCGATTTCATTGTAGATGTCCCGATACGCATCCGGCGTGGGTGCGATACGGCGTACCGCCAGGCGGCGAAACGCTTCGCGCGCGATTTCTGCCGGGTTCTGGTCCGCGTGACCTGGGGGTTTGCTCGACATCTGGCTTGCAGCCTTTACAAAGGATTACCAACAGCCTGCATGTTACGACAACGATGAAAGTATCGAAACACAGAGCAGCGAGGCATATTTCCTTTATTTTCGGAACCAGAAGTTGCCAAGCTTTATATCATTCTGAAAACGTTCGATCACACCGCCGGCCGCTCGGGCCGCGCGTTCAATCGAGCCCTCAGTCGATCAAGCCGTTCCTGATCGCGTAGTGCGTGAGCTCCGCGCTATTCTTCAGTTTCATCTTGACCAGAAGGCGCGCCCGGTACTCGCTGACCGTCTTGACCGACAGCGACAATTCCTTGGCGATCGCGCCGACCGTCATGCCCGAAGCGATCAGCGTCAGTGTCTGGTACTCGCGGTCGGACAGGGTTTCGTGCGGTGCCGCTTCGTGGTCGTCGCCCACGTGGTTGGCCAGTTCCTGGGCCAGCGCGGGGCTGATGTATTTTAACCCGCCAGCGACTTGCCGGATCGCAGTGACCAGTTCTTTCGGTGCGCTCTGCTTGGTGAGATAGCCGGCCGCGCCGGCCTTCAGCGAGCGGATCGCGTACTGGTCCTCGCGGTGCATCGACAGCATCAGCACGGCCAGCTCCGGCTTTTCCTTCTTGATCTGTTTCAGCACCTCGATGCCGCTGCGGTCGGGCATCGAGATATCGAGCAGCACCACATGGCAGCCCGACTTGCGGAACAGGCGCAGCGCATCGCTGCCGTTTTCCGCCTCGCCGGATACCACGATGTCGCGGGTGTCGGCGAGAATCTGCTTCAGGCCCTCGCGCACGATCGCGTGATCGTCGGCGATGAAAACCTTGATGGCTGCCTTGTCGCTCATGCTGCGTCAGTCCTATTTCGTTATTGCAGGCCGAATTGTAGCCGCTTCCAGCCCTTCGCCCGGGCTCCGCCGTATCCGGATCGCCACCACGGTGCCGCCGCCCGGTGCATGGGACACGTTCAGCGTGCCGCCGAGCGCCCGCGCGCGCTCGGCCATGCCGCGCAGGCCGAACGAGCCCGGCTTGGCGCGGTCGGCGGCACGGATGCCGCGGCCATTGTCGGTGATCTTCACGTCCACGTGCTCGCGCGTGCTCTGCAGGCGCACCGCGACGCTGGAGGCGTGCGCGTGCTTGGCGATATTGGTCAGCGCTTCCTGCACGATGCGGAACAGCGCGGTGGCCTGGTCGGGATCGAGCGCGACATCCTTTTCGTTGGACTGGAACCTGCATGCCAGGCCGCCCTGCGCGGCGAATTCCTCGACCTGCCACTCCAGCGCGGCGACCAGGCCGAAGTCGAGGATGGAGGGCCGCAAGTCCAGCGTGATGCGGTGCACGGCATCGATCGTGCGGTCGGCCAGCTGGTCGACATACGCCGCTTTTTCCGCCAGCGCGGCATCGCCCTCGGGCAGCCGGGCGGCCAGCATCGCCAGCGCCATCTTGATGGCGGTGAGGTTGCCGCCCAGGTCGTCGTGAATCTCGCGCGCGATGCGCGTGCGTTCCTGCTCCTTGACCTTCTCGATGTGCGCGGTCAGCTCCGCGAGCCGGGCGCGGCTGGCCCGTACCTCCAGCTGTTCCAGCTTGCTCTCGGTGATGTTGGTCATGATGCCTTCCCACTGCACCGCGCCACCGGGCAAGACGTGCGGCGTGGCGCGCAGGTTGATCCACTTGACGTCCTTCCAGGCCTCGATCCAGATGCGGCCTTCCCAGTTCCAGCTCCACAGCGTGCCCGCCGAGGACGTCATCGAATCCAGGTACGACTGGCGGTCTTCCGGCAGCACGAGCCGGGCGAAACGTTCCGGGTCGGCCGCCAGTTCGGCCGCCGGCATGCCGAGCAGCGCCTGGCAGCCCTCGCTCAGGTAGGGATAGGATACCCGACCATCCGTCTCGCGGCGGAACTGATACACCAGGCCGGGCGTATGCGAGACGATCGCGTCGAAACGCGACTGCACCTGCTGCAGGGTTTCGGCGGCCGTGTCGTCGTCGGCGATCGCCAGCACGCAGTCCCTGCCGCCATGGTGGACGTTCGCCAGGCGCAGCGCGACGCGCTGGTGCGTGCCATCGGCCCGCGCCAATATGGTGCTGACGGTGGCGCCGCTGTCGAGGGCAGCGTCGAACTGCTGGCGGGGCAGGGCGGGAGCGAGGCTGGCGAAGTGGTCGCCCGCGCCCATTCCCGAATGCCGGTCCGCGGCCGGGTTGGCGTCGAGCAGGTGCAGCGTATGCGGATCGATCAGGAAGAGCTGGGAACGGGTGGCTTGCCACACGGCTTCGTGGCAGGAATGGACAATGCTCATAAGTGTGTACAATCGTTCCGTATTGGCAGGATGATACGTGAAACACCACCCCCATGAACAAAGCTTTTGTGAAAGAAACCGAGCAGGACGATGACGACGACGTCCAGCTGGCGCCGCCGATTCCTGCCGGCGCGAAGAACTACATCACCCCCACCGGCTACCGCCGCATCAAGGACGAGCTGCTGCAGCTGATCGATGTCGAGCGGCCCGAAGTGGTGAAGGTCGTGCATTGGGCCGCCTCGAACGGCGACCGCTCGGAAAACGGCGACTACATCTACGGCAAGCGGCGCCTGCGCGAAATCGACCGCCGCATCCGCTTCCTGACGAAGCGGCTCGACCTGGCCGAAGTGGTGGACCCCAGCGTGCACCACGGCAGCGACCAGATCTTCTTCGGCGCCACCGTCACCTACAGCAACCAGGACGGCGTGGAAAATACCATCACGATCGTCGGCATCGACGAATTCGACCCGCTGAAGGGCAAGGTCAGCTGGATCTCCCCCATCGCCCGCACGATCACCAAGGCGCGCGAAGGCGACACCGTCACGCTGCACACGCCGACCGGAGTGGAGGAGCTGGAGATACTGGAAGTGAGTTACCCAGCGGCGGAATAAGAAATAGGGACGGACCCAAGAAATAGGGACGGACCCTGTTTTTGGGGAAATTTCCTGGAAAACAGGGTCCGTCCCTATTTTTCTGGTTTTTGTTTTGCTGACGCGGCTCAGCTCCCGTCCGTGGTTTGAGTGGCAAAGTCTGGCGACTTACATAACGGGAGTTGTCATGCCACGCCGCGCTCGCCTGCTGCTGCCTGGAGTTCCTTTACATATCACCCAGCGAGGACACAATCGGCAGCCATGTTTCCATGTCGATGCGGACTATCGTACCTATCTCTACTGCATGCGCAAGAATATCGAACTAATGGATATATCAGTGCATGCATATGTATTGATGACCAATCATGTGCACCTGCTCATCTCGTTCGAACAGCCGGACACCGTAGGCGAGTTCATGAAGGCACTCGCTCAGCACCACACCCAATACCTGAACGAGCGGCTGGAGCGCACGGGCACCGTTTGGGAAGGCCGCTTCAAGTCGTGCCCGGTGCCGACGGAAAAATACCTGATCATCTGCCAGAAGTACGTCGAGCTCAATCCCGTCCGCGCCGCAATGGTCGATAGCGTTGCCCAGTATCCATGGTCCAGCTACCGCGAAAATGCGGGCTTGCGACACGATGACTTGGTGCGGCCGCATCAGTTGTACCTGGACCTTGGCAGCACGATGCAGGGAAGGGCGGATTACTACCGACGGCTGTTCAATAGCGCGGATGAGCGATTGTTCGACGATATTCGAAAAGCGACAGCCGCCGATACCGTCCCGGGATCACCGCCGCCATTGCGAGGCCGGCCGCGAACAAATAAATAGGGACGGACCCTGTTTTCCAGGAAATTTCCTGAAAAACAGGGTCCGTCCCTATATTTGCGTTCCTGTTATTTATCCCCGTTCGCGCGATACCCGGTTCACGCCGGTGACCTTGCGCACATTGCGCAGCAGGCCGGCCAGGTGGACCCGGTCCTTCACCTGGATGGTGAAGCGCAGCTGGTGCAGCACGTGGTCGTTGTCCTCGTCCATGCCGACGAAAGTGATGTTGCCGTCGGATTCGCCGATCTCGGCGGCCACGCGCGCGAGGATGCCTTTTTCGTTGTTGATCAGCAGGCGGATGCGGCTGTCGAAGCGGCGGTTCAGTTCCGTGCCCCACTTGACGGCGATCCAGCGGTCCGGTTCCTTCTGGCGCTGGCGCCGCGCCACGCTGCAATCCGAGGTGTGCACCTGCAGGCCCTGGTCGCGCCGCAGCTGGCCGATGATCTGGTCGCCGGGGATCGGCAGGCAGCATGCCGCCAGCTGCACGGAAACCCCTTCGCTGCCGTAGATCGTGACCGGGTCCAGGTCGGCCGCCGAGTTGTGGTCGATCGGCATCGATGCCGATTCGCCGCCCAGCAGGCCGAACACATGCCGCGCCACCAGCGCGGCCATCCGCTTGCCGATGCCGATGTCGGCATGCAGCTCGTCCATCGACTTGGCCGACGATTCGTTCAGCAGCCGTTCCACCAGCGCGTCTGGCAAGTCCGGCGAGATGCTGATGGCGGCGAGCGCCTGCTGCAGCAGTTGCCGGCCCAGCCCGATCGATTCGGGCAGGTTGATGGTGCGCAGGTGATGGCGGATCGCCGAACGGGCCTTGCCGGTGCGGACAAAACTCAGCCAGCTCGGGCTCGGCCGCGAGTTCGGGTCGGTTTCCACTTCGACGATATCGCCGTTGCGCAGCTCGGCACGCAGCGGCGCGGGTTCGCCGTTGATCGTCACGGAAACGGTGTGGTCGCCGATGCCCGTGTGGATCGCGTAGGCGAAATCGATCGGCGTGGCGCCGCGCGGCATCGCGATGATCTTCGACTTCGGCGTGAAGACGTACACGGAGTCCGGGAACAGGTCGACCTTGACGTGCTCGAGGAATTCGGCCGAGTCGCCCGTCTGCTGTTGAATGTCGAGCAGCGATTGCAGCCACGCGTGGGTGCGCTGCTGCATGTCCGACATGTTGGCGTCGCTGTTCTTGTACAGCCAGTGCGCCGCCACGCCAGATTCGGCGGTACGGTGCATTTCCTGCGTGCGGATCTGGAATTCCACCGGCGTGCCGTACGGACCGATCAGCGTGGTGTGCAGCGACTGGTAGCCGTTCAGCTTGCGGATGGCGATATAGTCCTTGAACTTGCCCGGCATCGGCTTGTACAGCGAATGCAGCGTGCCCAGCGCCACGTAGCAGTTCGAGAAGCTGTCGACGACGACGCGGAAGCCGTACACATCGAGCACCTGCGAGAACGTCAGGTGCTTCGAGCGCATCTTCTTGTAGATGCCGTACAGCGTTTTCTCGCGGCCATACACTTCGGCGTGGATGCCGGCCATGCCGAGCGTGTTCTTCACCGAGTCGAGGATCTTGCCGACCACTTCGCGCCGGTTACCGCGCGCGGCCTTCACGGCCTTGGCCAGCACGGTGTAGCGCAGCGGATGCAGATGCGAGAACGACAGGTCCTGCAGTTCGCGGTAGATGTTGTTCAGGCCGAGGCGGTGCGCGATCGGCACGTAGACTTCCATCGTTTCCTTGGCGATGCGCTGCTTCTTGGCAGGCGCCATCACGTCCAGCGTGCGCATATTGTGCAGCCGGTCGGCCAGCTTGATCAGGATGACGCGGACATCCGAGGCCATTGCCAGCAGCATCTTGCGGAAGTTTTCCGCCTGCGCCTCGATCTGGCTCTGGAATTCGATCTTTTCCAGCTTCGACAGGCCGTCGACGAGTTGCGCGACCGGCGCGCCGAAGCGCTCGATCAGCTCTTCCTTCTTGACGTCCTGGTCTTCCATCACGTCATGCAGCAGCGCCGCCATCAGCGCCTGGGCATCGAGCTTCCAGTCGGCGCAGATCTCGGCCACCGCGATCGGGTGCGAAATATACGGCTCGCCCGACTTGCGCACCTGGCCAAGGTGCATCTCGTCCGAGAACCGGTAGGCTTCCTTGACCTTCTTCAGGTCGGCCTCGGTCATGTACTCGGCAAGCTTTTCGGTGAGGTGGCTGATCGTGGCAACGCCTGCGGGCGTGACTGGCGCGGCGAGGGGAGACGTGGAAATGGCAGGGGTCTGGCCGGCATCGGCGTCCGGCCGGGCGGCCGAACGGCGGCCCCGGGAAACGGGGCGCTCAGTGATGCCGGATTCAGTGGAGTTCAGGTTCATGGTGTTCGCAGTGTAATTCAACTGGTGAACCTGTGGCGGTGCGGTGAATCCGGGGTACCAAATTTACATCGGAACCTTTTTCAGCATCTCGATGCCGACCTTGCCGGCAGCGATCTCGCGCAGCGCGAGCACGGTCGGCTTGTCCTTGGCTTCCACCTTCGGGGTGTGGCCCTGCAGCAGCTGGCGGGCGCGGTAGGTGGCGGCCAGGGTCAGCTGGAAGCGGTTCGGCACATTTTGCAGGCAATCTTCGATCGTAATACGGGCCATGGTAACTCCTGGGCTAATTCTGGAAAGGATAAATTGAAACGCTTTATGGAAACGCTATCCTGGGACGCTGTCTTGAAAAACGCTGACCCGGGAACGCTGTTTCGAAAATACTGCCGAAAATTCTGTCGGAAACCGTGAAATGCTGTCTCGGAATACCGTCAATCGTGCTGTTCGGCGTGAATGCCCAACTGGGCAAACAGCGATGCATTGCGGGCCGCCTGTTGCGCAAACCGGCAACGGGCCGATCGGACGATCGCACTCAGCTCAAGCAAGGCGACCGGGAACTCTTCATTGATAATAGCATACTCGAACTCGGGAGCGTGGGCGATTTCGCCGCCGGCCGCCAGCAGTCGCCGCGTGATCACATGCGGTTCGTCCTGGCCGCGCTTGTGCAGCCGCTCTTCCAGCGCCGCGATCGAGGGCGGCAGGATGAAAATGCCGGCCGCCTGGGGGAACTGCTTCTTCACCTGCCGCGCGCCCTGCCAGTCGATTTCCAGCAGAATATCGGTGCCGGCCCGCATCTGCTCTTCGACGAACAGGCGCGACGTGCCGTAGTAATTGCCATGCACTTCGGCCCATTCAAGGAACTCGCCGGCGTCGGCGCGGGCAATGAAATCCTCGTTAGTCGTGAAGAAATACTCGCGGCCATGCTCTTCGCCCGGGCGCGGCGGCCGCGTCGTCGTCGAAATCGACAGCTTGATCGTCGGTTCCTGCGCCAGCAGCGCGTTGACCAGGGTGGACTTGCCGGCGCCGGAAGGGGCCGCAACCATGAACAGGCTGCCGGAGAAGTGTTGATTCATGTTCAATTCCGATTCGCGGGCGGTGGCCCAAAAGGCGTATTTTACCAAGGGCAACCGATATTTTCACCTGCCCACAGCGCGTTATTCCAGGTTCTGAACCTGTTCGCGCATCTGCTCGATCAGCAGCTTCAACTCCATCGATGCGTCCGCCAGTTCCTTGACGGAGGCTTTCGCGCCCAGCGTATTGGCTTCGCGGTTCAGTTCCTGCATCATGAAATCGAGGCGCTTGCCGACCTGGCCGCCCTTTTTCAGGATATGCCGCGTTTCGGAAAGGTGCGCAGACAGCCGGCCCAGTTCCTCGGCCACGTCGATGCGGATGCCATACAGGATCACTTCCTGGCGAATGCGCTCCATCGCATCCTGGCGCGACAGCGCCGCATTCGATCCCTGCGACGCCAGGCCCAGCGCTTCCTGCATGCGCTCGATCGCCTTTTGCTGGAACGCCGCCACCACTTGCGGGATCAGCGGCGTGATGCGCCTGACGATGCCTTCCATTGCCTCGATGCGAGAGACCAGCATCGCTTCCAGCGCGGCGCCTTCGCGCTGGCGGCTGCCGACGAAGGATTCGACCGTCTTCGCCATCAGCGCGGCCATGTCGGCCTGCAGCGTTTCCTGGCCGATCTGGGCTTCCTCGACGACGCCGGGCCAGCGCAGCAGCTCGGCCACCGACATCGCGTGCGCGGCGGCGAAATGCGTGGTGACCTCGCTTTGCAGGCGGGCCAGTTCATTAAGCAGGGGGATATTCAGCGCCTGGGTGCCGGCACCGGCGGCCTTGCGGCCGAAACTCAACCTGATTTCCACCTTGCCGCGCGTGATGGCGGCCATGATCGCCGCGCGCAGGTCGGGTTCGAGCGCGCGCAGATCGTCGTTGATGCGGAATTGAAGGTCGAGAAAACGGGAATTGACGCTCTTGATTTCAATGGTCAGAGTTCCCGCCGCGCTTTCGCTGGTGGCAACCGCGTAGCCCGTCATGCTGGAAATGCTCAATGGATATCCCCGATTTGGTCTTTACAAATGCTTGATTTTGTCCACACAATCCGGTTTAGTGGCGTTAGTTGAGGCGAGGAAATGCATGGCTGCACAAAACAACGTCCCGTTGCCGGATGGGCTGGAGTTAGCTGGATACCGCATTGTAAAGAAAATTGCGTCCGGCGGGTTCAGTATTGTCTACCTTGCCTATGACGCCGAAGGCAATGCGGTCGCCATCAAGGAATATCTACCAAGCGCGCTGGCATTGCGTCAAGAGGGCGAACTGGCGCCGGCCGTTTCAGCGGCAAACCTGCCGGTGTTCCGGCTTGGCCTGAAATGCTTTTTCGAAGAAGGCCGGGCGCTGGCGAAAATCGCCCATCCCAATGTGGTGCGGGTACTGAATTTCTTCCGTGCGCACGATACCGTGTACATGGTAATGGCGTATGAATCGGGCCACACCTTGCAGGACCAAATCTCGCGACAGCGCGCGAAAGGCGGTCAAATCGGCGCGGCATTTATCCGCCAGGTTTTCATCCAGGTATTGAAGGGATTGCGCGAAGTGCATGCCAACGGCCTGCTGCATCTCGATTTAAAGCCCGCCAATATTTACCTGCGCAGCGATGGTACGCCGCTGCTGCTTGATTTCGGCGCGGCGCGCCGCACCATCGATTCCGGCGCGCTGACCTTGACACCGATGTACACGCCCGGCTTTGCCGCCCCCGAACTGACGATCAAGACCTCGCCGCTGGGCCCATGGACCGACGCCTACGGCATCGGCGCGGCCATGTTCGCCTGCATGGCCGGCGCGCCGCCGCAGCCGGCGGAGGAGCGGCGCAAGGCAGACCGGATGGAACAGCATTTCGCTGAGCTGGCCGAACGCTATCCGCCGGCACTGGTGGCGCTGGTGCGCCGTGCGCTGGCGCCCGATCCGCTGGCCCGCCCGCAAAGCCTGTTTGAAATGCAGAAGGCCTTGCAGGCGCTGGAGAGCGCTGCGCCGCCATCGGCGCCGGGCCAGGCGGGAACGTTTGCCCGCCTGCGCATGCTGGCGCGCCGCCTGCGGGCACGGCGTCGCGGCGATGCGGCCGACACGGTGCGGGGATAGCGCGCCATGCGATTCTCCGTCTACCAGGAAAGCCACATCGGCGGGCGCGGCATGAACCAGGACCGGATGGGCTACAGCTACACCCGCGATGCGCTGCTGCTGGTACTGGCGGACGGCATGGGCGGCCACCCGCGCGGCGAAGTGGCTGCCACCATCGCGCTGCGGACGATTTCCGCGCTGTTCCAGCAGCAGGCCGATCCTTACGTCAAGGGACCGGAGCGCTTCCTGGAAGATGCATGCCATGCGGCGCACCGCGAAATACACCGGCATGCCGTGGCGCACGGCATGCCGGAAACGCCCCGCACCACGATCGTCGCCTGCGTCGTGCAGCACAACACGGCAACCTGGGCGCACTGCGGCGACTCGCGGCTGTACCTGCTGCGCGGCGGGCGCGTGCTGGCGCGCACGCGCGACCATTCGCACATCGAGAAACTGATCGATGCCGGCCGCGTGCCGGAATCGGCACGCCATACGCATCCGGACCGCAACAAGCTGTATAACTGCCTGGGCGCGGATGGCGCGCCGAAGGTCGAGCTGTCGCGGCCGGCCCGCCTGGAGCGCGGCGATGTGATGCTGTTATGCTCCGATGGGTTGTGGGCCGTGCTGCCGGAAGAAGAGCTGGTGGCAGCGCTGTCCACCGGCCCCGTCGAGCGTGCCGTTCCCGGGCTGCTGCGCGATGCGCTGCGCGTCTCGGGCGCCGGCAGCGATAACGTCACCGGCCTGGCGATCGCCTGGCAGGACTCCGCCGATGCGCCTGCCGGTGCACAATGCGCCGCCGGGTCGACGATGATCTCCACCGAATCGCTTGCCAGCGGTGGACACGGCACCACGATTGCGCCGGCCGATCCGTTCGACGAAGCCGAAATCGACCGGGCCATTGCCGAGATCCGCCTGGCGATCGAAAAATCCTCCCGGTTACTCAAATAATTACTCAGACAGAAAGCGAAAAAAGCATCCATGACCATTGACACCCGCCCCAGCGGCCGCGCCGTCGACCAGTTGCGCACCGTGCGCCTGACCCGCCAGTACACCAAGCATGCCGAAGGTTCGGTGCTGATCGAATGCGGCGACACCAAGGTGATCTGCACCGCCAGCATCGAGGAGAAAGTGCCGGGCTTCCTGAAGGGTAAAGGACAGGGCTGGCTGACGGCCGAATACGGCATGCTGCCCCGCTCGACCCACTCGCGCATGGACCGCGAAGCGGCCAGGGGCAAGCAGAGCGGCCGCACGCAGGAAATCCAGCGGCTGATCGGCCGCTCGCTGCGCGCCGCGTTCGACCTGCAGGCGTTCGGCGAACGCACGCTGCACCTTGACTGCGACGTGATCCAGGCCGACGGCGGCACCCGCACCGCATCGATCACCGGCGCGATGGTCGCCGCGTACGACGCGTTCGCGAAACTGGTGGAGAAGGGCGCGATCCCTGCCGTGCCGGTCAAACACTTCGTCGCCGCGATTTCGGTCGGCGTCTTCCAGGGCACCCCGGTGCTGGACCTGGACTACCCGGAAGATTCCGCCTGCGACACCGACATGAACGTGATCATGACGGACGCCGGCCACTTCGTCGAAGTGCAAGGCACCGCCGAAGGCGCCGCCTTCGACCGCGCCACGATGAACCGGCTGCTGGACCTCGCCGACGCCGGCATCGCCGACCTGATCCGGCTGCAGAAGCGGGAACTGGGTCTGGCGGGGTAAAATACCGCCCCAACCCAAATTGGGGACGGACCCTGTTTTTGAGGAAATTTCCTGAAAAACAGGGTCCGTCCCGGATTTTATCCAATGACCCAGAAACTCATCCTTGCCTCGAACAACGCGGGCAAACTGAAGGAATTCGACGCGCTGCTGTCCACCGTCGGCTTCGAGGTGCACGCGCAGGGCGAATTCAACGTGCCGGAAGCGGACGAGCCGTTCCACACCTTTGTCGAGAACGCGCTGCAGAAGGCGCGCCATGCATCGCGGCTGACCGGCCTGCCGGCGTTGGCCGACGACTCGGGCGTCTGCGTCAACGCGCTCGGCGGCGCGCCCGGCGTCTACTCGGCGCGCTACGCGGGCGAGCCGAAGTCCGATGCCGCCAACAGCGCGAAGCTGGTCGCCGACCTGGCGCAGCATGACGACAAGTCGGCTTATTATTACTGCGTGCTGGTGTTCGTGCGCCATGCCGACGATCCGCAGCCGGTGATCGCCGACGGTGTCTGGCGCGGCGTGATCCAGGCCGAACCGCGCGGCGCGGGCGGCTTCGGCTACGATCCGCACTTTTATATCCCCGAGCTGGGCAAGACCACCGCGGAACTGGCGCCGGATGAGAAAAACCGCCTGTCGCACCGCGGCCAGGCGCTGCGCGCACTGGTGGAAAAACTGAAATGATCCCCATCAAACCCGTCGGCGCCGGCAAGAGCGCCACGCCGGCGCGCACGATCGATGCCGCGGCTGGCGTGGCCGCGCAATACCTGCAGCCGGGCGCGCTGAACCTGGCCGCGCTGCCGCCGTTGTCGCTGTATATCCACTGGCCCTGGTGCGTGCGCAAATGCCCGTACTGCGACTTCAACTCGCACGAAGCCAAGGGCGAGGTGCCCGAGAAGCAGTACCTCGACGCGCTGCGCCTGGACCTGGAAATGGCGTTGCCGCTGATCTGGGGCCGCAAGATCCACACGGTATTCATCGGCGGCGGCACGCCGAGCCTGATGTCCGCCGCTGGCCTCGACCGCCTGCTGTCCGACCTGCGCACCCTGCTGCCGCTGGACGGCGATGCCGAGATCACGATGGAAGCCAACCCCGGCACCTTCGAGGTCGAGAAATTCCGCAGCTACCGGTCCAGCGGCATCAACCGCCTGTCGATCGGCATCCAGAGCTTCAACGCGCGGCACCTGCAAGCGCTGGGCCGCATCCACGATGACGGCGAAGCGCGCCGCGCAGTCGACATCGCCCACGCCACCTTCGACAACTTCAACCTCGACCTGATGTACGCGCTGCCGTCGCAGACACTGGACGAGGCCCGCGAAGACCTGGCCACGGCACTGGCATTCCAGCCGCCGCACCTGTCGCTGTACCACCTGACGATGGAACCGAACACGGTGTTCGCCAAGTACCCGCCCGAACTACCGGACGACGACACCAGCGCCGACATGCAGGACCTGGTCGCCGGGATGACCGGCGCGGCGGGCTACGGCCACTACGAGGTGTCGGCCTATGCGCGGCCCGGCCACCGGGCCAAGCATAACCTGAACTACTGGCAGTTCGGCGACTACCTCGGCATCGGCGCAGGCGCGCATTCCAAGCTGTCGTTCCCGCACCGCGTGCTGCGCCAGGCGCGCTACAAGCAGCCGAAGTCGTACATGGAACAGATGGCGAACGGCACGCCGATACAGGAAGAAAATGAAATCCCGCGTGACGAGATGGGCTTCGAGTTCATGCTCAATGCACTGCGCCTGCAGGAAGGCTTCGCGCCCAACCTGTTCACCGAACGCACCGGGCTGGCGCTGAACACGATCGAGAAGCAGCTGAACGCGGCGGAAGCAAAGGGCCTGATCTACCGCGACCACGCCGTCATCCGCCCCACCGAACTGGGACACCGGTTCCTGAACGACCTGCAGCAGATCTTCCTCGGCTGACGGGGAAGCAGGGGGCGGCCGTCGGAGCCATGCCCTGAAGCGTCAGAACGACGCTGCCACTTTCAGATCGGGCTTCTCCGCCCACCTGGCCAGTGCCTCGGCCATCCGCTCGCTTTCGCCGATCGCACGCGTCCAGTCGCGGATGCGGGCCGCATGGTCTTGCCCGTAATGCTTGAAGTCGTTCCGGTCCGGCAGCTTGCGGTTCGGCAGCCGGGCCACGAACGATGGCGACGGCGAGACCAGGATCACATTCTCGAGCGCGAGGTCACCGGCCTGCGCGCGGGCGCGGCGCCATGGCAGCGACTTGTCGAGCCAGCCGGGCACGATGTAGTCGGTGAAGTGCGGGTACAGCACCAGGCCCGGGTCGCGCTGGTACGGCAGGTGCAGGTGATAGTCGACCAGGCCGCCGTCCCAGTAGGTGCCCGGCGGCGCGCCGGGGATGTCGCGCACCGCTTCGAGCACGAGCGGAATCGAGCCGGATGCCAGCAATGCGCCGCGCAGGTTGGCGGCGTCCAGGCCGACGAAGTGCGACGTAAACGCATCGAAGCGTTCGCGCAGCCAGGCGCCGTCGTCGCGCGCATCATGAAACAGCACGCGCTCCATGCCGCGCGCCAGCCGGCTGCGCGAGACCGCATTGCCGGCCGCGGCGCGGATGAAGCCCGCCAGTTCGCGCCAGCGCACGCCGCCGGTAGCGGCCAGCGGCCCGATGCCGCGCGCGGTAATCACGGTCACCCGGTGATGCGGATGGGCGAGCACTTCTTCGCCATGCCCGGCGAGCACTTCATCCAGCAGCCCGCGTACCGTGCGGCTGACGTACACGGCGTCCACCCTGGCGGGGTAGGTCTGGTGCGTGTAGTGGTAAGCCAGCCGCTTGTGCGCCGCCACGGGGTCGGCGAACGCCATCGCAGCCATCCGCCAGGCGCCGATCGAGGCGCCGATCAGGCGCCGTTCGCGCGGCGCGCGTGGCAGCCAGTCGCCGCACAGCCAGGTGTCGATGCCGTTCAGGATCAGGCCTTTCGGCCCGCCCGCGGCGGCGGGGATGATGGCAATGTCGGCGGGTTGCAAGCCTTCGGCCGCGATGCGCCGGCGGGCGCGTGCGCCGAGGCGGATGGTGATCGGTGAGTCCATGGCGCATTGTAAGGCAGCGCCTGCGATCGATCAGCGCAGCCCGCCCCCCAGCGCCCGGTACAGGTCGATGGCGCTGGTGGTGCGCAGCAGCCGCGCCTGCACCAGCTCCTGCTCGGCCGAGAACAGTTCGCGCTGCGCGTCGAGCACGTCCAGCGAGCTGGCCACGCCGTTCTCGAAGCGCAGCGTGAGCAGGCGCAGCCGCTCGGCCTGGGCATCCTGGATCGCCCGCTGGGCGGCCACCTGGTCGCCAAGGTAGCTGCGCGCGGCCAGCGCATCGGCCACTTCGCGGAACGCGGCCTGGATCGTGCGTTCGTAATCGGCCACGGCGATGTTCCTGCGCACCTCGGAGAGCGTCAGGTTGGCGCGGTTGCGGCCGGCGTCGAAGATCGGCAGGGTCAGCTGCGGCACGAACGACCAGGTGTCGTTGCCGCCGTCGAACAGCTGCGAGAATTCCGGGCTGGCGCTGCCGATCGCCGCCGTCAGCGAAATGCGCGGGAAGAACGCGGCACGCGCCGCGCCGATGTTGGCGTTGGCGGCGATCAGCCGCTGCTCGGCGGCGCGGATGTCGGGCCGGCGCGTGATCAAGTCCGACGGCAGGCCGGCCGGCACGGCGCTCATCGCGTCGATCCGGGCATCGTCGGCCATCGTGCCGGCGGTTTCCGCCGCGGGCTGGGCCGGCGGCGCGCCCACCAGCAAGGTCAGCGCGTTGGCGGCCTGTGCCCGCTGCCGGGCCAGCGCCAGCGCCGATGCGCGCGCCGTTTCCATCAGCGTTTCGTTCGAGCGCAGGTCGAGCAGCGACGACGCGCCGGCCTCCAGCCGCTGCTGCGTCAGCTCGAACGTGCGGCGCCTCGCTTCATACGTGCGCTGCGCCAGTGCCAGCTGCTCGGCGAAGGCGCGCTCCGTGAAATAGGCCTTGGCCACTTCGGCCACGATGCTGATCTGCGCCGCCTGGCGCGCCTCGTCGCTGGCCAGGTAACTGGCCAGTGCCGCTTCCGACAGGCTGCGCACGCGGCCGAAGAAGTCGAGTTCGAACGCGGCAAGCGACAGGCCGGCTTCGAAGCGTTCGGCGATGGCCGGCTCGCCCGTGGCCGGGTTCAGGAAGCCCGGCGTGCGCGCCCGCGTGCCGGTCAGGCCGGCGTTCAGGTTCGGCAGGCGGTCGGCGCGCGTCACGCGGTAAGTGGCACGCGCTTCCTCGATGCGCAGGGCGGCCGTGCGCAGGTCGCGGTTGTTGTCCAGCGCGGTCGCGATCAGCGCCTGCAGCCGCCCGTCGGGGAAGAACTCGCGCCAGCCCGTATCGACGGCGCTCTTCGCATCGGCCATGGCCGGCGGCGCCCCCTTGCCGTCCGCGACGGCTTCCGAGGCAGGGAAATCGGCTGCCACCGGCGCGGCCGGGCGCTCGTACTTCGGCGCCAGCGAACACGCCGGCAACAAGATCGACAATGCGCCGGCGGCCAGCAGGGCCCCGGCGGTGCGCGGCAAAAGCGGTTTCACGGTTTAGTCTCCGGAAGGTCCATTTCATGCGCGGCGAGGCGGCGCTGCCGCTCGCTGCCCTTGAAGATGCGGCGAATCACGACGAAGAAGACGGGCACCAGGAATACCGCCAGCACGGTGGCCGTGATCATGCCGCCCATCACGCCGGTGCCGATTGCCCGCTGGCTGGCCGAACCGGCCCCGCTGGCCACCACCAGCGGCAGCACGCCCAGGATGAACGCCAGCGACGTCATGATGATCGGCCGGAAGCGCAGGTGCACCGCTTCCAGCGTGGCCTCGGTCAGGCCCATGCCCTGCGCCTGCAGGTCCTTGGCGAATTCGATGATCAGGATCGCGTTCTTGGCCGACAGCCCGATGATGGCGATCAGGCCCACCTTGAAGTACACGTCGTTCGGAAGGTCGCGCAGGTGGGCGCCGAGCAGGGCGCCCAGCACGCCCAGCGGCACCACCAGCAGCACGGCGATCGGGATCGATTCGCTTTCGTACAGCGCGGCCAGCACCAGGAAGGCGGCCAGCAGCGACAGCGCGAACAGCATCGGTGCCTGCGCGCCGGAAGTGCGTTCTTCCAGCGACTGCCCGGTCCAGTCGATGCCGAAGCCCGGCGGCAGCTGCGCGGCCAGCCGCTCCAGCTCGGCCATCGCATCGCCGGTGCTGTAGCCCGGCGCGGCGTTGCCGGTCAGCTTGATTGCCGGGTAGCCGTTGTAGCGCACCAGCTGCACCGGGCCGTTGATCCAGCGCGTGGTGGCGAAGGCGGAGAAGGGCACCATGTTGCCGCCCGTGCCGGAACGCACGTTCAGGCGCAGGATGTCTTCCGGCTGCATGCGCCGGTTCTGCTCGGCCTGCACGATCACGCGCTGCTGGCGGTTGTTGCTGTTGAAGTCGTTCACGTACGACGAACCCAGCCCCGCGGACAGCGTGGTGTTGATGTCGGCGAAGGAGAGGCCCAGCGCCTGCGCCTTCTCGCGGTCGATGTCCACCTGCAGCTGCGGGGCGTCTTCCAGCCCTTCTGGCCGCACGCCGCTGAGCACCTTGCTCTTGCCGGCCATGTCCAGCAGCTGGTTGCGGGCGTTCATCAGGGCTTCATGGCCCAGCGAGCTGCGGTCCTGCAGCCGCGCCGTGATGCCGGTGGCGTTGCCCAGCTCGCGGATCGGCGGCGGCGACAGCGGGAACACGATGGCATCGGCGATGCCGGACAGCGCACCGAAGGCGCGCCCGGCCAGCGCGTCGGCCGACTGATCCTTGCCCCGCTCGCTCCAGTCCTTCAGCGGAACGAACACCAGGCCGGCGTTCTGGCCGTTGCCCGAGAACGAAAAGCCGGCCACCGCGATGGTGCGCGCCACTTCCGGCTGCTGGCGGAAATACGCATCCACCTTCGCCAGCACCGCGTCGGTGCGCGAACGCGAGGCGCCCGGCGGCAGCTGCACGTTGGTGATGATGTAGCCCTGGTCCTCGTTCGGCAGGAACGACGACGGCAGCCGCACGTACAGCCATGCCACCAATGCCAGCAGCAAGGCGAAGACCAGCATCCAGCGTCCGGTGCCGGCGATGATCTTCGCCACCATGCCCTGGTAGCCGGTGGCGGTTTTCGCGAACGTGCGGTTGAACCAGCCGAAGAAGCCGCGCTTCTCCACGTGGTGGCCTTTCTCGACGGGTTTCAGCATCGTGGCGCACAGCGCCGGCGTCAGCGTCAGCGCCATCAGCGCCGAGAACGCCATCGCCGCCACCATCGACAGCGAGAACTGCCGGTAGATCGCGCCCACCGCGCCGCCGAAGAAGGCCATCGGCACGAACACGGCGATCAGCACCAGCGTGATGCCGATGATCGCCCCGGTGATCTGCGTCATCGCCTTGCGCGTGGCATCGCGCGGCGACAGGCCTTCCTCGCTCATGATGCGCTCGACGTTCTCGACCACCACGATGGCGTCGTCGACCAGGATGCCGATCGCCAGCACCATGCCGAACATGGTCAGCACGTTGATCGAGAAGCCGGCCATCTGCATCACTGCGAAGGTACCCATCAGCGCGACCGGCACCACGATGGTGGGGATGATCGTGTAGCGGAAATTCTGCAGGAACACGTACATCACGATGAACACCAGCAGCACCGCCTCCAGCAGCGTCTTGACCACTTCCTCGATCGAGATGCGCACGAAGGTCGAGGTATCGTAGGGCACCGTGTATTTCAGGCCGGGCGGGAAGAACTTCTGCAGCTCCTCCATCTTGGCTTTCACCAGGTCCGCCGTTGCCAGAGCGTTGCCGGTCAGCGACTGCTGCACGGCGATCGCCACGAACGGCTGGCCGTTCAGGCGCGCGCTGATGTTGTAGCTGGAGCCGCCCAGTTCCAGGCGCGCCACGTCGCCCAGCCGTACCGTGGAGCCGTCCGGATTGGCGCGCAGCACCACCTTGGAGAACTGCTCGATCGACGTCAGCTGGCCCGTGACGACCACCGGCGCCTGGTAGGTCTGTGTCGTCGGATTCGGCAGGTCGCCGATCGTGCCGGACGTGACCTGGGCATTCTGCGCGCGGATCGCCGCCGTCACGTCGCCCATGTTCAGCTTGAAGCCGGTGAGCTTGTTGGGATCGACCCACACGCGCAGCGCGCGCTCGGAACCGAACAGCTGCGCCTGGCCCACGCCGGGAATGCGCTTGATCTCGTTGACGACATTGCGCGCCATGTAGTCGCCGATCGCGTTCGGGTCCATGCGCCCGTCGGTCGAGTACACGCCGACGAACATCAGGATGTTCGAGCGCGACTTGTTGACCTGCACCCCCTGCTGCGTGACGGCCTGCGGCAGCCGCGACTCGACACGCTTGATGCGGTTCTGCACGTCCACCGCGGCGATGTCCGGATCGGTACCGGGCAGGAACGTGACGGTGATCGTCACGCCGCCGGCCGCGTTGCTCTCCGATTCCACGTACTGCAGGCCTTCGGCGCCGTTCATTTCCTGCTCGATCACGCTGGTCACGGCATCGTCGAGCACCTGGGCGGTGGCGCCGGGGTAGTTGGCCGTGACCACGATCGACGGCGGCGCGATGGTGGGGTACTGGGCAATCGGCAGGACCGTGATGGCCAGCGCGCCGCCGAGCAGGATGAACAGCGCGATCACCCATGCGAACACGGGCCGGTCGATGAAGAAGCGTGGCATCTACGTCCCCTTGGCTGCCGCTGCCGGCTGGGAACCCTGCTGTGCCGGCTGCCATGCCTGCGGCGTGACGGGCGAGCCGGGCTTGGCTTTCTGGAAGCCTTCGACGATGATCCGCTCGCCGCCTTTCAGGCCTTCGCTGACGACCCACTTGTTGCCCACCGAAGCCTCGGCCTTCACCGGCTGGGCGATCACCTTGTTGTCGGCACCCACGATCATCACGGAAGCGCCCTCCGCGCCGCGCACGATGGCCTGCTGCGGCACCGTGATCGCGGCTTCGTCGATACCCTGTTCGAGGCGGGCGCGCACGTACATGCCCGGCAACAGCGCGCGTTTCGGATTCGGGAACTGGGCCCGCAGCGACACCGTGCCGGTGCTTTCGTCGACTGAAGCGTCCGAGAACAGCAGCTTGCCGGCGGCCTGGTATGGCTCGCCCGTTTCCAGCATCAGGGTCACGCGCGCCGCCTCGCTGCCCACGCTCTTCAGGCGGCCGCTGGCCAGCGCCTGGCGCAGCTGCTGCAGCTCGGTGGCCGATTGCGTTACCGTCACGTAGATCGGATCGAGCTGCTGGACCAGCGCCATCGGCGTCGCTTCGCCCTGGCCGACCAGCGCGCCCTCGGTCACCAGCGCGCGGCCCACGCGGCCGGCGATCGGCGCCGTCACCGTCGCGTAGCCCAGCGTCAGGCCGGCGGTCTGGCGCGCGGCCTTGGCGGTGGCCAGGTCGGCGGCGGCCTGCTTCTGCGCCGTCACCGCGTCGTCGTATTCCTGCTGGCTGACCGCCTGCGCGGCCAGCAGCGGCTTGTAGCGCTTTTCGCGCAGGTTGGCCTGTGCCAGGTTGGCCTCGGCCTTCTGCACGGCCGCCTCGGCACTGGCGAAGCCGGCCCTGAATTCGGCCGGGTCGATGCGGAACAGCACCTGGCCGGCTTTCACGTCCGAGCCTTCCTCGAATTCCCGTTTCAGCACGATGCCCGGCGTGCGCGCCCGCACCTGTGCCACCCGGAACGCTTCCACCCTGCCGGGCAGCTCATCCGTGACGGGCACGGCGGCAGGCGACACGGTGATCACCGAAACGGTAGGGGGCGGTGGAGCGGGGGGAGCTGCTTCCTCCTTGCCGCAAGCGGCAAGCAGCGACAACGACAGGACGGCGACAGCGACAGGCGTGCAACGTGCGACATGGATCATGGACGATGTCTCGCGAAAGAACGGCAGGGCGGCGGAACTGCGGATGGGTGCGATAGTTATTTTATAACAGCCAGGATAACGTTTTCGCATAAGACCATAAAAAGAAAGGGAGCCGAAGCTCCCTTTCTTGTTGCAAGTTGACGACTGATGAGCGACGTTGTGTCGCCCGCAGGCCGATGCGGCTTAGCGCATGCCGGCAATGATCTGCTTCAGCTTGCCCGAGTCGGCGCAGAAGGCGCGGATGCCTTCGGCCAGTTTTTCGGTGGCCATCGCATCTTCGTTCAGCATGAAGCGGAAGGTTTTCTCGTCGACGGAGATCTTCGCCATCGCGCCGGCGCTGTCGGGGGTCAGCTTGCGCTCGACCGGGGCGGTCGAATCGGCCAGCTTCTGCAGCAGGTCCGGGCTGATCGTCAGCAGGTCGCAGCCGGCCAGTTCCAGGATCTGGCTGGTATTGCGGAAGCTGGCGCCCATCACTTCGGTCTCGTAGCCGAACTTGCGGAAGTAGTTGTAGATCTTCTTCACGGACTGCACGCCCGGGTCTTCGGCACCCTGGTAGTCGATGCCGGTCTGCTTCTTGTACCAGTCGTAGATACGGCCGACGAACGGCGAGATCAGCTGCACGCCCGCTTCGGCGCAGGCGATCGCCTGCGGCAGCGAGAACAGCAGCGTCAGGTTGGTGTGGATCATTTCCTTTTCCAGGATCTCGGCGGCCTTGATGCCTTCCCAGGTGGAAGCGATCTTGATCAGCACGCGCTCGCGGTCGAAACCGGCGCGCTCGTACAGGTCGATCAGTTCGCGGCCCTTGGCCACGTTGGCTTCCACGTCGAACGACAGGCGCGCGTCGATTTCGGTGGACACGCGGCCGGAAACGATCTTCAGGATCTCGCCGCCGAAGGCGATCAGCAGCTTGTCGATCACTTCGCCGGTGGAAGCGTGCGGGTTGTCGCGCACGGCCTTTTCCAGCAGCGGCTTGTATTCATCCTTCTGTACCGCCTTCAGGATCAGCGAAGGATTAGTGGTGGCGTCGCGCGGCGTATACGCCTTGATCGACTGGAAATCGCCGGTATCGGCAACGACTTTGGTGTACTGCTTGAGCTGTTCGAGTTGATTCATGACTGGGCCAGGCGATGAGGGGAAAACCGCAATTGTACCGAATCGCGCCGCCACAAATATTTCTTGAAACCGGGGTCAGACCCCGGTTTTGGGAAATATTTCCTGGAATCGGGGTCTGACCCCGAAGTTTGGAAACATTCCGACAACTCGGGTATCCTTGCGCCACTCTGCACAGGCCCGTCCACCATGAAACACATCGCAGTCATCGGCGCCGGGGTTACCGGCGTCACCACGGCTTACGCGCTGGCGCGGCGTGGCTTTTCGGTCACAGTCATCGAGCGGCATCGCTACCCGGCGATGGAGACTTCGTATGCGAACGGCGGCCAGTTGTCGGCGTCGCATGCGGAGGTGTGGAATCACCCGTCCACGCTGCGCAAGGGACTGAAGTGGATGATGCAGACGGATGCGCCGCTGCTGCTGCACCCGGCGCCCACCTGGCACAAGGTGTCATGGCTGGCGAAGTTCGTGGCGGCGATGCCGCGCTACCGCGACAACACGGTGGCGCTGGCCCGCATGGCCGTGGCCGCGCGCGAGCACCTGTTCGCGTGGGCGGCGGACGAGGGCATCGACTTCGACCTGCGCCGCGAAGGCATTCTCCATCTCTACCGCGACAAGGCCGGCTTCGGCCATGCGCAGCAGGTCTCGCGGCTGCTGGCGCAGGCGGGGCTGGTCCGGCAGGCGGTGACGCCGTCGGAAATGCGCGCCATCGAACCCGCGCTGAGCGGGAACTACTACGGCGGCTGCTACACGGACAGCGACAGCAGCGGCGACATCCACCGCTTCACCACCGGCCTGGCCGCCGCCTGCGTGCGCCGCGGCGTGCAACTGCTGTGCGGGCGCGAGGTGCTGGCGCTGGCGGAGCAGGGCGACGGCGTCGCGCTCACCTTGCGCGACGGGGACGGCACCGGCACGCAACGCTTCGACGGCATCGTGATCTGCGCCGGCACGGCCAGCCGCGCGCTGGGCCGGATGGCCGGCGACCGGATCGACGTCTACCCCGTCAAGGGTTACTCGATCACCGTGCACCTGGCCGACGCGGCCAGCCGGGCCGCCGCGCCCACCGTCAGCCTGGTCGACGATGCGCCGAAGCTGGTGGCCAGCAGGTTTGGCGCCGACCGCTTCCGCATCGCCGGCACCGCGGAATTCGCCGGCTTCGACCGCGACATCCGACACGACCGCATCCGCCCGCTGGTGGACTGGGTGCACCGTGAATTCCCCGGCGTGCGCACGACGGACGTGAAGCCATGGGCCGGGCTGCGGCCGATGATGCCGGACCTGCTGCCGAAAGTGGGAAGAGGGAAGGCGCCAGGGGTGTTCTACAACACGGGCCACGGCCACCTGGGATGGACGCTGGCGGCAGCCACGGCGGAACAGGTGGCGCGGCTGGTGGAAGACACCGTGCGCCCGGGCGCGGCGCGTTCGCCGCTGGCGGCCTGACGCAGGCTACGCCGGCGGTGCGTGGCACACCACGCAGATCTTGTTGCCGTCCGGATCGCGGAAATACGCGCCGTAGTAGTGCGCATGGTAGTCGGGCCGCAATCCCGGCGCCCCTTCGCTCTTGCCGCCGCATGCCAGCGCTTCGGCATGGGCCTGCCGGACGGTTTCCCGGTCCGCGGCCATGAAGGCCACCATCTGACCGTTCCCTGCCTCGTGCATCCGGCCGTCCTGCGGGGCGCCGATCAGGAACAGGGGGCGGGCATCGTCGCTGGCGCTCTGCCATCCTGCCCAGGGGCGGGCGCGGTCGCAGAAGCGCTGTTCGATGCCGAGGATCCGCATCAGCGGCTCGTAGAACGCCAGCGCGCGGTCGAAATCGGCGACGCCGAAGAACACGTGGGAAAACACGACGTCAGCCGATGAACGAATCGAACTGCACTTCGAACTCCTGCAGCGCCTTCTGCGCATTCTGCATCTTGCGGCGGAATTCCGGGCCGCGCTGCAGTGCCAGCCCCACGGCCAGCACGTCGATGACGACGAGGTAGGCCAGCCGCGCCGAGATCGGCGTGTACGGATCGGTATTGAAGATCAGGTCGATCGGGATCAGCACCGTGCCCAGGTCGGCCAGCGGCGTGCCGGAGGGCGCCAGCACGATCACGTCCGCGCCGCCGTCGCGCGCCAGTTGCGCCGAGCGCACCAGGGCCGGGCTGTTGCCGCGCTGGGAAATGGCCACCAGCGCATCGCCCTTGCGCAGCAGCGCGGCGGCGATGTTGTGGATGGCCGGATCGGAATAGGCCACCGTGGGCACGCCGGAGCGGAAGAACTTGTGCTGCGCGTCGGCCGCCACGATGCCGGAGGTACCCTGGCCATAGAACTCGATCTTGTTGGCCAGCGACAGGATGTCCAGCGCGCGCTGCACCGGTTCGTGGTGCAGGTTGTTGCGCAGGTCGAGCAGCGTGTTGATCGAGCGGCTGCAGATCTTGTTGATCAGGTCCGCGGCGAGATCGTCCTGCGACGGCGCCTCGTTCAGGCCGGGCAGGGCCACGGCCAGGCCCTGCGCCAGCTTCAGCTTGAACTCGTGCCAGCCGTCGTAGCCGAGCGTGCGGCAGAAGCGCACCACGGTAGGCTCGGACACCTGGGCGCTTTTCGCCAGCGCCGTGATGTTCGAGCTCACCGTGCGGGAGGGATTGTCGAGCACGGCCAGTGCCACCTTGCGCTCGGATTTGGACAGCGAATCGAGCTGGGTGCGGATGGAGTCGAGAAGCATGGGCTGGCTTAATCTTCAGGGAGCGCTTCTTCGCGCCACTGCAGTCCGTCGCGCCCGATCAGCGCCGACGAGGCGGCCGGCCCCCACGTGCCCGACGAATACGGCAGCGGCGCCGTGTCGTCCTGCTCCCAGTTGGTCAGGATCGGCTCGACCCATTCCCATGCCGCTTCCAGTTCGTCGCCGCGCATGAACAGCGTGAGCTGGCCGCGCAGTACGTCGAGCAGCAGGCGCTCGTAGGCATCCATGCGCGGCGCCTTGAACGATTCGCGGAAGTCCAGTTCCAGCTCGGCCGGTTTCAGGCGCATGCCTTCGCCCGGCGTCTTCGCCATCAGGTTCATGCGCAGGCCTTCGTCCGGCTGCAGGCGGATTACCAGCGAGTTCGGCTGGAAGCTCGACGTCGGCTGCTGGAAGATCGAATGGGGGATCTGCTTGAAGCGCACCACGATCTCGGCCAGGCCATCGGCCATGCGCTTGCCGGTGCGCAGGTAGAACGGCACGCCGGCCCAGCGCCAGGTGTCGATTTCCGCTTTCATCGCCACGAAGGTCTCGGTGCGCGATTGCTGCGGCGCATCCGGCTCGTCGCGGTAGCTCGGCACCGGCTGGCCGTCGACATGGCCGGCGCGGTACTGGCCGCGCACGATGTTCTGCGCCAGTGTGGTGGGCGTAAAGCGCTTCAGCGAGCGCAGCACCTGCAGCTTGGCGTCGCGCACGGCGTCCGGCGAGGTCGATGCCGGCGGTTCCATCGCCACGATGCACAGCAGTTGCAGCAGGTGATTCTGCAGCATGTCGCGCAGCGCGCCCGAGGTGTCGTAGTAGCCGATCCGGTTGCCCACGCCCAGTTTCTCGGCGATGGTGATCTGCACGTCCGAGATCCATTCGCGGCGCCACAGCGGTTCGAACAGGATGTTGCCGAACCGCAGCGCCAGCAGGTTCTGCACGGTTTCCTTGCCCAGGTAGTGGTCGATCCGGTAGATCTGCGATTCCTCGAACACCTCGCCCACTTCGCGGTTGATCTGCTTGGCCGAGGCCAGGTCGCGGCCCAGCGGTTTTTCCAGCACCACGCGCGAACTCGGCGTGACCAGGCCGTTTTCCTTCAGGTTGTCGCAGATCTGCGCGAACAGCGCCGGCGGCGTGGCCAGGTAATACACGCGGGTCAGGCCTGCATCGGTGCGCAGCGCGTCGGCCAGGCCGCGGTAGCTGGACGGGTCGGCGGCGTCCACGGCCACGTACACGATACGCTTCGTGAACTTTTCCCAGTTCTCGGCGGTGACCTTCGGGGTCTTGATGTGCGGGCGCGACGTGGTGTTGACCATGTCGATGAATTCTTCCGTGGTGTTCTCGTGCCGGCCAACGCAGACGATGCGCGCGGTGGGCGGCAGGTCGCCGCAAACGTCCCGCGAGAACATCGCGGGCAGCAGCTTGCGCATCGCGAGGTCGCCGCTGCCGCCGAACAGAACCAGGTCAAAATCGGAAAGTGCCATGATGGGTGTCTTGTAGAGATCGTAAAAACCGCGGCAAGGGCACGCGGTGAAACCTTACTACTAAAAAAGCAATTTTTGGCGAAAATATACTACAAATTCGTCAAGCATGCAGCCAGGTGCAGCAGCCAGAGGTGGCAATTGCCGGTGCCGATCAGGGGCCGCTGAGCGATCGATCGAGACTCCAGCGGCCCCGTGTTACGGCTGGTAGGCCGGCTGCACCAGCCCGGCCACCGGCACGCGCACGGCCAGCACGCGGCCGGACAGCGGGTATTGCTCCAGCTCCACGGCAGGGCGCTTGCCGGCGGTGGTGATGTACAGCGTGCGCAGGTCGTCGCCGCCGAACGCCACCATGGTGGGGCAGCGTACCGGCAGCGCGATCACGTCGAGTTCGTCGCCGGAGGGCGACAGCTTGACGATCCGGCCGCCCTCGAACATCGCCACCCAGTAATTGCCTTCGCTGTCGACGGCGGCGCCGTCCGGGCGGCCGCCGTAGCCGTTCTCCTTGTCCATCGAGAACTGGCGCATCTCGCGCTGGTTCGCCACCGCGCCGGTGGCGACGTCGAAGTCGTAGCGGGTGATGCGGTGCGACGTGGTGTCGGCGTGGTACATCGTGCGGTTGTCAGGGCTGAACCCCAGGCCGTTCGAATTGGTCATGCCGCCGGACCAGGCCAGGCGCACCTGGCCCTTTTCCAGCACGTACATCTCGGCGGCCGGCCGGTCGCGCAATTCGTAGATCGTGCCGACCCAGAAACGGCCTGCCGCGTCGGGCTTGCCGTCGTTGAAGCGGGCTTTCGTGCGGTCGAACGGGGCGGGCGCGATCTCGACGACCGCGCCGGCGCTGTCGCCCGATCCTGTATCGAGGTGGACGAAGCCGTTGCGGGTGGCGACCACCAGGCCGCCGTCCGCGTGGGCGGCCAGCGACGACGGCTCGCTCGCCATGATCCACGACGTGTGGGCGCCGCTGCCCGCATCGCTGCCGACCTGCAGCCGGTGCACGGCCAACCCATCGATATCGACCCAGTACAGCGCTTTTTCCTGCGCCAGCCACAGCGGGCCTTCGCCCACCTGCATCGCGCCATCGAAGGCGACGGTCACATCGTAGTTGCTCATTCGATCTTCGCTCCCTTGGCCATCACGATCAGGCCATTGGTGGAACTGTCGTGCGCGTCCGGATCCACGGCGCCTTCCAGCTCGGCCTGGATCTTCTTGGCCAGCACCTTGCCCAGTTCCACGCCCCACTGGTCGAAGCTGGCGATATCCCACAGCACGCCCTGCACGAAGGTCTTGTGCTCGTACAGCGCGATCAGCGCGCCCAGCGTGGCCGGCGTCAGGTGTTCCATCAGGATCGTGTTCGACGGGCGGTTGCCGGGGAAGGTGCGGTGCGGTACCAGCTCGTCGATCTTTGCTTCCGGCAGGCCCTGCGCGGCCAGCTCGGCGCGCACTTCGTCGGCCGTCTTGCCCTTCATGAATGCCTCGGACTGCGCGAAGCAGTTCGCCAGCAGCGCGTCATGGTGGCCTGCCAGGTCGTGCGTGGGCAGCAGCGCGGCGATGAAGTCGATCGGCACGATGTCGGTGCCCTGGTGCAGCAGCTGGAAGTACGCATGCTGGGCATTGGTGCCGCACTCGCCCCACACGACAGGGCAGGTGGCCGTGTCGACCGGCTGGCCGCCCTTGGTGACGCGCTTGCCGTTGCTTTCCATGTCGAGCTGCTGCAGGTAGGCGGGGAAGCGGTTCAGGTCCTGGTGGTACGGCGCGATCGACAGGGAAGCGGCACCGATGAACTCGCGGTTCCAGAAGCCGAGGAGCGCCAGCAGTACCGGCATGTTCTGCTCCAGCGGCGCGCTGCGGAAATGCTCGTCCATCTCGTGCGCGCCGGCCAGGAACGTCTCGAAGTAGCCAAAGCCCACGGCCAGCGCCACGGACAGGCCGATCGCCGACCAGACCGAATAGCGCCCGCCAACCCAGTCCCAGAACGGGAACATGTTGTCCGGGTCGATGCCGAACTTCGTGACTGCTTCCGTGTTCGTCGACACGGCCACGAAATGGCGCGCCAGGTCCTCTTCCTTGCCTTCGCACAGGAACCAGCGGCGCGCGGTCTGCGCGTTCAGCATCGTCTCGGCGGTGGTGAAGGTCTTCGAGGCCACGATGAACAGCGTGGTTTCATGGTTCAGGTTCGTCAGCACCGCATCCATGTCGTGGCCGTCCACGTTCGACACGAAGTGCATGTTCAGGCGCGGATGCGCGTACGAGCGCAGCGCCAGCACCGCCATCTTCGGGCCCAGGTCGGAGCCGCCGATGCCGATATTGACGATGTCGGTGATCGGCTTGCCGCTGTAGCCCAGCCAGTTGCCGTTGCGGACCCGGTCGGTGAAGGTCTTCACGCGGTCGAGCACCGCGTGCACGTCGGCATTGACATCCTGGCCGTCGACGACGAGCTGCTTTCCGCGCGGCATACGCAGGGCCGTATGCAGTACGCTGCGTTGTTCGGTAAGATTGATTTTTTCACCTGCGAACATGGCGTCGCGCTGGCTTTCCACGCCGCGCTCGCGCGCCAGGTCGACCAGCAATTCCACGGTGCGCTGTGAAATGCGGTTCTTCGAATAGTCGAGGAACAGGCCGGCGGCATCGACCGTCAGCGCGGGAAAACGCTGCGGTTCGGCGACGAACAGGTCGCGCAGGTGCCATTCTTTGGCATCGGCGGCGTGGGATTGCAGGGCCTGGTAGGCGGCGGTGGTGGTAAGCAGTGGCTGGCGCATGAGACTTCTGTGTCAGTTTTGGATAGATGAACTATACAGGAAATAGCGGTAACTTCACTACGAATAACCTTCAAATGCTGCAAAAACGTTTGTTTTTATGCTCTGGATACCGGTCGGTTTCCGGCAGCAGCGGTGCTCGCTGGGCGAGTTAAAACCGCGCCAGGCAGCACGCCTTTGCCCTTCTGTAGTAAAATTTCGGGAATTCATCGATAAGGAAGCATAATGGCCTTGCACCCAGTCCTCGAACAAGTCACTGCGCGGATCATCAAGCGCAGCCGTCCGTCGCGCGGCGCCTACCTGGCGCATCTCGAAGCGGCCCGCATCAAGGGCCGCCCGCAGCGCAGCACGCTCGCCTGCACCAACCTTGCCCATGGCTTTGCCGCTTTCCCGCCAAACGACAAGCTGGTGCTGAAGGAAGTGCAAAAACCCTCCGTGGCGATCGTATCGGCCTACAACGACATGCTGTCGGCGCACCAGCCGTTCGAGCACTTTCCGGCCATCATCAAGGATGCGGTGCGCGAAGTGGGCGCGGTGGCGCAATTCGCGGGCGGCGTGCCGGCCATGTGCGACGGGGTAACGCAGGGCCAGCCCGGCATGGAATTGTCGCTGTTCTCGCGTGACGCCATCGCCATGAGCACCGCGATCGCCATGTCGCACAACATGTTCGACTCGGCGGTGTACCTGGGCGTGTGCGACAAGATCGTGCCGGGCCTGGTGATCGGCGCGCTGCACTTCGGCCACCTGCCGGCCGTGTTCGTGCCGGCCGGCCCGATGACGTCGGGCCTGTCGAACAAGGAAAAAGCGGCGATCCGCCAGCGCTATGCGCAGGGCAAGGCGACCCGCGAGGAACTGCTGGAAGGCGAATCGCAGTCCTACCACGGCCCCGGCACCTGTACCTTCTACGGCACCGCGAACAGCAACCAGATGCTGATGGAAGTGATGGGCCTGCACCTGCCGGGCGCCGCCTTCATCACGCCTTACACGGAACTGCGCAACCAGCTCACCGCCGCGGCGGCGCAGCGTGCGGCGCAGATCACGGAACTGGGCAACGAATATATCCCGGTGGGCCATGTGGTCGATGAAAAATCCATCGTCAACGCCATCGTCGCGCTGCTGGCCACCGGCGGTTCCACCAATCACACGTTGCACCTGCCGGCGATCGCCCGTGCGGCCGGCATCCTGATCGACTGGGACGATTTCAACGACCTGTCTGCCGTGGTGCCGCTGCTGGCGCGCATCTACCCGAATGGCGAAGCCGACGTGAACCACTTCCACGCGGCCGGCGGCACAGGCTTCGTCATCCGCGAGCTGCTCGATGCCGGCCTGCTGCACGACGACGTGACCACGATCCTCGGCAAGGGCCTGCGTAACCACTGCAGGGAGCCCTTCCTGGCCGAAGGCGGCAAGGGTGTGGTCTTCAGGGATTCGCCGCTCGTATCGGGCGACGACAAGGTGGTGCGCACCGCCGCCGAGCCATTCTCGAAGGATGGCGGCATGGTAAAGGTCGAGGGCAACCTGGGCCGCGCGATCATGAAGGTGTCGGCCGTGAAGCCGGAACACCGCTCGGTCGAAGCGCCGGCCCTGGTGTTCAATTCACAGGAAGATTTCATGGCCGACTACAAGGCCGGCAAGCTCGATCGCGACTTCGTGGCCGTGATCCGCTTCCAGGGCCCGCGCGCCAACGGCATGCCGGAACTGCACGCGCTGACGCCGGCGCTGGCCAACCTGCAGGATGCCGGCCGCAAGGTGGCATTGGTGACCGATGGCCGCATGTCCGGCGCGTCGGGCAAGGTGCCGGCGGCGATCCACGTGTCGCCCGAAGTGCTGGCCGGCGGCCCGCTGGGCCTGGTGCGCGACGGCGACATCATCACGGTCGACGCGGTCACCGGCACGTTCGAAGCCAGGGTCCCGGCGGATGTATGGCACAGCCGCGCGCTGGCGCAGGCCGATCTCACGCCGAGCCACATCGGCATGGGCCGCGAACTGTTCGCCATGTTCCGCAACAGCGTGTCGGCAGCGGAAGCAGGGGCGGCCACGTTCCCGCTGCCGTCGCCGATCGATACCACCGTCGAGCTGCATGGCGGTGACGACGTGGGCAACACCGTGCCCGGTTCCGATGAAGATTTCCTTGCCAAGAAAGCGTAAAACATGAACCTGCTCGACATTATGCGTACCTCGGCCGTGATCCCCGTGATCGCGATCGACGATCCCGACCACGCCGTGCCCCTCGCCAAGGCCCTTGTCGCGGGCGGCATCCGCGTGCTGGAAGTCACGCTGCGTACGCAGCATGGCCTGGCTGCCATTCGCGCGATGAGCGAAGTGGAAGGCGCGATCGTCGGCGTCGGCACGCTGACGCAGCCGGAGGAATTCGCTGCCGCGCGCGACGCCGGCGCCGTGTTCGGCGTGTCGCCGGGGCTGACCGATGCGCTGATCGGCGCGGCGAAATCGTCCGGCCTGCCGCTGCTGCCGGGCGTGATGACGCCGTCCGAAGTGATGAAGGCGCGCGAACAGGGCTTCAGGCAGTTGAAGCTGTTCCCGGCCGTGCCGGCGGGTGGCGTGGGCATGCTGAACGGCATCGGCGGCCCGCTGCCGGACATCACGTTCTGCCCCACCGGCGGCATCTCGCAGGAAAACGCGCCGGCCTTCCTGGCGCTGAAGAACGTGGCCTGCGTCGGCGGCTCCTGGCTGACGCCGAAGGATGCGATGAAGGCGGGCGACTGGACCCACATCACCGCCCTGGCCAAGGCTGCCAGCGCATTGCGCGGCTGACGCTGCGCGGCTTGCATGACAACGGCGCCGGAAGGCGCCGTTGTCATATGTGGGACGTGTGGAGCAGTGGAGCGTGTTGGCACCCCGGCGCGGCGGGCATAGAATCAGGCAGCGCTCACTCACGGAGACCTCATGACCGATCACCGCGACCTGCCCAATCCCGCCTTCACGCCAGGCGGCATTCCCGCCCCCGGCTGGCGTTCCAGTACCGCATTGCTGGTTGCCGCCGTCGCGGCCGCCGCGCTGGTGGTGCTGGCGCTGTTCCTCTGGCGCCAGCAATCCTACCCGGCATTCGCGCCGGGGCCGCTGGGCGTGCGCTACGGCGTGCAACTGCAGAACGGCCAGATGTTCTTTGGCCTGCTGCGTGAAGTGGGGCCGCGCCACCTGCAGCTGGACGATGTGTATTACGTGGAACCCTTCACCGCGCCCGACGGACGGCAGGGCAACCGCGTCGTCAGCCGCCGGAAGAACGACTGGCACGGTCCGCAAACGATGACGATCCCGCTCGACAGGGTGATGACGATCGAGCAGGTCGGCGGCGCATCTCAACTGGCGAAACTGATCGAACAGGAAAAGGCCGGGCGTTGAAGTACGGCGGCTGTGGCGTGGCAACCTCAACCGGTGACGGGCCCGGTTGCGCCGCGCAGCGGATGAGATGAGCGGATGCCATGCGCCGCGCCGGGTACATTCCTTGTGCCGTATCAGGACGGGCTCGCCATTCAGTTCTTAAACTCGGGAATTCCAAAATTTCCGCAGAGCATTTATTCAGCGTCATGTGAATGCCTGTGGCACTTCCCGAAAGGACTGTCATGCAATCCGCTTTCCACGTTTCCCCGCGTTTCGCGCGCCGTATGCTGCTCATCCCGATCGTGGCCGCCGTGATTGCCGGCTTCGCCTTCGGCGGCCCGGCATGGTTGCTGATGGCGCCGGCCCTGTTCCTGCTGGGCCTTTCGTACGGCAGCCGGTCCGGGCCGCAGGAGCGGGCCGGGCACGCCGAGTATGGGATAGGTGCCGCGCTGGCAGGTTTTACGCCGGCTCATCGCAAGTAATCGCTCTGGCCGGCCGTCGCGGCACACGCCTTGGCATGCCAGCACATCGAGTTTGGCCAGTCGGTCGACCGCTTCCGCGTAACCGGCTTCGAGACGTCCGCCGAAGTGAACCCGCTTAGCCCGGGTCGCCTTGTCGACCGGCCGTGGTTCGACGGTATCGGCAACGCCACCGTGACGCAGACCGCGCTGACGGCCGAAGTATCGCCGGTACCGGAACCGGCCACCTACGGCATGCTGGGTGCCGGCCAGGCGGTGCTGGCCATGGCAGCGCGGCGCCGGCGCCGCTGATTTTCCGTTACCGATTCAAAAAACCGGCGTAACAGCCGGTTTTTTTTCGGTGCTTTAAATGCATGCCATTAAATTGACTGATATTTGCATTGAATCAAACCCATCGCAGTTGTTCGCCAGAACACCGTTGACTTATTAAAAACTTCAATCAAGACAATACGTTAGCGTCAATTCAAGTAGTGTGTGATTTTCGCGACCGCCGACAAGAATTATTGCGTGCCGTCTTGCGCTGCGGCAATAAACTCTGCAATCATATGTCCGTGTAACAGATATCGCATTGCACGACACAGTATTACCCGACGCGGTAATCGTTATTTTCCTTTCCACTTTTCGCCGACGAGACGGAGCGACGCTTGATGCGCCAACGCCCCTTGCATTCCTGTTTTCCCCTGGCCCTGGCCCTTGCGGCCACTTGCGCCATCGTGCCATTGGCCGGCTGGCAGTGGCATGGCTTCGCCATCGCCGCCGCGCTGCTGGCGGCCGGCGCCTGGGCTTTCGTCCACCATCCGGCCACGGCACGGCAAGCTCCCGCCGTGGCCGGCGATTACGTTGCCAGCCGGCGCGAGTTCGCCGAGCAGGTATCGGGCGTATGGGCCTCGCACATCGATGCGTCGCGCGCACAGATGGAAACGGCCGTGGTCTCGCTGGTCGAGCGCTTCTCCGGCATCGTGTACAAGCTGGAGCAGGCGTTGGCCACGTCCGGCGCCGCGCGCCATCACGAGGGCGGCAGCATCGTCGAGGTATTCGCCGCCAGCGAGAAGGAATTGCGCTCGCTGCTGGACATGCTGGCCAGCGCCGCTGCCAGCAAGGAGCAGATGCTGAAGAAAATCGAGGGCCTGCAGCAGATTACCGCACAGCTGCAGACGATGGCGGCCGACGTGGCCAGCATCGCATGGCAGACCAACCTGCTGGCGCTCAATGCCGCGATCGAAGCGGCGCGTGCCGGCGAAGCGGGCCGCGGCTTTGCCGTCGTCGCCAACGAAGTACGCATGCTGTCGAACCGCTCGGCCGATGCCGGCAAGCACATCGCCCGGCAGGTCGGCCAGATCAGCGCGGCGATCGAGGCCACCTGCGGCGCGGCCAGCGACTCGATGCGTGCCGAAGGGCAGGCGGTGCAGGCCTCCGAACAGATGATCGGCAACGTGCTGGCGTCGTTCCGCGGCGTGACCGATGCGCTGGTGCAGTCGTCCGACGTGCTGCAGGTGGAAAGCGCCGGCATCAAGTCCGAAGTGGCCGAGGCGCTGGTGCAGCTGCAGTTCCAGGACCGCGTCAGCCAGATCCTGTCGCACGTGCAGCAGAACATCGCGCGCCTGCCGTCGTACCTGGACGAGCAGGGCGCCGCGGGGGCGGCACTGCAACTCGACGCGCGCCCGTTGCTGGCCGAGCTGGAAAGCACGTATGCGATGGCCGAAGAACGCACCCTTCACCTGGGCGGCGCCAAGCCGGCGCCGCAGCAGGAAGAAGAAATCACATTTTTCTAGGAGCTTCACATGGCAAAAACCATCATGGTGGTGGATGACTCGGCATCGATCCGCCAGGTCGTCGGCATCGCACTGCGCCAGGCCGGCTACGACGTCATCGAAGGCAACGACGGCGCCGATGCGCTGGCCAAACTGACCGGGCAGAAGGTCAACCTGATCATCAGCGACGTCAACATGCCGAACATGGACGGCATCACCTTCGTGCGCGAGCTGAAGACCCGTCCCGCCTACAAGTTCACGCCGGTGATGATGCTCACCACCGAATCGCAGCAGGAAAAGAAGGCGCAGGGCCAGGCGGCCGGCGCGCGTGCCTGGATGGTCAAGCCGTTCAAGCCGGAAGCACTGCTGGCGGCTGTCCAGAAGCTGGTCATGCCTTAAAGCCACTTGCGCGCGGCCTTCCGGCCGCGGCAGATTCCCTACGGAGAACCACATGAGTATTGGCGAGAGCCAAGGGCCCGTTGCGGCCCTGGCGGTCGAAGGCGAGCTGACGATCTATCGCGCAGCGGAGCTGAAGGACGTGCTGCTGGACGCCGTGCGGCAGCATGCCGCGCCGGCGTTCGACCTGTCCGCCGTGACCGAATGCGACAGCGCCGGCCTGCAATTGCTGCTGGTGGCGCGGCAGGAAGCCGCGGCGCTCGGCAAGGCGCTGCGCGTGCAGGATGCCAGCGCCGCCGTACGCGACGTGTTCGCGCTGCTCGGTATCGGGTTCGCCGGCATGGAGCAGGACAGCGGGGAACAAGCCGCGGGGGAAAGCGCATGAATATCGACCAGGTAATGCAGACCTTCATCGCCGAGAGCCGCGAGCTGCTCGAGCAGATGGAAAACGCGCTGCTGGCTGTGACGCAGGACGGCCCCGAAGCCGTCAATGCGATCTTCCGCGCCGCGCACACGATCAAGGGTTCGGCCGGCATGTTCGGCCTGGACACGGTGGTGGACTTCACCCACGTGGCCGAAAGCGTGCTGGACAAGGTGCGCGACGGCGCCGTGCCGCTCGATGATGCACTGGTGACGCTGCTGCTGGGCTGCTGCGACCACATCGGCCACCTGGTCGACGCGGTCGAGGCGGGCACGCTGGAGAGCGACACGGCACTGGTACCGGCCGGCGCGCCGCTGCTGGCCGCGCTGCAGGGCTATCTCGACGGTGGTAGCGCGCCCACGGTTGCCAGGACCGCGAACGCGCCCGCCGCCGCGGCTGGCACTGCCGGGCAATGGCACATCTCGCTGCGTTTCGGCCACGACGTGCTGCGCAACGGCATGGATCCGCTGTCGTTCATCCGCTACCTGGGCCAGATGGGCACGATCACGGGCATCGCCACGCTGGCCGATGCATTGCCGCCGGCCACCGAGTTCGATCCCGAAGCGTGCTACCTGGGCTTCGAGATCGGCTTCCAGAGCAGTGCGGACAAGGCCGCGATCGATGGCGTGTTCGACTTCGTGCGCGACGATTGCCAGATCCGCATCCTGCCGCCGGAAAACCGCATCGCCGAATACCTGGCCTGGCTCGATGAAGTGCCGGAACAGCGCGAGCGCCTGGGCGAGATGCTGGTTCGCTGCGGCAGCGTGACGGCGCACGAGCTGGAGCAGGCACTGGCCGTGCAGGCCGCCGCCGGCAGCGCGGATGGCGCGAGCGTACCGCTGGGCGAGATCCTGGTGGAGCAGGGGACCGTGCGGCAGGCCGTCGTCGAGGCCGCGCTGGCCAAGCAGCGGCAGGCGCCGGAAGCCAAGGCCGCGCCGGCGGAAAGCCGCTCGGTGCGTGTCGATGCGGACAAGCTTGACCGCCTGATCAACCTGGTCGGCGAACTGATCATCGCCGGCGCGGGCGCCAACCTGATCGCCCGCCGCACGCAGATTCCCGAACTGCTCGAATGTACGTCGACGCTGTCCGGCCTGGTCGAGGAAGTGCGCGACAGCGCGTTGCAGCTGCGCATGGTGAAGATCGGCGCCACGTTCAACCGCTTCGTCCGCGTGGTGCGCGACGTGTCGCGCGAGATCGGCAAGGATATCCGCCTGGACGTGTCCGGCGAAGACGCGGAGCTGGACAAGACGGTGGTCGAGAAGATCGGCGACCCGCTGACGCACTTGGTGCGCAATGCGATGGACCACGGCATCGAACCGGCCGACGTGCGCCTGGCGCGCGGCAAACCGGCGCAGGGCACGGTGGCGCTGAACGCCTATCACGATTCGGGCAGCATCGTGATCGAGGTTTCCGACGATGGCGGCGGCCTGAAGCGCGACCGCATCCTGGCCAAGGCCATCGAACGGGGCCTGGTGGAACCGGGCCGCACGCTGTCGGACAAGGAAATCTTCGGCCTGATCTTCGAGCCGGGCTTCTCCACGGCGGAACAGGTGACCAACCTGTCGGGCCGCGGCGTGGGCATGGATGTCGTCAAGCGCAACATCGTGGCGCTGCGCGGCAGCGTTGAAATCGCCAGCACCGAAGGCGTGGGCACCACGGTGACCGTGCGCCTGCCGCTGACGCTGGCGATCATCAACGGCTTCCAGGTCGGCGTCGGCAAATCCGTGTTTGTCATTCCGATGGACATGGTCGAGGAATGCGTGGAGTTCCGCGACGATGCGGAACGCGCGCAGTCGTCCGATTACATCGACCTGCGCGGGTCGCCGATGCCGTTCGTGCGGCTGCGCGAACGCTTCGCACTGGCCGGCGCGCCGGCACGGCGCCAGAGCATCGTCGTGGTGCGCTATGGCAGCAGCCGGGCCGGCCTGGTCGTCGACACGCTGCTGGGCGAGTTCCAGACCGTGATCAAGCCGCTCGGCAAGGTGTTCTCCGGCGCGCGCTTCCTGTCCGGCTCGTCGATCCTCGGCAATGGCGACGTGGCGCTGATCCTCGACATGGCAGCGCTGCTGAACGGTGTCGAGAGCGAACGCGAAAACGACCTTCGTACTGCCGCCTGAACTGTTGAATTTGAACATTAACCTGGAGAGCAAGATGCTCAAGAACTTGAAAATCGGTATTCGCCTGGGACTGGGCTTCGGCGCTGTCCTGGCGCTGCTGCTGGCCATCGCCCTGCTGGCGATCGGCCGGATGGCAGCCATGAACCATGCGACAGAGGAGATTACCGCCGACGCCTATCCGAAAGTGGTGCTGGCGAAAGACCTGATTCGCGACGCGGTCGACCTGCCGCGCCAGATGCGCGGCATGGTGCTGGCCGAGAACGCGGCGGAAGTGGACCGCTTCCGCAAGCAGACCGACAAGGTGCGCGCCAGTGTGGCGGAGCGGCTTGCCGAGCTGACGAAAGTAGTGGCCAGCGAGAGCGGCAAAAAGTTGTTGAAGGAAATCGTCGATCGCAATGCCGCGTTGGAACCCCTGTATAACCGCTTCTACACACTGGTGGGCAGCGACCGCCAGCAGGCCGCAGCGTTTGTCAGCAACGAGGTCGTGCCGGCTGTACGCGAGTTCAGCGACGCGCTTGGCGCACTGTCCAAGCACCAGAGCGACAAGATGCAATCGCTGGCCGTCGAAGCAAGCCAGACCTATGAGGAAACCCGGCAGCTCGTGATTGGCATCACTGCCGGCGCACTGGTCCTGGCGATCCTGGTAGCGGTGTCGATCACGCTGTCGGTAACCCGTCCGCTACGCCAGGCCGTGGGCGTGGCCGACCGGCTGGCGGCAGGCGACCTGACGGTGGCCATCGGCGATACGGCGCGCGACGAAGCTGGCCAATTGCTGGCGGCCATGAAGAACATGGTCGGCAAGCTGACGCACGTAGTGTCGGAAGTGAACGCCGGCGCGCAGTCGCTGGCCTCGGCTTCCGAGGAAGTGTCGGCCACGGCGCAGTCGCTGTCGCAGGCCGCTTCCGAGCAGGCCGCCAGCGTCGAGGAAACCTCGGCATCGCTGGAGCAGATGACGGCATCGATCTCGCAGAACACGGAAAACGCCCGCGTCACGGACGGCATGGCCACCCAGGCGGCGCGTGAAGCGGCCGAAGGCGGCGAAGCCGTCAAGGCCACGGTGACGGCGATGCAGCGGATCGCGAAACAGATCGGCATCATCGACGACATCGCCTACCAGACCAACCTGCTGGCGCTGAACGCGGCCATCGAAGCGGCCCGCGCCGGCGAACACGGCAAGGGTTTTGCCGTGGTGGCGGCCGAAGTGCGCAAGCTGGCCGAACGCAGCCAGGTGGCGGCGCAGGAAATCGGCGAAGTAGCCACGTCCAGCGTGGAACTGGCCGTACGGGCCGGCAACCTGCTGGACCAGATGGTGCCGAACATCCGCAAGACGTCCGACCTGGTGCAGGAAATCACCGCCGCTTCCGAAGAGCAGTCGGCCGGCGTAGGCCAGATCAACGCGGCTGTCGGCCAGATGAGCCAGGGTACGCAGCAGAATGCGTCCAGCTCCGAGGAGCTGGCCGCCACGGCCGAGGAAATGAGCGGCCAGGCCGAGCAGTTGCAGGCTGCGATGGGCTTCTTCCGCCTGGAAGGGGCATCGGCCGGCGGGCGCCGGCCAGCGTCGCGCAATGTGGCGTCAGCCAAGCGCCGTCCGGAAAGCATCGGCATGCAGGCGCCGGCATTTGCCGCGCAAGGTCCGGACGAAGCCAGCTTCACCCGTTTCTGAACACCGTTCCAGGACGGTTTCCATCGATTGGAAACCGCTTGAAAACCAGCTGACAACCCGCTGACAACCCATTAACAACCCGCGGCCGGTGGCCGCAAGGAGACAATCTTGTTCCGTAACATGAAAGTAAGTGTCCGCCTGGCCCTGGGCTTCGGCATCGTCGGCATCCTGCTGATCGCCAGCATCCTGCTGGGTATCCGCAGCCTGGCCGGCGTCAGCGCCAACGTCAACGAACTGATCACCGACAAGTACCCGAAGGTCACGTTGGCCCACGACTTGATCGGCAACATCACGACGATCGCGATCGCGATGCGCAATGTCGTGATTTTCGACGACGCGGCCGTGGCGCGCCGCGAGCTGGCAACGATCGAAGCCGAACGCAACAAGCTGCGCGAGACGATCGAGAAGCTGAAGAAGGTCGTGGCTTCGCCGGAAGGCAGGGAAGTGCTGGAGGCGGTCGTGGAGACGCGCGAGCAGTACCGCGTGGTCCAGGAAGAGTTCCTGCGCCTGGCGGCGGCAGGCCAGCGCACCGAGGCGCGCGACCTGCTGGTGAACAAGCTCGAAGGTATCCAGACCACGTATATCGTGACGATCCGCAAGCTGATCGCGCACCAGGATAGGTCGATGGCGCAGTCCGGCGAAGAAGCCACCGAGGCATATGTCAGCGCCCGTAACCAGCTGGTGCTGCTGGGCACGATCGCCGTCCTGCTGAGTATCGGGATGGCATGCTGGATCACGTTCAGCCTGACGCGCACGCTGGGCGGCGAACCGGCCTACGCGGCCGAACTGCTGAAGCGTATTGCCGACGGCGACCTGTCCGGCGAAGTGGCTACCCGCAAGGGCGATACCGGCAGCATGCTGTTTGCCGTGGCCCAGATGGTGGGCAAGCTGCGCCAGGTGATCGCCGGCCAGCGTGCCGTGATCGAGGCGGCCAACCGCGGCAATTTCGAGGCGCGCGTCGACACGGCGGGCATGCAGGGCTTCCAGAAGGAGATGGGCGATGGCCTGAACCAGCTGGTGATGACGACCGGTGCCAGCATCGACGACGTGGTGCGCGTGATGTCGGCGTTGGCCGAAGGCGACCTGACCACCCGCATCGACAAGGAATACCATGGCGCGTTTGGCAAGCTGAAGGAATACTCGAACGGCACGATGGACAAGCTGGCCCAGGTCGTCGGCGAAGTGAACGCCAGCGCGCAGTCGCTGGCCTCGGCTTCCGAGGAAGTGTCGGCCACGGCGCAGTCGCTGTCGCAGGCCGCCTCCGAGCAGGCCGCCAGCGTCGAGGAAACCTCGGCATCGCTGGAACAGATGACGGCATCGATCTCGCAGAACACCGAGAATGCCCGCGTCACCGACGGCATGGCCACCCAGGCGGCGCGCGAAGCGGCCGAAGGCGGCGAAGCCGTCAAGGCCACGGTGGTCGCGATGAAACAGATCGCCAAGCAGATCGGCATCATCGACGATATCGCCTATCAGACCAACCTGCTGGCGCTGAACGCGGCCATCGAAGCCGCCCGCGCCGGCGAGCACGGCAAGGGCTTCGCGGTGGTGGCGGCCGAAGTGCGCAAGCTGGCCGAACGCAGCCAGGTGGCGGCGCAGGAAATCGGCGAAGTGGCCACGTCCAGCGTGGAACTGGCCGAACGCGCCGGCAACCTGCTGGACCAGATGGTGCCGAATATCCGCAAGACGTCGGACCTGGTGCAGGAAATCACCGCCGCGTCCGAGGAGCAGTCGGCCGGCGTGGGCCAGATCAACGCGGCTGTCGGCCAGATGAGCCAGGGCACGCAGCAGAACGCGTCGAGCTCCGAGGAGCTGGCGGCGACGGCCGAGGAAATGAGCGGCCAGGCCGAGCAGTTGCAGGGCGCCATGAGCTTCTTCCACCTGGCCAGTAACGACAGCGCCCGGGTGCTTGCCAAGGTGCGCAGCGGCAGCGGCAGCGCCCGCCCGGCACGCCGCGGCGGCCTGCGCCAGGTAGACGGTTTCGCCACGCAGGGCGAGCCGGACGAAAAGAACTTCACCAATTTCTGATGGAGCGAACCATGAAGCACACCAAGCAAGACAGCGGCGCAACGGCCAGCGAATCCGCCCAATACCTGACCTTCATGCTGGGCGGCGAAGCGTTCGGCATCGGCATCATGGCGGTCAAGGAAATCATCGAGTTCTCCGGCATCACCGAAGTGCCGATGATGCCCGAGTCGATCCGCGGCGTGATCAACCTGCGCGGCGCCGTGGTGCCGGTGATGGACCTGGCGGCCCGTTTCGGCCGGCCGCTGGCGGTGCCGGGCAAGCGCACCTGCATCGTCATCGTCGAACTGGAAGCGGACGGCGAACGGCAGGTGACGGGCGTGGTGGTCGACGCCGTCAGCGCGGTGCTGGATATCGCGCTGGCCGAAATCGAGCCGGCGCCGTCGTTCGGCACGCGCATCCGCGGCGACTTCATCGGCGGCATGGCCAAGGTGAACGGCAAGTTCGTGATCCTGCTGAACGTGTCCCAGGTGCTGGCGCTGGACGGCCTGGCCATGCTGGCCGACAGCGAAGCACAGGCGGCATGAGCGCCATCGCGATCAACGAGCGCGAGTTCGCGCGCTTCCAGCGCTTCATTCTCGACATCGCCGGCATCACGATGTCGGATGCCAAGAAGGCGCTGGTCAGCGGACGGCTCGCCAAGCGCCTGCACCACTTCGGGCTGGACAGCTATGACGCGTATCTCGAGCTGCTGGCCGGCGGGCAGCATCCGGACGAGACCCAGGTCGCGGTCGACCTGCTGACCACCAACGAGACCTACTTCTTCCGCGAAGCGCGCCATTTCGAGCTGCTGCGCGAAGCGGCGGCGGCGCACGGTGCGGCGGGCAATACAGCGTTCCGCGTGTGGAGCGCGGCCTGTTCGTCCGGCGAGGAACCCTACAGCATTGCCATGGTGCTGGCGGACGTGCTGGGCAATGCACCGTGGGAAGTGGTGGCGTCCGACATCAGCACGCGCGTATTGCAGCGTGCCCGCATCGGCCACTATCCGATGGAGCGCGCCGCGCACGTGCCGGCCGACTACCTGAAGCGCTATTGCCTGAAGGGCATTCGCGAGCAGGACGGCACGCTTCTGGTGGACCGGGCACTGCGCCAGCGCGTGCAGTTCAGGCAGGTGAACCTGAATACTCACCTGCCCAACGAACTCGGCATGTTCGACGTGATCTTCCTGCGCAATGTGATGATCTACTTTAATGCCGATACCAAGCGGCAGGTGGTGGCACGCGTGACGTCGCGCCTGAAGCCGGGCGGCCAGTTCTTCATCGGCCATTCCGAAAGCCTGCACGAGATCAGCAACGCGGTGCAGCCGGTGGTGCCGTCGGTGTACCGCAAGGCTGCTGCCTAGTAGCCGGCGGATTGCGCCGCGAGGCTCGCGTGCGCTAAGCTCTCGTCTCGCGGGCTTTCCTGCATTCCTGGAACTCTATGAATCCTGTCAATGTGATGGTCGTCGACGATTCGGCGGTGGTGCGCAAGATCGTCGGCGAAATGCTGGCGGCGGCGCCCGGCATCCGGCTGCTGCACGCGGTGTCGGACCCGCTGCTGGCGATCGAGCGGATGAAGCAGCAATGGCCGGACGTGATCGTGCTGGACGTGGAAATGCCGCGCATGGACGGCATCACGTTCCTGAAGAAGATCATGGCCGAACGCCCGACGCCGGTGATCATCTGTTCGACGCTGACGGAAAAGGGCGCGCAGACCACGATGGCGGCCATGGCGGCAGGCGCCGTGACCGTGATCGCCAAGCCGAAGCTGGGCCTGAAGGATTTCTTGAACGACAGTGGCAGCGAACTGGTCAACGCGATCCGCGCCGCCGCCCAGGTCAACGTGCGGCGGCTTTCCGCCCGCGCCGCCACGCCTGCCCAGGCACCGGCCAAGCTGACGGCCGACGCCATCCTGCCGCCTGCCGCCGATATGCGTACGCCGCTGCAGACCACCGAGCGGGTGGTGGCCATCGGCACGTCCACCGGCGGCACCCAGGCACTCGAGGAAGTACTGACGGCGCTGCCGCGCGTGACGCCGGGCATCGTGATCGTGCAGCACATGCCGGAGAAATTCACGGCGGCCTTCGCCGACCGGCTCAACAAGCTGTGCCAGATCGAAGTGCGCGAGGCGCAGCACAACGACCGCGTGCTGCCGGGCCGCGCGCTGATCGCGCCTGGCGGCAAGCACATGCTGCTGCGCCGCGACGGCGCCCGCTATTGCGTCGATGTCATCGACGGCCCGCTGGTAAACCGGCACCGGCCGTCGGTGGACGTGCTGTTCCGCTCCGTGGCCAGGCATGCCGGCGCCAATGCGCTGGGCATCATCATGACCGGCATGGGCGACGACGGTGCCGCCGGCCTGCTGGAGATGCGCAAGGCCGGCGCGCGCACCGTCGCGCAGGATGAGGAAAGCTGCGTGGTCTACGGCATGCCGAAGGAAGCGGTCAAGCGTGGCGGCGTGGAAAAGACCGTGTCGTTGAAGGCGATCGACCGCGAGATCCTGCAGCAGCGCTGAGCGGGCCGCACGATCACGTCAGGGCGCCGGGCCGGCGGCCGCTTGTTCCGGCTAGGCTGCCATGATGCGGTTGCGGCCCGCTCGCTTGGCGGCGTACAGCGCCGCGTCGGCGGCACCGATCAGCGTGGCCGGCAAGGCCGGCTGGCCCGGCAGCAGCGTGGCCCCGCCGATGCTGACGGTAACCTGCTTTTCCGGTCCGCCGTGCTCGTGCGGGATCGCCAGCTGCAGCACGCTTGCGCGCAGCGTTTCGGCCATGCGCTGCGCCTGGCCCGAATCGTTGTCGGGCAGGATCACGGCGAATTCCTCGCCGCCGTAACGGGCCAGCATGTCCACCGAGCGTTGCAGCAGTGCCTGCAGGGCGGCCGACACCCGGATCAGGCACTCGTCGCCCTGCTGGTGGCCATAGTGGTCGTTGTAGGGCTTGAAGTGGTCGATGTCGATCATCAGCAGCGACAGCATGCCGCCGTTGCGCTTGGCGCGCCGCACTTCCCGGTCGATCGCGGCGTCGAATGCGCGGCGGTTGGCAACGCCGGTCAAGCCGTCCGAAAAGGTCTGCATGCGCAGCAGTTCGGTCTGCTCGCGCAACAGCTTCTCGCGGCTGGCGGCCATGCTCACGTCGTTCAGCTGGATCAGGCAATGGGAACCGGCCTGCCCGGCCGGGAATGCCAGCGGCGTGACGGCGATGGCCTGCTGCATCCGCTCGCCGCGCCCGATGGCGGCGGGGTTCGAGTACAGCGGAAACGGCGCACGGTTCAGGGTGGGCGAGAGCAGCGACGAGAAGTGGTTCGCCAGCGCCTGCCGGACGGCGGCCTCGACGCGGCCGCCGCGCAGCTCCGGCATCAGCTCGAACAGGTCCGTGCCGAGCGCCTTGTGCGCGGCACAGCCGGTATGCAGGCTCATCCATTTATTCCACAGCACGATGCGGTGCGCCGCGTCGACGACGATGACGCCGGCACTGACGGCTTCCAGCACACTTTCCAGCAACGGCAGGCGAGACGGGTGCGACATCCTTATTGCGGCCCCACCGGCAGTCCCATCGCGCGTTGCAGGTAGCGGTCGATCTGTTCCTTCAGGTCGGTCAGCGCGGTCACGTCGAGGATAAAGGCGACATAGCCGTGGATCTGATGCTTTTCAAGGATGAAGTCGATGTGCAGCATCATCACCACGGTATCGGCGCGGGTGCCGGTGGCGTCGAGGATTTCGTCGCTGGAGCCCACGTGGTAGACCGGCAGCGAGCCGTGCAATTCCTGCTGGAAGATGTTGGCCAGCGTGCCGACGCAGGAATTGAGGATGATGTTGCCGATCTCGCTCATCGCTTCCTGTTCCATGCCGGACAGCTCGGCCAGCGGCACCGCCTCGCCCACCATCAGGCGCACGATTTCCAGGCTTTTATTCTCCGGGAACATCAGCAGCGCCTCGGTCGAGAACGCGCCGTCGTAATGCTGGCTGACGCCGCAGATGCGTTCGCCGCTGCCGCCGCCGGCCCGGGTGTCGTTGCGGTGCGCCTCTTCCAGCAGTTGCGCCGCTTCGCTGCGGCTGAGGAAGCTGATCGAGGGCACCGACATCGTGACTTCCTCGTTGACGATGCCGCTCATCGCGGCGGCGGCCTGGCCCACGCCGATGTTGAAGATCTCGACCAGGGCGTCGTGTTCCAGTTCGGTCAGCGCGACCATGTCAGCGCCCCAGCAGGGCGGTCAGGCGGGCGATGCGTTCCGGCGTGATCGGCTTTTCCATGAAGCCGACACCGATCTCGCTGGCGCGGTTGCGGGTGGCATCCTGCACGTTGGCCGTCAGCAGCGAAATATGCGCATCGGGCAACAGCTCGCGCAGCTTCTCGGCGCAGGCGATGCCGCCCATGCCGGGCATGTTCACGTCCATCAGCACCAGTTGCGGCTGCACTTCGGGCGCCCTGGCGAGCGCTTCCTCGCCGGTGGCCGCTTCCACCACGATCCAGTCGGGGTGCAGCGTGAGGATGTATTGCCGCGCCACCAGGCGTGAAACGCGGCTGTCGTCGACGATCAGCACGGTGGCGGCGTTCGGCGATGCCGGCGGAACAGAAGGCGAGTCAGTCGGGGTGGGCGTCATGTTCTGTTGGGCTGACTTGTGGGGATTGGCTATTTTCCCACAAAGGCCGCCCGGTGCGCTGTTAAAATGACGGCCCTCGAATCCGTTACTCCCTATCCCCAATCATGACTCAAGACGAACTGAAACAGGCCGTGGCGCGCGCCGCCATCGGCTACGTGGTCGACGGCGAAATCATCGGCGTCGGCACCGGCTCGACCGCCAACTTCTTCATCGACGAACTGGCCGCCATCAAGGACCGCATCAAGGGCACCGTGGCTTCGTCGGAAGCCACCGCCGCGCGCCTGAAAGGCCATGGCATTCCCGTGTTCGACCTGAACGACGTGGACTCGATCGCCGTCTACATCGACGGCGCCGACGAGATCGATGCGTCGGGCGCGATGATCAAGGGTGGCGGCGCGGCGCTGACGCGCGAGAAGATCGTGGCGTCCGTGTCGAAATCGTTCGTCTGCATCGCCGATGGTTCGAAGCTGGTCGACACGCTGGGCAAGTTCGCGTTGCCGGTCGAGGTGATCCCGATGGCGCGCAATGCCGTGTTCCGCCAGCTGGCGGCGCTGGGCGGCCAGCCGAAGGTACGCGTCAAGCCGGGTACCGACGAGCCGTTCGTCACCGACAACGGCGGCCATCTGATCGACGTGGCCGGACTGTCGATCACCGACCCGGTGGCGCTGGAGAACACCATCAACCAGATGACCGGCGTGATCGCCGTGGGCCTGTTCGCCGCACGCGGCGCCAACGTGTGCCTGCTGGGCATGGCCGAGGGCGTGAAGACGCTGAGCTGGTAAGCCAGCAGCAGTTGCCGGGGGCTCAGGGGTCTGTCCCCGGTAAGTGACGGCGTCTGCGCTTGCTGTTGACGTGATGAGGGGACTGACCCCTAAAATCCCTGCTACTCAGGCCGTCGGCGGCACGTAGCCCTGGGCTTCGTCGGCGCCTTCGCCGAAGAAATGCTTTTCCATCTGCGCCGCCAGGTACTTGCGGGCGCGCACGTCGGCCAGGTTCAGGCGGTTCTCGTTGACCAGCATGGTCTGGTGCTTCAGCCAGGCCGCCCAGGCCTCTTTCGACACGGATTCATAGATTTTCTTGCCCAGTTCGCCAGGATACGGCGGGAAGTCCAGGCCTTCGGCTTCCTTGTTCAGTTTGATGCAATGGACGGTACGGGCCATCTCGGGTGCTCCTCAGTGTGCAGAAACGTGCATTGTAAAGCTTCTCCGGCGAATTCCGCTTACAGCGTCTTCACCAGCACCTGCGACTTGCGCTGGTAGTTGTACATGCGCTGGCGGTCCTTTGGCAGCGCATCCACGTTGGCGGGCACGAAGCCGCGCTTGATGAACCAGTGGGCGGTGCGCGTGGTGAGCACGAACAGTTTGGTGATGCCGGAGGCGCGCGCGCGGTTTTCCATGTGTTTCAGGATGCGCTCGCCGTCGCCTTGCGCCTGCACTTCCGGGTTGACGGTCAGGCATGCCATTTCGGCCATCTTCTCTTCCGGGAACGGATACAGCGCGGCGCAGCCGAAGATCACGCCATCGTGTTCGATGACGGAAAAATAATTGATTTCGCGTTCGATCAGCTCGCGGCCCCGTTTTACCAGCGTGCCGTCCGCTTCCAGCGGTTCGATCAGCTTGATAATCCCGCCGACGTCCTCAATTGTGGCGGGGCGCAGGCTTTCCAGGTTCTCGTGGCTGATCATGGTGCCCACGCCATCGTGCGTGAACAGTTCCAGCATGGCCGAGCCGTCCATCGCGAACGGCACGATGTGCGAGCGTTCCACACCGCTGTTGCAGGCCTTGACGCAATGGCGCAGGTAGAACGCGCTTTCCGGCGACAGGAAATTCGCCTGCAGCACGGCTTCGGCCATGTGCGACGACAGTTCGCGGATTTCCGTGCCGGCCAGGTCGCGCAGCATTTCGGTCTCGGTGATGAAGATCAGCTTGTCGGCATGCAGCGCCACCGCGGCGGAGACGGCGACGTCTTCCATCGTCAGGTTGAACGCTTCGCCGGTGGGCGAGAAGCCCAGCGGCGACAGCAGGATCACGCCGCCGGCGGCCAGGATCGAGTGGATCGTCTCGGCATCGACCTTGCGGGTCACGCCGGTCAGTTCCAGGTCGACGCCGTCGATGACGCCCAGCGGGCGCGCCGTGACGAAGTTGCCGGAAATGACACGGATCGCCGCGTTCGACATCGGCGTGTTCGGCAAGCCCTGGCTGAACGCGGCTTCGATGTCGAGGCGCAGTTCGCCGGCGGCTTCCTTGGCGCATTCCATCGCGGCGGTATCCGTGACGCGGATGCCGTTGTGGAAACGGCCCTCGACATTGCGCAGCGCGAGCTGTTCGGCAACCTGGGGCCGCGAGCCGTACACGACGACGACCTTGATGCCCAGTGCGTGCAGCAGCGACAGGTCGTGCGCCAGCACCGGCAGGGCGCCGGCGGACACCAGTTCACCGGGGAAGGCCACCACGAAAGTCTTGCCGCGGAAGGCATGGATATAAGGCGCGACGGAGCGCAGCCACTGGACGAATTCGACGGGATTTTCCATGCGCCGCATTATAATTCGCTGCGCGGCATTCGTAGTAAAACTCGCAGCAAAACCTTGTAAAAACAATGTCTGAAGCCATCAAGCAGTCTCCCCCTTCTTCTCCCCCGAATCCGACCGAAGCGCGCCCGCCGCGCCGGGATGGCGACCGCCGCGGCGGCGCACCGCGGGAAAACCCCGCGCCGGAGCAGGTGGCCGCACGTGAACAACGTCCGCCCAAGCAGGGGGGCGCGCGGGAAAAGCCCACGCCCGAGCAGCTTGCCGCGCGCGAAGCCGAGCGCCTGTTCCGCAATCCGCTGCCGCCGATCACGTTCCCGGAAGACCTGCCGGTCTCGGGCCGGCGGCGCGAGATCGCCGAGGCGCTGTCGAAGCACCAGGTCGTCATCGTCTCGGGTGAAACCGGTTCCGGCAAGACCACGCAGCTGCCGAAGATCTGCCTGGAGCTGGGCCGCGGCCAGAAGGGCCTGATCGGCCACACGCAGCCGCGCCGGATCGCCGCGTCGTCGACCGCCAAGCGCATCGCCCAGGAACTGAATTCGCCGCTGGGCGAGCACGTGGGCTACAAGGTGCGCTTCAACGACACGCTGCACAAGGGCGCGTCCGTGAAGCTGATGACGGACGGTATCCTGCTGGCCGAGACCCAGACCGACCCGCTGCTCAAGGGTTACGACACGATCATCATCGACGAGGCGCACGAACGCAGCCTGAACATCGACTTCCTGCTGGGCTACCTGAAGCAGCTGCTGCCGCGCCGGCCGGACCTGAAGGTGATCATCACGTCGGCCACCATCGATGCCGAGCGTTTCGCCCGCCATTTCAGCCAGGAGGGCAAGCCGCCGGTACCGGTGATCGAGGTGTCGGGCCGCCTGTATGCGGTGGAGATCCGCTACCGGCCGGTGGAGCGCGAGCCGGTCAGGCTGCCGGAAGGCGTGAATGCCGCGAAGCCGCAGCAACGCACGGCCGCCGCCGCAAAGGAAAAGCGCGACCTGATGGATGCCATCCTCGACGGCGTCGACGAGGTATGCCGCATCGGCTCGGGCGACGTGCTGGTGTTCCTGCCCGGCGAGCGGGAAATCCGCGATGCCGCCGAGGCGCTGCGCAAGCACCATCCGCCGCACGTGGAGATCCTGCCGCTGTTCGCCCGCCTGTCGGTGGAGGAGCAGGACCGCGTGTTCCGCACCACCAACCAGCGGCGCATCGTCCTCGCCACCAACGTTGCCGAGACGTCGCTGACGGTGCCGGGAATCCGCTACGTGGTCGATGCGGGCCTGGCGCGCGTCAAGCGCTACAGCTACCGCAACAAGGTCGAACAGCTGCAGATCGAGCCGGTGGCGCAGTCGGCGGCGAACCAGCGCGCCGGCCGTTGCGGCCGCGTGGCCGACGGCGTCTGCATCCGGCTGTATGACGAAGAGGATTTCAACAAGCGGCCGAAATTCACCGATCCGGAAATCCTGCGCTCGTCGCTGGCCTCCGTGATCCTGCGCATGAAGTCCCTGCACCTGACGGATGTGGAGACGTTCCCGTTCATCGAGCCGCCGCTGGCGCGCGCCATCGCCGATGGTTACCAGCTGCTGCAGGAACTGGGCGCCGTCGACGACGACAACCGCTTGACGGGCCTGGGCCGCAAGCTGGCCAAGCTGCCGCTCGACCCGCGCGTGGGCCGCATGATCCTGGCCGCGCAGGATTTCACCTGTCTGACCGAAGTGCTGATCGTGGCGGCCGCCTTGTCGGTGCAGGACCCGCGCGACCGGCCGATCGAGCACCAGCAGGCGGCCGACCAGGCGCACCAGAAGTTCGCCGACGAGAAGTCCGAGTTCCTCTCGTACATCAAGATCTGGCGCTGGTTCGAGGACGCCATCGAGCACAAGAAAACCAATCGCCAGCTGCAGGACAACTGCCGCGCCAACTTCCTGTCGCAAGTGCGGCTGCGCGAATGGCGCGACGTGCATTCCCAGCTGCTCACGCTGGTGAAGGAGCAGGGCTGGCGCATGAACGAGACGCCGGCCACGTACGAGCAGTTCCACATGGCGCTGCTGACTGGCCTGCTGGGCAACGTCGGCTTCAAGATGGAAGACGACCCCGGTTACCTGGGCGCGCGCGGCATCAAGTTCAACATCTGGCCCGGTTCCTCGCTGGGCAAGAAGGCCGGCAAGTGGGTGATGGCGGCCGAACTGGTGGAGACCACGCGGCTGTATGCGCGCACCATCGCGCGCATCGAACCCGAATGGGTGGAAAAGATCGGCGCGCACCTGCTGAAGAAATCGTGGGGCGAACCGCGCTGGGAAAAGCGCCCGGCGCAGGTGACGGCGGCCGAGAAGGCGACCCTGTACGGCCTGACGGTGTACAGCCAGCGCCGCATCAACTACGCGCTGCACAATCCGGCGGAAGCACGCGAGATCTTCATCCGCGATGCGCTGGTGGCCGGCGACTACGACACGCGCGCGCCGTTCTTCGCGCACAACCACCGGCTGGTGAAGGAAATCGAGAACCTCGAACACAAGTCGCGCCGGCAGGACGTGCTGGTGGACGACCAGCTGATCGAGGCGTTCTACGACAAGCTGATTCCGCACGACGTGGTCAATGGCGCCGGCTTCGAGGCCTGGTACAAGAAGGCCGCGCAGGCCGAGCCGAAGCTGCTGTACCTCGTCAAGGAAGACCTGATGCGGCACGAGGCGGCCGGCGTGACGACGGAACTGTTCCCGAAGAAGATGCTGGCCGCCGGTGTCGAGATGGCGCTGACGTACCACTTCGAACCGGGCACGGTGCGCGACGGCGTGACCCTGCACGTGCCGCTGTATGCGCTGAACCAGCTGTCGCGCGAGCGCTGCGAATGGCTGGTGCCGGGCATGCTGAGGGAAAAGGTGCACCTGCTGCTGAAATCGCTGCCGCAGAAGCAGCGCCGCCACATGGTGCCACTGCCCGAGTATGCACAGAAGTTCTGCGAGCGCGTGGCGGACAAGTTCGGCCGCGGCGACCTGATCGACGCGATCATCGCCGACATCCGCGAGCAGATCACGATCACGGTGCTGAGCTCGGACTTCAAGCCGGAGCAGCTGCCGGCCCACCACTTCATGAATTTCAAGGTGATCGACGAGCACGGCCGCCAGCTGGACATGGGCCGCAATCTCGCCACACTGCAGGCGGAGTATGGCGCGCAGGCGCGGCAAAGCTTCCAGAAGATGGCGGAAAATGCGCCTCCCGCATCGGCCGCTTCGCTGGCGCAGCTGGGCGGTGGCAGGGCGGAAAAGAACGCCGAGAAAGGTGCGGAAAAAGGCCGGCACGGTGGCATCTCGGGCGAGGTCAAGGCCGGTGGCATGCCGGGGGCGGCCCTGCCTGCGCCGGCAGCCGCCGCGCCGGCACCGGCCGGAGCGCACACGAACATCACGTCATGGTCGTTCGGCGAACTGCCGGAACTGCTGGAGATCGTGCAGGGCAAGCTGACCCTGATCGGCTTCCCGGCGCTGGTGGACAAGGTCACGCACTGCGACCTGGAAGTGTTCGACGATCCGAACGTGGCCGCGCGCACGCACCGCATCGGCCTGCGCCGGCTGTTCGCGCTGCAGATGAAGGACCAGATCAAGTTCGTCGAGAAAAGCATCCCGAACCTGCAGCAGATGGGCATGCAGTTCATGAGCATGGGCACGCAGGAAGAACTGCGCGACCAGATCATCGCCAAGGCGATCGACATCGCCTGCCTGCAGGACCCGCTGCCGACCGATGCGGCCACGTTCAACCGGCGCAAGGACGAAGGCAAGTCGCGCCTCGTGCTGCTGGTGAACGAGATCGCCCGACTGGTCTCGCAGGTGCTGACTGAGTTCCATGGCTTGCCGAAGCGGCTGCAGGGCATCAACCAGCAGGCCGCCGCCGACATGCAGGAGCAGCTGAAAGGCCTGGTGCACAAGCGCTTCCTGCTCGATACCGACTTCACCCAGCTGGCGCATTTCCCGCGCTACCTGAAGGCGATGAACGTGCGGCTTGAAAAACTGCGCGCCGATCCGGCACGCGATGCGAAATCGATGGCCGACTGGCACGGGGCGGCACAGCCTTACCTGCGCGTGATGCGCGAAAAATCGGCCGGCAAGAATACCGATCCGAAGCTGGTGGAGTATCGCTGGATGCTGGAGGAGTTGCGCGTGTCGCTGTTCGCGCAGGAGTTGCGTACGCCGATGCCGGTATCGGTCAAGCGGCTCTTTAAAGTGTGGGAGTCAATGCAGAGGTAGTAGGGCCTCGATAAACCTACTGCGCGACGCCAGGGCCGGCCTGCGATGCTCATCGTACTTACGTACGATTGCGCTTCTTGGCCACCCCTGGCGCCTGCTCGCTACGGTTTCTCGAGGCCCCTTGAGGCTGGTTGGATTCGCTGTGGCCTGCGACTATTGCAGGATCAGGGAATCACTTGGTAGTTAATACTTCTTGTTCGGATCGTAGCTGGAGCTCTGGTTCGACAGACCGCCGGCCTGATTGATGTTCTTGTCGGTCAGGTCGGAATCGCCGCGGTCCAGGTCCAGGCTGTTGCTGCCCAGGCCGGTGCCGCTGCCCAGGCTGCCGCTCTGGCTGGACAGGCCGCTGCTGCCGCCCATGCTGCTGCCCGCGCCGCCGGACAGGTTGCCGGACTGGCTCTGGCCGAAGCTGGAGCCGCTCTGCATCGTGCTGCTGCCGCTGCTCATCACGCTGCCGGACGAGGTCATCTGGCCTGGCATCGCCTGCGTGGAACCGCCCCAGAAGCTGCTGATCTGGCTGCCGAATTCGGCGCTGGCCATGTCGGGCCAGCGGTCCTTGTCGAAGCCGGGCGCGCTTTCCAGGCGTTCTTTCGCCACGTCGAGGATGAAGCGCTTGTTGACGGTATCGAGTTGCAGCGCCTGCCATGGCACGGCGAACAGCTTGTCGCCCATGCCCAGGATGCCGCCGAACGACAGCACGGCGTAGGCGATCCGGCCGGACTGCATGTCGATCATGATTTCCTTGATGTCCCCCAGGTCTTCTTCCTGGCGGTTGTAGACGTCTTCGCCCATCAGCGTGTCGGCACCCATCAGGTGCGGGCCAGGGCCGTCATTGTCGCGGTCACGGTAAATGCCAAACGGGTCTCGGTCGAGATAGCTCATATTGGTCTCCTGTGATGCATTGGGTAATGCGGTACGTGGAAAGGCCGCCGCGCGCATAGCCCGGCGGTGCGCATGCCAGAATAGCGCAAGCGGATTTTTCGCGTCCTTACTGGAATTCAATAGTGTGGCCCGGTTCCGTTGGGTACGGGGTGGACGAATACGGAGGAAGCATGGTCAAGCGGAATGCCGGTGCGCGCCTGGTGCGCTCGTTGATGAAAGCGGGCAATGCCCAGCAAAAGGCGGCGGCGAAGATGGTCGGCACCCTGCTGACGTTGCCGAAGAGCAGTGTGCGCAAGCGGCCGGCGAAAAAGGCGGCGGTCGCGGCGCCACGCGTGCGCACGCCGCCGGCGACACCGGTGGCGCCCGGGCGCTGGCTGGCCGGCCATCACCTGGCGGGTGCCCAGCAAATGCAGTACTGGCTGTACCTGCCGCAGGGAGAAGTACCGCCCAAGGGCTGGCCGCTGGTGCTGATGCTGCATGGCTGCCACCAGACCGCGACGCAGTTCGCGCAGGGCACGCGGATGAACCAGATGGCGGAAAAGAAGGGCTATGCGGTGCTCTATCCGCAGCAATCGGTGACGGTGAATGCGCACCGCTGCTGGCGCTGGTTCGACCGTTCCACGCAGCAAGGCGGCGGCGACGTGCAGCCGGTGGCCGGGATCCTTGGCAAGGTGATGTCCCAGTATCCGATCGACCGGCGCCGCGTGTATGTGTGCGGCATCTCGGCCGGTGCCGGCCTGGCCAACATCATGGCACTGAATTTCCCGGATGTATTCGCGGCGGTCGGCCTGCATTCGGGGCCCGTGTTCGGCGCCGGCCACGGTACCGTCGGCGCGCTCGGCGTGATGCGCCACGGCGGCGGACTGCGCATCGAACCGGCGATCCGCGAGGTGCTGGCGCGCCGCGCCGATTTTCCGCTGATGCCGGCGATCCTGTTCCAGGGCGATGCCGATACCGTGGTGCACGCGGTGAACCAGCAGCAGCTTGTGCGGCAGAGCCTGCTGCTGAACGGCGTACCGGCCGATGCCCCCGTGAAGGTGACGCGGCGCGGCAGCCGCAGCGGGCATGAGATCCACGATTACCTGGTCGGCAGCAAGGTGGTGCTGCGGGTGGTGCGGGTCGATACGCTGGACCATGCGTGGAGCGGCGGCGATCCGCAGATCGCCTTTCATGCGAAGGGACCGGATGCGAGCCGGATGATGCTGGAGTTTTTCGGCAAGCACCGGCGCTGAGGCAGCAGGACGTGCGACCCGGCGCGCAGCGCTGGAGCCGCGCTTTGCCCACGCTGCAGGCCGGTCCAGTCACCGCACGATTGCCAGATTGTCATTGCCAAAACGTCCCATCGATAGTACTGTACGGATATACAGTATTTCTTTACATCATCAACCATGGCCCACCCCGCACCACTGCTGGCGCCGGAAGCCGTGCATCCCTCACTCTGGCTTGCATCGCAACTGGCCCAATCGCACGACCGCTGCGTCGACACCGGACACCCGGTCCTGTCGACCCAGCTGCCGGGCGGCGGCTGGCCGACGGGCACGCTGGTGGAGTTGCTGCTGCAACAGGCGGGCATCGGCGAGATGCGCCTGCTGCAGCCGGTGCTGGCGGCGCTGAAGCGGCCGATCGTGCTGGTGCAGCCGCCTTACGCGCCGCAGGCGCTGGCGCTCGATGCGCTGGGCATTCCGCCCACGCAGCTGGTGTGGATCCGCAACACGGGCAAGAGCGCCGATGCGCTGTGGGCCGCCGAACAGATCCTGCGCAGCGGCTGCTGCGGCGCCTTGCTGCTGTGGCAGCAGCACGTGCGCAGCGAAGCGCTGCGCCGGCTGCACCTGGCGGCGCAAAGCGGCGAAACGCTGTTCTGCCTGATGCGGCCGCTGGCAGCCGCGCAGGATGCGTCGCCGGCGCCGTTGCGGCTGGCACTGCGGCCCGCCGCCGGCGGCCTGCAGATCGATTTTGTAAAACGCCGGGGGCCGCAACGCGATGCGCCATTGTTCCTGCCCTTGACTCCTTCTTTGCTGCAACGACATGCGCCTCTGGATCGGCCTGCACCTGCCCCGGCTCCCGCTCGAAGTGTTCTGCCCGAACTGGTCGGCTGACACCTGCACCGCGGTGCTGGACCACGACGCGGTGCTGGCCGTATCCGACCAGGCGCGCCGTGCCGGCGTACTGCCGGGCATGCGCCGCGGCGGGGCGCTGATGATGGCGCCGGAAGCGCAATTGCACGACCGCGCGCCGGACCGCGAAACGGAAGCGCTGCATGCGGTGGCGATGGCGATGCTGCAATTCACGCCGCAGGTGGCCGAAGGCGAGGAAGCCACGCTGCTGATGGACGTGGGCGCCAGCCTGCGCCTGTTCGGCGGCATCCGCCGGCTGTGCGCGCTGGTGCGCGCCAGCCTGCGCAAGCTGGGTTTTACCGCGCAGCTGGGCGTGGCGCCGACCGCACGCGGCGCCTGGCTGCTGGCGCGGGGCGGGGCGGGGCGCACGGTAAAGCTCGACAAGATGACAGCGCGGCTGCAACAGCTGCCGGCCAGCCTGCTGCCGCCCGCCCGGCGCTACATGGCATGGCTGGAGGGCATCGGCTGCCTGTCGGTGGGCGACGTGGCGCGCCTGCCGCGGCCCGGCCTGCAGCGGCGCTGCGGCCGCGAACTGCTCGACGTGCTCGATGCCGCACTGGGGCACGCCGCCGAGATGTTCCGCTGGATCGAGGCGCCCACCACTTTCCATGCGAAGCTGGAACTGTTCGGCCGCATCGAAAATACCGATCTGCTGCTGGCCGGCGCCTGCCGCCTGCTGCAGCAGATGACAGGCTGGCTGAACGCCCGCCAGCTGGCCGTCGAACGCATCACGCTGCTGCTGGAACACGAGCGTGGCAAGGTGGCGCGGCCGCCCACGCCGGTCGAGATCGTGCTGGCCGAGGCGGTCTGGCGCGACGATCACCTGGTGCGCCTGCTGAAGGAGCGCCTTGCCAAGCTGGTGCTGGAGGCGCCCGTGATCGGGCTGGTGCTGGAAGCGCCCCAGGTAAAGCCGATGGCGCCGCTGTCCGATTCGCTGTTTCCGGAACCGGGCGGCAGCAGTGAAGACCGGCAGCGCCTGTTCGAACTGCTGGTGGCGCGGCTGGGGGCGGACAACGTGCTGCAGGCGGCGCCGAAAGCCGATTACCGGCCCGAGCATGCGAACGCGTGGGTGCCGGTGCAGCAAAAGGTGCGTCCGCAGGATGTGGCGGCCTGCCTGCCGCCCGGCGGCCTGCCGCGTCCCGCATGGCTGCTGCCGAAGCCGATCGCGCTGCTGGTGCGCGACCACCGGCCTTTTTACTGTTCCCCGCTACGCATGGTGTCGGCCGCCGAGCGCATCGAGGCGGGCTGGTGGAGCGATACGCAGACGCGCGATTATTTCATTGCCCAGGGCGAGGACAATGCCCATTACTGGGTGTATCGGGAGCGGCTGCCGGGCGGGGAGGAAGAGGCGGAGCCGCGCTGGTATCTGCATGGGTTGTTCGGGTAATTCCCGGCCAGCGTGTTCCAGCCTGGCCAGGCAGGGCCGGCTTGCCCCTTCATCCTGCTTACTTGCCTGCTTACTTGCCCGCCTGCTTGCTGCGGTCGGCGATCTCGTTGCCGACATAGCCGCCGCCGATGATACCGGCCAGGGTCGCCAGTTTCTTGCCATTGCCGTCGCCAATCTGGTTGCCGATCAGGCCGCCAACCACGGCGCCGGTACCGATGGCCACATAGTTCGGCTTGCTTTCCTGCGCAACCGGGGCAGCGGCGTACACCGGCTGCGGCTGCTGCTGCTGCTGCTGCGCCTCGCTGCGAACCGGCGCCTTGTGCACGACCTTGCGCGGTGCGGGTTCGCGGTACACGATTTCCCGCACGACGACGCGTTCCGGCGCGGCCTGCTGGCGCACAGCCGGGGCCGGCTCCGGTTTCAGTGCCGGCTGTTGCAGCGCTTGCGGCGCGAGCTGTTGCCCGGTCGACTGTGCCGCCGCCAGCTGCTGCGCCGTCAGGCCCGCTGGGAGGATTTGCGCAGCCGGTTCGGCTTTGCTCGATGGCAGTACGCCGGTCAGGGCGGCGATACCGGTGGCGCTCAAGGCAATCACCGACACGGCTGCGGCGGCAAACAGCGGGTGGATACGGCTTGCGGTAGCGATTTTTTCCATGATCTTTTCTCCTCATGGCCATTGATTGGCCGGCAGAGGTAGATTAAAGGCTGAGGCGGGTACAGGCTACATCGTGAGCTGTATCACTCGTTACCACTTGTAAGATAGCGCTGGAACAGGTCTGCGCACCAGCCGCATGCGCCACATCCGCTGCCATTCCGGCTCTACCAAAAGTACACTGTCTTCCTCCACCTTTTCGATGCAGAGTGGCACATCATCAACCGCCAACGGAGACCTTCATGCGGGCACAACGACTCGACTTCATGGGTGCACACGGCACCAGCCTGGCCGCGCGCCTCGATGCGCCGGACGGCCCGGCGCGGGCCTACGCACTGTTCGCCCACTGCTTCACATGCGGCAAGGATGTGTTCGCCGCCAGCCGCATCGCCCAGGCGCTCACGGACCATGGCATCGCCGTGCTGCGCTTCGACTTCACGGGGCTGGGTGCCAGCGAAGGCGAATTCGCCAACACCAATTTTTCGTCGAACGTGGAAGACCTGCTGGCCGCCGCCGGCTACCTGCGGGCGAACTTCGCGGCGCCGCGGCTGCTGATCGGCCACAGCCTGGGCGGCGCCGCCACGCTGGCGGTGGCCGGCCTGGTGCCGGAAGCGCAGGCCGTGGTGACGATCGCCGCGCCCAGCGACCCGTCGCACGTCACGCACCTGTTCCGCGACCAGATCGATACCATCACCGCGGAAGGGGAGGCCGAAGTACAGCTGGCCGGGCGGCCGTTCCGCATCCGCAAGCAGTTCCTCGACGACGTGGCCGAACAGAAGCTGAAGGAAAAGATCGGCGCGCTGCGCAAGGCCCTGCTGGTGATGCATGCGCCGGGCGACACCACGGTCGGCATCGAGAATGCGATGAACATCTTCATCGCGGCAAAGCATCCGAAGAGCTATATTTCGCTCGATACGGCCGACCACCTGCTCACGAAACGCGACGATGCCACTTACGTGGCGAACCTGATTGCGGCGTGGAGCGAACGCTATCTGAAGGATTGAATCCTCGAACGGAGGCCGGCAGCATCAGCCGCGCGGCTTCCATTTCATGCCCGTCTGCACGGCGGGCCGCGCACCGACGAGCGCCAGCCAGCGCTGCAGGTTCGGCTTGCCCAGCGCGTCGGCCAGCGGCTCCTGCAGGCGTTCGCTGGCCGCCATGACCCACGTGTAGCAGGCAATGTCGGCGATCGTGTAGTCGTCGCCCGCCACGTAGCCGGACTTGCCCAACTGCGTGTCGAGCACGGTCAGCAGGCGCCCGCCTTCCTTGATGAAGCGCTCCAGCGCGAATGCATCGTCCTGCTTCGCGAAAAAGCCCAGCTGGCCCAGCATCGGGCCCAGGCCGCCGATCTGCCAGTGCAGCCACTGCATCGCCCGCCAGCGCGCCGCGCCGGACGGGGCCAGGAACTTGCCGTGCTTGTCCGCCAGGTAGGTGAGGATCGCGCCGCTTTCGAACAGCGACAGCGGGCCACCGTCGGCTTCATCATCCACGATCGCGGGGATCTTGTTGTTCGGCGACAGTTTCAGGAATTCGGACTGGAACTGCTCGCCGTTGCCGATGTCGACAGGCACGGTTTCATAAGGCACGCCAAGTTCTTCCAGCAGGATGATGGGCTTGCGGCCGTTCGGGGTGGTCCAGGTATGCAGTGTGATCATCGCGGTCTCCAGGTCGGCACACTCTAGCGTGAACGAAAAAAAGCGGGCGCACATCCCGCGAAGGAGGTGCGCCCGCCGGTGGGTCCGGCTTACTTACCCAACTTATTTGCGCGGCTGCAGGATCGCCTGCAAGCGGTCCGGCGTGCCCTCGATGCGCTCCAGGCGCGGGTACTTCAGGCCGCCGTGGTAGTCGAGCGATACGGTGCGGTAGTCGTTGCCGCGCTTGACCAGCAGGTCGATCGGCTTGCTGTCCTTCGTGGCCGCGGTGACGGCGGCGCGCAGCAGTTCCGGCTTGTAGGCGCGGCCGTTGACTGCCACCAGCGTGGTATTGCCGGACAGGCCGGCCTTGAAGCCCGGGCCTTCCCACACGATGGCGACGATCTTGCCGTCGCTGGCCACCGAGAAGCCCAGCGAGTACTGGAAGTTCGCGGTCTTGCTCATGTCTTCCACACCCTTCAGGAAGTCGGTCTGCTTGTCGGCGTAGACCAGCTTCCAGCCGGCGCGCGCCAGGCCGTCCAGCGGTGCCGGGCCCGTTTCCTCGACGCGTTTTTTCAGGAACGGCGCCCAGTCGAACGGTTGCACGCCGTTCAGGGCTTTCACCACGTCGTCGAACGTGTAGTGCTTGGCCTGGATCACGCCGTTGTCGACGCCGAAGAACACGCGGGCAAAGTCATCCAGCGAGCGCTTCTCGCCCGACAGTTCGCGGATCTTCGTGTCGACATCCAGCCAGATCAGCGCGCCTTCCGAGTAGTAGTCCTCGCTGCGCTGCCAGTTCGGCCAGACCTGCGGGCGGCGCTGGCTGATGATCGGATCGTTCGTGGTATCGACCACCGGGCGCCAGGAGCGGCCCTGCACGTTCGAATACGTGGCCGCCATGTTGGCGATCATGTCGCGCACGCTGGCCTGCTGGGCCAGGCCGGAACGGGCGGTGAGCACCTGGCCCCAGTACTGGGTCTGGCCTTCGTAGACCCACAGCAGGTTGTTGTCCAGCGGCGTGTTGAAGTTCGGTACGTCCTGGCCTTTCGGGCGGCGGAACTTGCCGTTCCACGAGTGCGTGAATTCATGCGGCAGCAAGGTGCGCACGGCTTCCGTCTTGTTCCATTCGGTGAAGTAATTGGCCTTCACGCCGTTCTCGCTGGACTGGTGGTGCTCGCGGCCCACGCCGCCGAACTCGTCCGACAGCGCGAACAGGAAATCGTAGTGCGCGTAGTGCTGCGAATCGAACAGTTTATAGGCCTGCTTCACCATCTCGCGGTGCGGCGCGATCTGCTCGGGCTTCGCTTCCAGCGCTTCCGGAGTGTCGGCCACGATGTTCAGGCGCACCGGCAGTTTCGCGCCCGGGTCCAGGTCGATCTGCTTGTAGTAGCGCCCGGCGAACAGCGGCGAATCGATGAAGGTTTCCAGGTCGGTGGCCTTGAACTTCACCTCATCGCCCTGGCGCGATGCCGTTTCCAGCGCGGTGCCGTATTGCCAGCCGGCGGGCAGGGTCAGCGTGGTCTGGATCGGAATCCGCCGCACGTGGTAGCCGGCCGGGTACATCGTCATCGACTGCCACTGGATACCGAGGATGTCCCGCGTCATCGCGATGCGGCCCTGGCCGGTTTCGTTCGGCGACAGGTGCTGGTATTCCACGTCGATGGTGCCGGCGCCCTGCGGCACCTCCACCTGGAAGGCAAACACGTTCAGCGGGTCGCGCTTCCACGCCACCGGCTTGCCGTTCGCCGAGACCTTCAGGCCGGCCAGCTGGTGCAGCGCGCCTGTCGGGCCGTGCTGGGCCGTGACCCATTGCGGATACAGCAGGGTCAGCTTGCCCGGCTTCACGGGAATCGACTGCTGGATGCGGAAGATGTTGCGGGCAGTGTCGGAAGCATCGATCTTCATCTGGATCGTGCCCGGGTAGGGCTGGTCCACCGAAGGGGGCAGCGGGTCGGCGCTGGCGGAACTGGCGAATACGGTGGAGGCAAACAGCGCTGGCAGGATCGCTGCGCGCAGGGGCAATGGCAGGGTCATCGGCTTATGGTCAGGGTTGAGAGCATGGTAGATGCGCGGTATATGCAAGCGGGTGAGTGTAGCACGCAGGAAACGTGGAAATGTTTCAAAACGTAAAACGAAAATTTTCAAAAAGTACCCCTTGAAACTTATTTGGGTCGCCGTATATTGGGTACATCGGTCGCCCAGCAGGGGGCCGACGGGAGCCGAAACACAGAGATTCGGCTCGATATCGCTTAACCTTGAAAGGATATCCATCATGCGTACTTTTGACCTGACTCCGCTGTACCGTACCGCCATCGGCTTCGACCGCCTGGCCCAGATGCTGAACAGCGCTGAATCCCAGCCCAGCTATCCTCCGTATAACATCGAACTCGTGTCCGAGGACCAGTACCGCATCGTGATGGCGCTGGCCGGCTTCGACCGTTCGGAAATCGACATCACCAGCGAGCGCGAGACCCTGCACATCGTCGGCCGCAAGCAGAAGGATGGCGTCGAGCGCACTTACCTGCACCGCGGCATCGCGGCACGCGATTTCGAGCAGCGCTTCCAGCTGGCCAATCACGTGAAGGTCACCGGTGCTTCGTTCCAGAACGGCATGCTGACGATCGACCTGGTGCGTGAAGTGCCCGAGGCGCTGAAGCCCCGCAAGATCGAGATCGGCGGCAGCGCCGACAGCGCGCCCGCGATCGAGCAGGCACGCGCCGCGGCCTGATGAGCCGGGCGGCCCGCCGTCCCGGCGGGCCTGGCGGGCCATGTGCCCGCCCTGAAAATTTCGTTGGAAATCAAACCTTGTACCAGCGGTTGCCCGCATGGGGACCGCACCCATATCGCTTATTGAAAAGGATAGATCATGCGTACTTTCGACCTGACCCCCCTGTACCGTACCGCCATCGGCATCGACCGCCTGGCCAACCAGCTGAACGCCGCTGAAGCGCCCACCTATCCGCCGTACAACGTGGAGCTGGTGGCCGAGGATAAATACCGCATCGTGATGGCGCTGGCCGGCTTCGACCGCGCCGAGCTGGACATCAACACCGAGCGCGATTCGCTGGTGATCACCGGCCGCAAGCAGAAGGATGCGGTGGAGCGCACCTACCTGCATCGCGGTATCGCCGCCCGCGACTTCGAGCAGCGCTTCCAGCTGGCCGACCACGTCAAGGTCACCGGCGCCGCGTTCGACAACGGCATGCTGACGATCGACCTGGTGCGCGAAGTGCCGGAAGCCTTCCGGCCGCGCAAGATCGCGATCGATGGCGTGACCAATGTTGCCAATGCGAACGTCACCGCGCTGGAACAGAAGCGCGAAGCCGCGTAATGACGTAACAGCGACGGGCCCCGGCCTGCGTTCAAGTAGTGAAAAAAGGCCGGGGCAACCCGGCCTTTTTGCATGTGCGGCCCCTGTGCAACGGCATGGCACGCGCACGGAACGCCTTCTGTTAAGGAGGGTATAAGCTGTTGACTTCATATTGCTACCATCGAACTTGATACAGTTGGGAGTACAGAAATGAGCAAGGACAAGGTCTTGAACATGAAACGCCTGGTCCTGGCCCTGTGCGCGGTCGGCGTACTGGGCGCAGGCGCAGCCGCGGCAATCGCAGTCCAGGGAAGCCAGGACGCGCCGGCCGCCGGCGCCCAGGTGTTGGCCAGCCCCGCGCCGGCCAATGCCGCCGCGGGCGCCCCGGCGCCGACGCCGGCGCCGATGATCGCGCTGCCGGACTTTTCCGTGGTCGCCTCGCGCAATGGCCCGGCCGTCGTCAACATCAGCACCACCGGCAGCGTGAAGACCAGCTACGACAACCGCGGCGACAATCGCGGCGAGCCGTTCGCCGACGATCCGTTCTTTGAATTCTTCCGCCGCTTCCAGGGTCCGCAAGGCGCGCCGCGCGGCGGCCAGCCGCCCAGCCATGGCGTGGGCTCCGGCTTCATCGTCAGCGCCGATGGCCTGATCATGACCAACGCCCACGTGGTGCGCGACGCCAGTGAAGTCACCGTGAAGCTGACGGACCGACGCGAGTTCCGCGCCAAGGTGCTTGGTTCCGATCCGCGCACCGACGTGGCCGTGCTGAAGATCGATGCGAAAAACCTGCCGGTAGTGCCGCTGGGCCGGTCGATGGACGTGAAAGTGGGCGAATGGGTGCTGGCCATCGGTTCGCCGTTCGGCTTGGAAAATACCGTGACGGCCGGCGTCGTCAGCGCCAAGGGCCGCGCGCTGGACGACGGCAGCGTGCCGTTCATCCAGACCGACGTGGCGGTCAACCCCGGCAATTCGGGCGGCCCGCTGTTCAACACGAAGGGCGAAGTGGTCGGCATCAATTCGCAGATCTACAGCCAGACCGGCGGCTACCAGGGCCTGTCGTTCGCGATCCCGATCGACGTGGCGCAGCGCATCCGCGACCAGATCGTCTCCACCGGCAAGGTGGTGCACGCGAAGCTGGGCGTGCTGGCGCAGGAAGTGGACCAGAGCTTTGCCGATTCGTTCGACCTGCCGTCGCCGGAAGGCGCGCTGATCGTCAACGTCGAGAAGGGCAGTGCCGCCGAGCGCTCCGGCCTGAAGCCGGGCGACGTGGTGCGCGCCATCAACGGCCAGAAGATCGTCGCCTCGGCCGACATGTCCTCCTTCGTCGCGCTGGCCAAGCCGGGCGACAAGGTAACGCTGGACGTGTGGCGCCAGGGCAAGACCGTGGCGCTGACCGGCACGCTGGGCAATGCCACCGAGCGCACGCTGGCGAACGCGAGCGCTGACGACGACGGGCCGGCCGCGAAGTCGCGCCTGGGCCTGGCCCTGCGCCCGCTCGACCCGCTGGAAAAACAGGCGGTCGGGCTGGCTTCCGGCCTCGTCATCGAACGCGCCGGCGGCGCGGCCGCCAATGCCGGCCTGCAACCGGGCGACGTGCTGCTGTCGGTGAACGGCCGGCCCGTCAATTCGGTCGAGCAGGTGCGCGACGTGGTGTCGAAATCGTCGAAATCCGTGGCGCTGCTGATCCAGCGCGGCGAGGAGCGCATTTTTATTCCGGTGCGATTGGGATAAACTGCGCCGCTGAAGATGGACCGCCGTGGCGGCCCGAGAACATGAAAGGACAATAAAAATGCGGCTGCTGCTGGTGGAAGACGATGTGATGATCGGTGAAGTGGTGCTCGACCTGCTGCGGGCGGAGCACTATGCCGTCGACTGGGTCAAGGATGGCGCGATGGCCGACACCGCGCTGCAGACCCAGACCTACGACCTGGTGCTGCTCGACCTGGGCCTGCCGCGCAAGGATGGCCTGGAAGTGCTGCGTTCGATGCGCGCGCGCAAGGAATTGACGCCGGTACTGGTGGCCACGGCGCGCGACGCCGTCGAGCAGCGCATCGCCGGCCTCGATGCCGGTGCCGACGACTACGTGCTCAAGCCCTACGACCTCGATGAAATGCTGGCGCGCATCCGCGCGCTGCTGCGCCGCTCGGCGGGGCGCGCCGAACCGGTGTTCGAGCACAAGGGCGTGTCGATCAATCCGCAAACTCGCGAAGTCATCGCCAATGGCGTGCAGGTCAACCTGTCGGCGCGTGAATGGGCCGTGCTGGAAGCGCTGATCGCGCGCCCCGGCATCGTGCTGTCGCGCGCCCAGCTGGAAGAAAAGCTGTACAGCTGGAAGGATGAAGTGAACAGCAATGCCGTCGAGGTGTATATCCATGGCCTGCGCAAGAAACTCGGTGCGGAACTGATCCAGAACGTACGCGGCCTTGGCTACATGGTGCCGAAGGCATGAAGGTGCCGGGAGTCTCCCGCATGAAGGTCAACACGCATTCGCTGCGTGGCCGCCTGCTGTGGTTCCTGCTGGCGGCGATCACCATGGCCGCGCTGGCGCAGGCCATGATCGCCTACCGCAGCGCATTGCACGACGCGGACCAGATTTTCGACTACCACATGCAGCAGATGGCGCTGGCGCTGCGCTCCGGCGCGCCGCTGGCCAACGCGCACAACAGCCCCAGTGCCGATCCCGGCAACGACGACATGGTGGTGCAGGTCTGGACGCCGGACGGCATCCAGGTTTTCCGTTCGATCTCTCGCGCCGAGCTGCCGCAGCGCGCGGTGCTCGGCTTTTCCAACGTAAAGGCGAAGGGCACCGTGTACCGGGTCTACTCGGTGCAGACCAGTAACCAGACGGTGCAGATCGCGCAGGACATGTCGGTGCGCAAGCGCATGGCCGGCGCGCTGGCGCTGCGCACGGTCGGGCCGATCGCGCTGATGGCGCCGATGCTGATGCTGGTGGTGTGGTGGGTCGTCAGCGGTTCGCTGGCGCCGGTGGCGCGGGTGCGGCGGCAGGTGGCGTCGCGCCAGGCCGAAGACCTGTCGCCGGTGTCCGAGGCCGACCTGCCCGATGAAGTGAAACCGCTGGTGCACGAACTGAACCTGCTGTTCGGCCGCGTGCGCACGGCCTTCGACGCCCAGCAGCACTTCGTGGCCGATGCCGCCCACGAACTGCGTTCGCCGCTGGCGGCCCTGAAACTGCAGGTACTGAGCCTGGACCGCGCCGAGGATGCCGATAGCCGCAAGCTGGCCATCGCGCGGCTGACGGCCGGCATCGAACGTGCCACCCGGCTGGTCGAGCAATTGCTGGTGCTGGCGCGGCAGGAAGCGGCCGAACCGAAGCTGGATCCGGTCGACCTGGCCGAACTGGCCCGACGTACGCTGGGCGACATGGTGGGTGCCGCGCAGGCGCGCGAGATCGACCTGGGCATCCATGAAGTTGCCGAAGCCACCGTGCTGGGCCAGGCCGACGCGCTGCGTGTGCTGCTGCGTAACCTGGTCGACAACGCGATCAAGTACACGCCCTCCGGCGGTACCGTCGACGTGTCGGTGCGGCATGCGGATGGCGGCGGCGGCGCCGAACTCATCGTCGAAGACAGCGGCCCCGGCATCTCGCCGGAAGAGCGCGAGCGCGTGTTCAGCCGCTTCTATCGCGTCCCTGGCAGTACCGCGACCGGCAGTGGCCTGGGCCTCGCCATCATCAAGGCGATCGCCGAACGGCACGGCGCCACGCTGGCGCTCGACGCTTCCGCCCGGCTGGGCGGCCTGCTGGTGCGCGTGACGTTCCCCGGCGCGAAGACCGCCGCCACCAGGGTGCCCCTGGCAAAGACCGCCGCCTGAGCAACGCCCTGGGCTAGAATGCCCGTCATGACAGACAGCCAACAGGGCGGGCGCATGAAAAGAATCGGTTTCTCGGGCACGCTGGACCCGATCACCAACGGCCACATGTGGGTGATCGGCGAAGCCCGTTCGATCGCCGACGAGGTGATTGTCTTCCTGTCGCAGAACTCCACCAAGCAGCCGCGCTTCTCGGCCGAGGAGCGGCGCGCGATCGTGCTGGAGAGCTGCGCCGAACGGCAGTGGGACAACGTGCAGGTGCTGATCGTGAAGAGCGACTACACGGCGCGCGTGGCGCGCAAGCACGGTGTCGACTACCTGATCCGCGGCATCCGCACCACCGCCGATTTCGACTACGAAAACCTGATCCAGCAAACCAATGTGGAAGTGATCGGCGGCGCCAAGACGCTGTTCGTGATGCCGCCGCGCGACCTGGGCTCGGTCAGCTCCAGCTTCGTGAAGGCGCTGGAGGGCCCGGTGGGCTGGAACTGGACGACGAAGAAATTCGTGCCGGGCCCCGCGTATCGCGCGTGGATCACGAGCTGGCTGTACAAGGAATGGCAGGCGCTGTTCCAGGGCGAGACAGCGCAAGCATGGTTCGCCAGGCTGACCGGTGCCGATGCCTACGGCGGCGCCACGCGCCACTACCACAACCTCGACCACCTGGTGCACGGCCTGGCCGAGATCCGCGCATGGGCCGCCAACACGGACGCCGCCCCGCGCGACGCCGACCTGGTGCGCGCCGCATTCTGGTTCCACGACGCGCATTATGGACACCAGCCTTCCTCCGTGTCGAACGAGGAAGCCAGCGCGCAGCTGTGGCTCGGCAGCGGCCTGGAACCGGATGCCGGCCGCGCCGGGGAAGTGGCCACGCTGATCCGCGCCACCGACCACCTGCAGGGCAGTCACGTGGCCCATCCGCTGAAGGAAACCCTGCTGGGCGTGGACCTGGCGATCCTGGGACAGGACGAGGAGGTGTATGCCCACTACGCACGCGGCATCCGCGCCGAATACGGCCACGTGCCCGACGAGCGCTATGGCGAGCAGCGCACCCGCGTGCTCGAACACCTGCGCGGCAAGGCCCATGCCGGGACGCTGTATGCCGACCCGTGGTTCGCCGAGCAGTACAACGAGCCGGCGATTGTCAACATGACGCGGGAGCTGGCACAGCTGGGGTGACGTTTCGCGAAAAAAAGCTGCCGGCCGCGCAGTTTTACGCGTATAGTACTAATCAATTAGTACTAAGGCAGGCACAAGATGGATCCGAACCCGACCGAAGGCGAACTGGCGATCCTGCGCATCCTGTGGGCGCGCAAGATGCCCGCTACCGTGCGCGAGGTGCACGAGGAATTGCTGCGCACGAAGGACACGGCGTACACGACCGTGTTGAAGATGCTCACCATCATGTACGAGAAAAAACTGGTGCACCGCGACGAGAGCGAGCGCAGCCACCGTTTCGTTCCGGTCTACAGCGAGCCGGCAGTACAGTCGGCCATGCTGAAGAACTTCGTGCGCAATGCCTTCGCCGGCTCGCCGCTGACGCTGGTGCAGCGTGCCCTCGACGACGAGCACACCAGCGACGAGGAACTCTCGGCAATCGAAAAGCTGATCGCCGAAGCGAAAGCCCGGCGCGGGCACGGCGCATGAGCGCGCTGCTGCCGGCCGCCTCCCATGCCTTGCTGCATGCGCTGTGGCAGGTGGCGCTGCTGGCGCTGTGTGCCGGTGCCACGCTGCATGCGTTGCGGCATCGTACCGCCGCGGAACGCCATGCGGCGGGCATGGCGTGGCTGCTGGCGATGGCACTGGCACCGCTGGTCATGGCCATCCGGTTCATGGCGACCCCGCATGCGCCCCTGCAGGCAGATGCAGGCGCCTCGCCTGGCCAGCTGCCGGTGGCGGCCGCGCCCGTCCTGTGGCTGATCGGCGTGAGCGCGATGGCCTCGCTGCGTGTGCGCGACTGGCGCGCCCTGCTGAAGCTGGAGCGCCGGCGCTTCCCGCCACTGCCGGCGGCATGGACTGCACGCTTCGACGCGCTCCGCCTTCGCATGGGCATCACGGCACCCGTGCAGGTACGGGTCGGCCCCGGCTGCGGCACCTCGCCCTTCACGGCGCGGCTGCTGCGCCCGGTCATCTGGCTGCCGCTGGCCGTGCTGACGCACCTGCCGCCGGATCAGGTGGCCGCGCTGCTGGCCCACGAACTGGCGCATATCCGCCGCAAGGACTGGCTGTGGAACGGCCTCCAGTGCGCGGTCGAATCGCTGCTGTTCTTCCACCCGGCCATGTGGTGGCTCAGCTGCCGCATCCGCCAGGAACGCGAGACTGCCTGCGACGATCTCGCCGTGGCGGCCGGTGGGGATCCGATCGCGCTGGCCGAAGGGCTGACCGCGCTGCAACGCTTGCGCCAGCCGCGGGCCGGGCGTGCAGCGCCGGCGCTCCTGCTGGCGGCGGACGGCGGGGTACTGCTGGCGCGCGTCACCCATCTCCTCGCGTCGCCAGGCGGCAGGCCGCTGGGCATGCGCACCGCGGGCGCCCTGGTCGCCACGCTGTGCGCCGCGGTATGGCTGGCATTCTGCGCCCCCCGGCTGGACACGGGCGTCGGCCTGCCGGTCAGCCAGCATCAACCCGCGCCGGCAAGAAGCCAGGCCGTACCGGTACCGTCGCCCCCGCCGCCGGTACACCAGGTAGTGCTGCCGCTCACCGTCACGCATGTCGTACCTGTTCCGCCCGAACCACCGGTGCTGTGGCGGGCCGTTCCAGCGTTGCCGCCGCCACCGCGTCCGGCACCCGAGTAATGTCACCGTGCGGCAAGGCCGTCGCCTGCGCCGCATTTTTTTTCGCCCTATGTACTAAGTAATTAGTACTAATTAAGGAGGAGATATTCGCATGACCGTGGCGCTGGCGCGCCATGCCGGAAGCCCCGTCACCGACTGATGACGGGCATACCGACGTCTCACCGGGACCCCTCGTCCAACAACCTGAAGATCATGAACCGTTATCCTGTCTGGAAATATCTCATCATTGTCGTCGCCGTGTTGCTGGGGGTGCTGTACACGGCACCCAATTACCTCGGCGAATCGCCCGCGCTGCAAATCACCAGCGGCAAGTCCACGGTAAAGGTTGGCAAGGATATCGCCACCCGTGCCGAACAACTGCTGGGCGAGGCGGGCCTGCCCACGACAGGCATCGCGCTCGATGCCGGCACGAATCCTTCGGTGCACGCCCGCTTCGCCGACATCGACACGCAGTTCAAGGCGAAACTCGTGCTGGAGCGGGGCCTGAACGCCGATCCGGACGACCCGGCCTATATCGTCACCAATAACCTGCTGGCCAACACCCCGGGGTGGATGCAGGCAGTCGGCGCGAACCCGATGTACCTGGGACTCGACCTGCGGGGCGGCGTCCACTTCCTGATGCAGGTCGACACGAAGGCCGCGCTGGACAAGCGCCTCCAGGGCTTCGAGGCGGCGTTCCGCATGCAACTGCGCGATAACGACGTGCGCCATGCCGGTATCGGGCGCGTGGGCAGTTCCGTCATCGTGACGTTCCGCGAGGACGGCGCGCGGCAGGCAGCCCGCGCCGTGCTGTCTGGCATGAAGGAGCTGCAGTTCGCCGACGGCGCCAACGCCACCGGCCTGACGCTGACCGCAACCATGACGCCGGCCGCCCTGAAGGCGGCGATGGATAATGGCGTCAAGCAGAACATCGCCACGCTGGCCAAGCGCGTCAACCAGCTGGGCGTCAGGGAGCCGGTCATCCAGCAGCAGGGCGCGGACCGCATCATCGTCCAGTTGCCGGGCATGCAGGACGTGGCCCGTGCCAAGTCGCTGATCGGCCGCACGGCCACGCTGGAAGTACGCCTGGTCGACCCCACGGTTCCCCGCGGCACCGAGCGCGATGCGCCGATTCCCTTCAATGCCGAGCTGTTCACGCTGGGCAGGAATGCCCCCGTCGTGCTGTCCAAGGAAGTTATCGTCACCGGTGACTACATCTCTTCGGCCACCGCCACGTTCGATGCCAACCAGCAGCCTGCCGTATCGCTCGACCTGAACGGCGATGGCGGCCGCAAGATGCGCCAGGCCACGCGCGACAACGTGGGCAAGCTGATGGCGATCGTGCTGTTCGAGAACAGGAAGCCGGAAGTGCTGACGGTGGCGACCATCGAGCAGGAGCTGGGCAGCATTTTCCAGATCACCGGCATGGGCAGCATCGAGAACGCCACCGAACTGGCGCTGCTGCTGCGCGCGGGCGCGCTGTATGCGCCGATGCAGGTTATCGAGGAACGCCTGGTCGGCCCGCAACTGGGAGCCGAGAACGTCGCGAAAGGTTTCAATGCCACGCTGTATGGCTTTGCCGCGATCGCCGTATTCATGCTCGCCTACTACCTGCTGTTCGGTTTCTTCTCCGTGCTGGCGCTGGCCATCAACGTGCTGCTGCTGGTGGCGATCCTGTCGATGATGCAGGTTACGTTGACGCTGCCGGGGATCGCTGCCATCGCGCTGGCGCTGGGCATGGCGATCGACGCGAACGTGCTGATCAACGAGCGGGTGCGCGAAGAGCTGCGGGCCGGCGCTTCGCCGCAGGCCGCGATCGCGGCGGGCTTCGAGCGCGCCTGGGCCACCATTCTCGATTCCAATGTGACCACGCTGATCGTGGCGCTGGCGCTGCTGGTGTTCGGCTCCGGTGCGATCCGCGGCTTCGCGATCGTCCACGGCCTGGGCATCCTGACCTCGATGTTCTCCGCCGTCTTCGTGTCGCGCGGCGTGGTCAACCTGTGGTATGGCCGCAAGAAGAAACTGCAGTCGCTGTCGATCGGTACCGTGTGGGTACCGGGCCAGGCGAAGTAACAACCATCGTTCAATCAGAGGATTTCATGGAATTTTTCCGCATTCGCCGGGACATCCCGTTCATGCGTTACGCGACGATCTTCAACGTCGTGTCGGCGCTGACGTTCGTGGCGGCCGTGTTCTTCCTGGCCACCAGGGGCCTGCATCTTTCGATCGAGTTCAAGGGCGGCACCGTGCTGGAGGTTCAATATCCGCACGCGGCCAACCTGGAGAAGATGCGCCAGTCGCTGACCGCGGCCGGCTTCGATCATCCGGAGGTATCCACCTTCGGCACCGCCAGCAACGTCATGATCCGCCTGCCGATCACGCCGGGCTCCAGCCCGGACATGACATCGGCACGGGCCTTCGAGGGACTGTGCCGTGCCGGGCAGGGCACCGTGCGCCACTTCGATGAAGTGACGCCGCAGGGCGAGCACCGTTCGCGCACCGCCTGCGTGGACGCGGCCGGAAAGGAAATCGTCACGCTGCAGCGCGTGGAATTCGTCGGCCCGCAGGTCGGCGAGGAACTGGCGCAGAACGGCGCCAACGCGCTGATCATGGTGGTCGTGGGCGTAATGATCTACCTGGCCGTGCGCTTCGAATGGAAGTACGCGGTGGCGGCGATCATCGCCAACCTGCACGACGTCGTCATCATCATGGGCTTCTTCGCCTTCTTCCAGTGGGAGTTCTCGCTGACGGTACTGGCGGCGATCCTGGCGGTGTTGGGGTATTCGGTCAACGAGTCGGTCGTCATCTTCGACCGGATCCGCGAGAACTTCCGCAGGCAGCGCCGGATGAGCGTGCAGGAGGTGATCGACAACGCGATCACCAGCACGATGTCGCGCACGATCATCACCCACGGCTGCACGGAGATGATGGTGCTGTCGATGCTGTTCTTCGGCGGCCCCACGCTGCATTACTTCGCGGTCGCGCTGACGATCGGCATCCTGTTCGGAATCTACTCGTCGGTATTCGTCGCCGCCGCCGTCGCCATGAAGCTGGGTGTCAGGCGCGACGACCTGGTCAAGCCGGTCAGGGGCAAGGAAGAGACGGACGGCGCTGTCGTCTGATGCCTTGCCCGCAGATGCCAGCCCTCTATCGCGGCGCCAGGCAGACCAGCTTGCACTCCTGCTGCGACGCGACCAGCAGCGTCGTCTGCAGGAATCGCAGCATGCCATCGGAAGGGTGGTTGAACGTGCGCTCTCCGCCCTCCCGATGCAGCACGGCCTGCTCCTTCCAGCAGTGCGCAAAGCGTTCGCTTTTCATCGACAGTTCATCGATCAGTTCCAGCATGGCCGCATCGTGCGGGCTGCGGCTGAAATCGGCGCGGAACTCGGCCGCCAGGCGCCGCGACCGTTCCGGCCAGTCGGCGATCAATGCCCTGGCACCCGGCGACAGGAAGACGAAACGCATCAGGTTATGGTCCTGGGCTTCGTCATCCAGCCAGCCGCCGAACAGCCGGGCCGCGGCAGGATTCCAGGCTCTCGCGGTCCATGTCCGGTCGAGCAGGTAGGCGGGGCCGGTGAACAGCGAGGGCAGGGTGAGAAGGTCGGCAGGCAGGTCGGCGTGCGGCCTGGCCGGGGCCGGGTCGCGCTTTTGCGCCAGGTCGAACATCGACGCGCGCTCGGCCGAGGTAAGCCGCAATGCATCGGCCAGGCGGGCCAGCGCGGCGGTGGACGCGGCGACATCGCGGCCCTGTTCCAGCCATGTGATCCAGGTAATGCTGACGCCGGCGGCTTCGGCCAGTTCCTCGCGCCGCAAGCCGGGCGTGCGGCGCCGGCCTGATCCCCTGGCCGGTGGCGGCAGGCGCTCGCGGTGGGCACGAATGAACGCGCCGAGCAGGCGGCGGGCATCGGGCTGATGGGTAATGGCGGGATTCGTGGCAGCAGTCGTTGCAGGATGCGTGGCGGGCAGGTTCATGGCGCTCCGGGTGGCAGCATTTATACCAGGATAAATAGCCATCTTGTACCAGTTAAGTGGCGTGCGCACAATGGCCTTCCCAACCATTCACCCATGAGTGCATCCATGAGCATCCATAGCCACAATGAAAACGTGAACAGCCAGTTCGGTCCACAGGCGCACGCCTATCTCGCCAGCGCGGTCCATGCGCAAGGCGAGGACCTGGAACGGATGGTCGGCCTCGTCGGCAAGCGTCCGGAGGCGATCGCGCTGGACATGGGCTGTGGCGGCGGGCATGCCGCCTTTCGCCTGGCGCCGCTGGTGGGCAAGGTGGTTGCCTGCGATCTCTCCGAAGCGATGCTGCGCGTGGTGGACGAGGAAGCCGGGCGCCGCGGGTTCGATAACGTGGTGACCAAATGCAGTGCGGCGGAGTCGCTGCCATGCCCTTCGGCTTCCTTCGACGTGGCGGTGACCCGGTACAGCGCCCATCACTGGCGCGACGTTCCCGCCGGCCTCGCGCAGATGCACCGGGTATTGAAGCCCGGCGGACTGGCCATCTTCATGGACGTCGCCACGCCCGGCGCGCCGTTGCTGGATACCTGGCTGCAAAGCCTCGAACTGCTGCGCGACCCGTCGCACGTTCGCAATGCATCGCCGGACGAATGGCGCGCCGCGCTGGCCGCCGCGGGATTTTCCGTTGGCGAGGCGGCCAGGTTCCGCCTGCGCCTGGACTTTGCCTCCTGGGTGGAACGGATGAAGACCCCGCCGGCGCATGTGGCGGCCATCCGCTCCCTGCAGCAGCGGGCGCCATCCGAAGTGCGCGACTACTTCGCCATCGAAGACGATGGCAGTTTCACAGTCGATACGATCCTGATGACTGCCAATTCACGAGCCCTTGACCACAGCGCCGGATGACAAAAGAAAAACAGGGGTACGTCCCCAGTTTTGGTGGTCAGAACTTTACGTGCAGCCGGGCGAAGTACGATGTGCCGTTCAGGCCGAACTGCACGCTGTCGTACTTGAAGCCGTTGTCGGTTTCGTCGGCATTTTGCGGCGTCGGCTTGGCGCTGAAGATGTTGTTGGCGCCGGCGGTGAACTTGATGTTCTGGTTCACGCTGTAGCTCAGCGAAAGATCTGCCGACGTCTTGGCCTTGTAATGCAGGTTCGGCACGCCGGCGGCGGTGCCGCTGAAGGTGCCCAGCGTCTGCGGGCCGAAGTGGATGATCTTGAAGTCCGTGTCGAGCGGGCCGGTCACGTAGCTGAAGCCCAGCGTGGCCTTGCGGCGCGGGCCGCCCTGTTCGATGAACAGCCGTTCGCGTTCGGACAGCAGCACGTCTTCATAGCCGGCCAGCGAAGCCGGCGCGTGGATGTCCTCCACCGTCGTCTTCGAGAAATTGGCCGCCAGGAAGGTGGTCAGGCGGTTGCCGAACAGCGTGCCGCGGTGCGATGCGGTCAGGTCCAGGCCCTGCGTTTTCGTGTCCACCGAATTGACGAAGAACTGCGCCTGGCCCACGCCCAGCGTCGACAGGCGCGCGGCCAGTTCCGGATAGTTGTCGGCGTCGAAGCGGCCGGACAGCACGATGCGGTCGCGGATCTTGATGTGGTACAGGTCGGCCGTGACGGAGATCGTATCGGTCGGCGTCCACGTCGTGCCCAGCGTGAAGCTGGTCGACTTTTCTTCCTTCAGGTTCGGGATGCCGGCCAGCCGGGCGACGGCGCCGCCGTTCGGTGCCAGCACCACGTCGGTCGGCACGCCGCCGATGAAGTCGGTGAAGGTCGAGGAGAAGAACGCCTGCTGCAGCGACGGGGCGCGGAAGCCCGTGCTGGCCGAAGCGCGCAGCAGGGCGGCCGGCGCGACGCGGTAGCTGCCGGCCAGCTTGCCGGTCACGGTGGAGCCGAAGTCGCTGTATTTTTCCCAGCGCACCGCGCCTTGCACCTTGGCCGCGTCGGTGAGATCGGCTTCCATGTCGAGGTACAGCGCGGTGCTGTGGCGGCGCGCGTTCGTCACGTCGCCAGGCTGGAAGCCGGGGAAGCCCTGGCTGCCGGCATTGCCGCCCGTGCCCACGCCGTCGGCGTCCACGTAGGAACCCTGTTCGCCGGCGAAGATCTTGTATTTCTCGACGCGGTACTCGCCGCCGAATGCCACGTTCAAACCCTTGCCCATCACGCCGTCGAAGTAGCGCGCGAAGTCGGCGTTGGTGGTCCATTGTTCGAACGAAAAGCCGCCGGCGTCGAAGTGGTCGGGGCTCATGCCCTGGCCGCCACCCAGCAGGTCGGCATTGGCGATCGACGCATTGAGCGTGTTGCTGATGTCGTACATCAGGCGGTTGTAGCCGTAGGTCTGCGAGATGTCGGCATTCCATTCGCCCAGCCGGGCGCGGTGGCCGAGGATCGCGGTGCGGTCATCCATGTCGCCGTTGATGAAGGGCACGAAGCCGTCCGGGTACATCGCCGCCGAATTGCGGCTGGGGATATCGTCGCTGCCGACGCCGCCGCGACCGAAGGCGGCGGACGAGGCGTCGCGCTTCTGCACGCCGCCGGTGAAGTAGAACCTGCCCGTGCCATTGGCCACGCCGGTGGGGATCTCGCCGTTCACGTACAGCGTCTGGTTCTCGGTCTTGGAGTCGCCGATGATGCGCGGGTTGTTCGGCTCGGAGCGGTCGGAGCGGCCGCGGTCCAGGTATTCGCCGGTGATGCCGACCACGCCGCCGCCCAGCGCGATGCCGCAGTAGGCCGAGGCCAGCCAGTTCTCGCCGTCGCCGGCCGAGTACTGGCCGTAGCCGGTGACGGCTTCGCAGCCGAGGCTTTTCTTCAGGCCGATGTCCATCACGCCGGCGATCGCATCGGAGCCGTACTGGGCGGCGGCGCCGTCGCGCAGCACCTGCACGTCGCGGATCGCCAGCATCGGGATCGCATTCAGGTCGGTGCCCGTGTTGCCGCGGTTGCGCGCGCCGAACAGGTTCACCAGCGACGAGGTGTGGCGGCGCTTGCCGTTTACCAGCACCAGCGTCTGGTCCGACCCCAGGCCGCGCAGCGCGGCCGAATCGACCAGGTCGGCGCCGTCCGCACCCGACTGGCGGGTGGAGTTGAACGATGGCGATATGTTGGTCAGCGTCTGCGACAGGTCGAACTGGCCGCCTTTCTCGGCGGCGGCGGTGAGGGGAATCACGTCGATCGGTACCACGGTATCGGTGGCGGAACTGGTGGCGCGGCGCGAACCGACGATGCTCACGGACTGCATAGGCTGCTGGGGTGCCGCCGTTTGCCCCTGGGTGTCCTGCGCCAGTGCGATGGGGGAGAAGACAAGGGCGGAAGATCCGTACAGGGCGGACAGGACGGCTAGGCGTAGCGTGGACAAGGGCTTCTCCGAACAGGTAAAGCGGCGATTCTATCGGCCCGTTAACAAATCAACTATGAGCACTTTCCCAAGTGTGACAATTTTGCAAATCACACTGCTTTAGTGTCGCGTTTCGGCGAATTTCTGGTATGGGCAATGACTGCCGTGCGGCGGGGAGACGCAGGCCGGAGAGTATAATACTGTATGTTTATACAGTATTAACATCACCATGCCCGCCGCCACGCCACCGATCGGACTGCCGCCCTACGCGGAGCTGTTCTGCATGACGAATTTCTCGTTCCTGCAGGGCGCCTCGCATGCCGAGGAGCTGGTGGCCCGGGCGATCCAGCTTGATTACACGGCGCTGGCGATCACGGACGAATGCTCGCTGGCCGGCGTGGTGCGTGCCCATGGCGAAGCAAAACAGGCAGGCTGGCATGACAGCCTGCGCATCGGCAGCTGGTTCCGCCTGACGAACCGCGACGGCACGGAAGCCTTGACCCTGCTGGCCATCGCGCAGAACCGCAACGGCTACGGCAACCTGTCCGAGACGATCACGCTGGGCCGCACGCGCGCCGCCAAGGGCGAGTACCTGCTGCAGCCCGATGACTTCGCGGCGCCGCCGCCCGAGCGCGCGCACCTGCGCGGCTTGCCCGATTGCCTGCTGGTCCTGCTGCCGTCGTATCCGGTGTGGGAACCGGCGGAGGTGGACCGGCTGCATGCGCAGGCGGCCTGGATGGCCGCCACGTTCGGCACGCGTGCCTGGCTCGGACTCACGCTGCTGCAGCGCGCATTCGACGAAGGCCACCGGCAAAGCATCGAGGAAGTGGCGGCGCAGCACCGGCTGCCGGTCGTGGCGGCCGGCCAGGTCTGCATGCACGTACGCTCGCGCAAGCCGCTGCACGATACGCTGTCGGCGATCCGCCTCGGCAAGCCGGTGGCGGAATGCGGCTATGCGCTGGCGCAGAATGCCGAACAGCACCTGCGTTCACGCCTGCGGCTGGCCAACGTCTACCCGCGCGAAGCGCTGGAGGAAACGGTGCGCATCGCCGGGCAATGCACTTTCTCGCTGGACGAGCTGCGCTACGAATACCCGAACGAGCTGATACCGGCGGGGCACACGCCCGCTTCCTACCTGCGGCAGGAAACCTATGCCGGCGCGCTGGTGCGCTACCCCGACGGCATTCCGGCCAAGGTGCAGAAGCAGGTCGAGGAAGAACTGGAGCTGGTCGCCGAACTGAAGTACGAGTATTTTTTCCTCACCGTGTACGACATCGTGCGTTTCGCCCGCGCGCAGGAAATCCTCTGCCAGGGCCGCGGCTCGGCCGCCAACTCCGCCGTGTGCTACTGCCTCGGCATCACCGAGGTCAATCCGGCCGAGAGCACGCTGCTGATGGGGCGCTTCATCTCGCGCGAACGCGACGAACCGCCGGACATCGACGTCGACTTCGAGCACCAGCGCCGCGAGGAAGTGATCCAGTACATCTACGCGAAGTACGGCCGCCACCGTGCCGCGCTGGCTGCCACCGTGATCTGCTACCGGCCGAAAAGCGCGCTGCGCGACGCCGGCAAGGCGCTCGGCGTGGACCTGGCCATCGTCGAGAAGGTGGCCAAGTCGCATCACTGGTTCGACAGCAAGCATGAACTGCTGAACCGCTTCGCCGAATGCGGGCTCGACCCCGAGGCGCCGCTGGCCAACCAGTGGGCCAGCCTGGCGCAGAAGATGCTGGGCTTCCCGCGCCACCTGTCGCAGCACGTGGGCGGCTTCGTCATCGCCCAGGACAAGCTGTCGCGCCTGGTGCCGATCGAGAATGCCACGATGAAGGACCGCAGTGTGATCCAGTGGGACAAGGACGACCTGGAAGAACTGGGCCTGCTGAAGGTGGACGTGCTGGCGCTGGGCATGCTGTCGGCGCTGCGGCGCGCGCTGAACCTGATCGGCGTGCGGCGCGGCGAGGAATTCCGCATGCAGGACGTACCGCGCGACGATGCCGCCACCTACGACATGATGTGCGAGGCCGATACGGTGGGCGTGTTCCAGATCGAGTCGCGTGCGCAGATGACGATGCTGCCGCGGCTGCGCCCGCGCCGCTTCTACGACCTGGTGATCGAGGTGGCGCTGGTGCGGCCCGGCCCGATCCAGGGCGGCATGGTGCATCCCTACCTGCAGCGCCGCCTGGACCCCACGCTGATCGATTATCCGGAAGGCCTGAAGCCGGCGCTGGAACGCACGCTGGGCGTGCCGATCTTCCAGGAGCAGGTGATGCAGGTGGCGATGATCGCCGCCGGCTTCTCGCAGGGCGAGGCGGACCAGTTGCGCCGCGCGATGGCGGCGTGGAAGCGCAAGGGCGGCATGGACAAATACCGCGGCCGCATCATCGAAGGCATGACGGCGAAGGGTTATGACATCGAGTTTGCGCACCGCATCTGCGAGCAGATCCAGGGCTTCGGCGAATACGGCTTTCCCGAATCGCACGCGGCCAGTTTTGCGCTGCTGACCTATGTGAGCTCGTGGATCAAGTGCCACGAACCGGCCGCCTTCCTGTGTGCGCTGCTGAACAGCCAGCCGATGGGGTTCTATGGGCCGTCGCAGCTGGTGCAGGATGCAAAGCGGCATGGCGTGGAAGTGCGGCCGGTCGACATCGTCGTCAGCGGCTGGGATTCGGCACTGGAGGAAAAAGAGCAGGGCGGGCAGCCGGCCGTGCAGGGGGCGAGAACGCACGCCGGCCAGCCGGCCGTGCGGTTGGGCATGTCGCTGCTGCGCGGCATGCGGCGCGACGCGGCGGAACGGATCGAGCAGACGCGCGCGCTGCGGCCGTTCGCCGGCGTGGCCGACCTGGCGCGCCGCGCGCAGCTGGATCGCCACGACCTGCAGGTACTGGCCGGCGCCAATGCGCTTGCCAGCCTGGCCGGCAACCGCCGCCAGGCATTGTGGGAAGCGGTGGGCGCGGTGCCGGACAAGGACCTGCTTCGGCCGACCCAGCCCGTCGAGGAAAGCCCGGCCTTGCGCGCGCCCAGCGAGGGCGATGACATTGTCGGCGACTACCGCTCGCACGGGCTGACCCTGGGCCGGCATCCGCTGGCGCTGCTGCGTCCGCAACTGCTGCAGAAGCGCTTTCTGCCGGCCGACGTGCTGAACACCTTCGCCGACGGCCAGCTGGCGCGCGGCGCCGGCATCGTCACCGTGCGCCAGCGTCCCGGTACCGCCAAGGGCGTGCTGTTCATCACGATCGAGGATGAAACGGGCAACGTCAACGTGATCGTCTGGCCCGACCTCGTCGACCGCTTCCGGCGCGAGGTGCTGGGCGCCTCGCTGCTGGGCGTGTACGGTGTCTGGCAGCAGGAAGGCATCGTGCGCCACCTCGTTGCCAAGCGGCTGGTCGACCTGTCGCCGATGCTGGGCAGCCTGCCGACGTCCAGCCGGGACTTCTGTTGAGCAGGGCTTGAGGTAGCATGGCGGAACTACACCCATCACCATCATCACAAGGAGGAAATGCCCATGAACCAGCCAGTACAGGACGAGCGCATCATCACATCATTGCGGATCGAGGTCCAGCTGTCGTCGGCCGATGCGTGGCCGGTGCAATTCACGATGGTGGACAGCAACGGCGAATCGCTGCCGGCGGCGGTGACCATGCGCGACGGGGAACTGGATAACCTGCACGACGTGCTGGCCAAAATCGGCGCGCATACCGCACCTGCCGCCGGCGGGCTGCCGTTCGGCGGGCTCGACGAGACGCGCGTCATCCTCGGCTTCGATGACTACGTCACGCCGCATTTCAATTTCTACTGCACGTTCGCGTACCCGTCCGCCGACGGCGGCTACCAGCCCGTGACGGGGCGCGCGCTCGTCACCGATGCCTCGCTGGCACGGCTCGTCGATGGCCTGCGCGAAGTAAGGGATGCGGGGCAGGGCGTGGTCGACTGGACCGTGGCTGACTGACACTCAAGTCGTTTTTCTTGCGCATACGCAATAATCACCGGGGACGCTGTCGCTACCCTCCGTAGACCTAACGTTACGGAGATTCCTATGCGCAAGATTTTAGCGACGCTGCTGTGCTCGATGTGTCTTGGCCCGGCCATGGCCGCCCATCCCGATCTCACCAATACGGCGGCCTTTGAAAACACCTGCGCCACGGCGGCGAGCCGCGCTCCCGCCACCGTGCAGGAGCAACAGGCCTATGTCATCTGCAATGATGTGGCGCTGGTGCAGCAGACCCGCACGTTCATCGAGCAGGGCCTGCGCCGGATGCAGCGGGAAAGGCCATCGGATGCGGTGGTGGCCCTGGCGATCCGGCAGCAACTGGCCTATATGCGAGCGCAACTGCGCAAGAGCCGCGGCATGCTGGAAAAGATCCGCATAAGTTCGGCAAGCGATGGCTTGCTGATCGCTCCCGGCACGTGGGCGCGCGACCTGAATGGCGACGGTACGATCGGCATCTCCGAGCGTTATTTCTTTGCGCTCCCCGCAAAGAGCGATGGCGAGCTGACGGTAGGCATGCCATCCGAAGACGAGGATTACTACGCCAACGAATACAAGCTGAATGCCACGATCCGCCTCGACCAGACCGATATCCTGTGGGGACTCAGTTATCACTACTACGCCGAGGCCCTGGTCGAAATCCTTTTGTCGTATCAACTCGATCGCAACACCAATAAGCCGAACCATGCCATCCGGCTGGCGCATCCCGAGAACATGCGGCGGGCTCAGGGAATGATCGTCGCCGGCCTGAAAACGTCGGAGAAGATGCGCCTGTCGGCCCTGGCGGAAACCGATGACGATATGGAGTGGCTGGGCAATCCCCGCCAGGCCAGCACGGTGTTTCCCGTGCCGCTCGACGATGCGGATTTCCGTATCTGGGGCGAGCTGATGGGCCATCTGATGCCGCTGTTCCAGGGAAAAACCCTGCTGCCGCCGACGGAGAAGATGAGTGGGCCGCTCGGTTCGATGAGCGGCCTGTGCCCGGCTGGAAAAGGATTCAGCCTGCAATGGTTCTTCCAGCATCCTCCCAAATACCCACTGGAGTTCTTCGATCGCCGTGACACCGGTCTGTACTGCCGCAAGATCGACGCGACCCGGCCGGCATCGGGCCTGTTCGACTTCATCGCCCGATACGGTGAAGCCATGGAAGGCAACGGCCGGGAGGCAATGCGCTTCCTGCGCCGCCTGGTGTGGGTGAACTGAGCCACTCATTTCCTCCATCGGCCTTTGCTGGCAAAATTGGCCGATGGACAACCTGACAATACGCCTCGCCACCGTCGACGATGCGCCCGCCATCGGTTCGCTCATCCTCGGCCTGCTGCCCTACCTGACCGTGCATCCGCAAGGCCTGGGAGCGGAAAAATTCATCGCCAATATCGGCATCGATGCCCAGCGGCGCTATCTCGGGCAGGACAATTTCCGCTACCACGTCGCGCTGCAGGGCGGCGAGCTGGTCGGTGTCGTCGCCGTGCGCGACAATACCCACCTGTTCCACCTGTTCATCAAGGAAGCGCAGCATCGCAAGGGACTCGGCCGGCGCCTGTGGGAACTGGCCCGCGACGATGCCATGGCAAGGGGAAACCCGGGGCGCTTCACGGTCAACTCGGCGGGGCGTGCCACCGGCCTGTACCTGCGGCTGGGCTTCGAGCCGGCAGGCGAGCCGATCGAGCATGACGGCATCGTCGACGTGCCGATGCGCTGGGAAGAAACGATGTGCAGGAAGACGGCGCTTGTGGCAGCAGGTAAATCGGGCGCATGAAGAGACGCGAGCTCCCGAAGGAGCTCGCGTTGCGGCCGGGTTATGGCCGAAGCCGGCGGCCCGCGCAGGACGCAACCGGCAAGGGCGTGACGGACCAGAGCTGCCGGCCCGTCATGCCATCACAGTACGCGGCCCGAATCGTGCCCGAGCGGCGAACCGGTGGAACTGATGGAGCTGTTCGAGCGGCTGGCGGTACCGCCGCTGGTGCCATAATAGCTGTGGATTTCATCGGCCCACGCACTGTTGGCCATGTCGGGCCAGCGGTCCTTGTCGAAGCCGGGCGCGTTCTCGATGCGATCCTTGTCGATGTTCAGGCGCAGCTGGTGATTCGCCGTATCCAGCGCCAGCGCTTCCCACGGAACCGCAAACAGCTTTTCGCCGATCGTCAGCACGCCGCCGGATGCCATCACCACATAGGCTACCTGGCCGCTCTGCATGTCGAGCATGATTTCCTTCACGGTGCCGAGGTGCTCGTCCTGCATGTTGTGCACGTGATCGCCGATCAGCGTGTCGGCGCCCATCAGGCGCGGCCCTGGGCCCTGGTGTCCCTGGTCCACGTAGTTGCCGTATCCATCGCGTTCGAAACTCATGGTCGCCTCCTGTTGAAATAAAGATATTTTCCGCCGGGGCAGCCCCATAGTCTGTTCGTTCCCGCACAATTGCCGCGTCTCGGCAGAGGGGGAACAAGGGCGCCTGCCGATGATGAAGCCGCCGAATTAAGCTATAATTTCAATTTCCCGCATGGCGCCTTTCCGGCGCCCGATCTCGCAATGACCAAATTTGTCTTCGTCACTGGTGGCGTCGTGTCGTCCCTTGGTAAGGGGATTGCCGCCGCCTCCCTCGCCGCTATTCTCGAATCGCGCGGCCTCAAAGTCACCATGCTCAAGCTGGACCCGTACATCAACGTGGACCCGGGCACGATGAGCCCCATGCAGCACGGCGAAGTCTTCGTTACCGACGATGGCGCCGAAACCGACCTGGACCTCGGCCACTACGAGCGTTTCATCAGCACCCGCATGCGCAAGGTGAACAACTTCACCACCGGCCAGATCTACGAATCCGTGATCCGCAAGGAACGCCGCGGCGAATACCTGGGCAAGACGGTCCAGGTGATCCCGCATATCACGAACGAAATCCAGGATTACATCCGCCGCGGCGCGGAAGGCTACGACATTGCGCTGTGCGAAATCGGCGGCACCGTCGGCGATATCGAATCGCTGCCGTTCCTGGAAGCGGCGCGCCAGCTGAGCCTGCGCGCCGGCCGCAAGAACTGCGCCTTCGTGCACCTGACGCTGGTGCCGTTCATCGCCTCCGCCGGCGAACTGAAGACCAAGCCTACCCAGCACTCGGTACAGAAACTGCGCGAGATCGGCATTTCGCCGAACGCGCTGCTGTGCCGCGCCGACCGCAAGATCCCGGAAGACGAGCGCGCGAAGATCTCGCTGTTCTCGAACATCGAGGAACGGGCCGTGATCTCCGTGTGGGACGTCGACACCATCTATAAAGTGCCGCAGATGCTGCACGACCAGGGCCTCGACGCGATCATCTGCGAAGCGCTGGATATCGACCCGGCTCCGGCCGACCTGTCCGTGTGGACGAAGCTGATCCACGCGCTGGAACACCCGAAGGCGGAAGTGTCGATCGGCATGGTCGGCAAGTATGTCGAACTGACCGAGTCGTACAAGTCGCTGACCGAGGCGCTGCGCCACGCCGGCATCCACACCGAGAGCAAAGTCAATATCGAGTACATCGATTCGGAAGAGATCGAAGCGAACGGTACCGGAGCGCTGGCGAAATACGATGCGATCCTGGTGCCGGGCGGCTTCGGCAAGCGCGGCGTGGAAGGCAAGATCCGCGCGGCGCAGTTTGCCCGCGAAAACAAGGTGCCGTACCTGGGCATCTGCCTGGGCATGCAGGTGGCACTGATCGAATACGCGCGCCACAAGGCGGGTCTGGCGAACGCCAACTCCACCGAGTTCGAACCGCAGACCGACCAGCCGGTGGTCGCGCTGATCGACGAATGGCAGAACCAGGATGGCAAGGTGGAAAAGCGCGACGTGAATTCCGACCTGGGCGGCACGATGCGCCTGGGTGCGCAAGCCTGCGCCGTCAAGCCGGGCACGCTGGCGCACGACATCTACGGCGGCGTGGTCACCGAGCGCCACCGCCACCGCTATGAAGCGAACAACCATTACCTGTCGCGCGTCGAAGAAGCGGGCCTGGTGGTGGCGGCACGCACGCCGACCGAAGACCTGTGCGAGATCATGGAACTGCCGCGCACGGGCGACAATGCGCACCCGTGGTACATGGGCGTGCAGTACCACCCTGAATTCAAGTCGACGCCGCGCGACGGCCATCCGCTGTTCACGTCGTACATCAAGGCAGCACTGGCCCACAAGGCGGCAGGCGAACCGAAAGGAGATGCGGCATGAAACTCTGCAATTTCGACATCGGCCTCGACCAGCCGTTCTTCCTGATCGCCGGCACCTGCGTGATCGAATCGCGCCAGATGGCGTTCGACGTGGCCGGCGCCATGAAGGAAATGACGGCCGAACTGGGCATTCCGTACATCTATAAATCGTCGTTCGACAAGGCCAACCGTTCCTCGGGCACCTCGTACCGCGGTCCCGGCATGGAGAAGGGCCTGGAGATCCTGGGCGACGTGAAGCGCGAACTGGGCGTGCCGGTGCTGACCGACGTGCACTCGATCGAGGAAATCGAGATCGTGTCGTCGGTGGTGGACGTGCTGCAGACGCCGGCCTTCCTGTGCCGCCAGACCGATTTCATCAACGCGTGCGCGCAGTCGGGCCTGCCGGTGAACATCAAGAAGGGCCAGTTCCTGGCGCCGCACGACATGAAGAACGTGATCGACAAGGCCCGTGCCGCCGCCAGGGCGAAGGGCCTGAACGAAGACAACTTCATGGCCTGCGAGCGCGGCGCTTCGTTCGGCTACAACAACCTGGTGTCCGACATGCGCTCGCTGGCGATCATGCGCGAAACCGGCGCGCCGGTGGTGTTCGATGCGACGCACTCGGTGCAGCTGCCGGGCGGTAATGGCACCTCGTCGGGCGGCATGCGCGACATGGTGCCCGTGCTGTCGCGCGCGGCGGTGGCCGTGGGCGTGGCCGGCCTGTTCATGGAAACCCACCCGACGCCGGCCACCGCGCTGTCGGACGGCCCGAACGCCGTGCCGCTGGGCCGCATGAAGGAACTGCTGTCCACGCTGATCGAACTCGATCGCATCACCAAGAAGTCCGGCTTCCTCGAGAACAGCTTCGAATAATCGTTGTCCGTTGCCTTTGAAACGGGCCGCGCAGCTACAGGCTGCGCGGCCCGTTTTGCGTTTTGTAGTAAGCCGCCGCGCTTCCCTACATGGCCATCCTCTGTTACCCTTGCTGCAATTTTGCGCGCCGGACAATGCAACAGCGTGAAACAGCGTCATGCAGCCATGTCTGCAGCGATGCCTGCAGCGAAGTCCAGCGTCGCGCCTGCCTGTTACCCCCAACTTTGGAGACTACACATGAGTGCAATCGTAGATATCATCGGCCGCGAGATCATCGACTCGCGCGGCAATCCAACCGTCGAGTGCGACGTGCTGCTGGAATCGGGCGTGATGGGCCGTGCCGCCGTGCCGTCGGGCGCGTCGACCGGTTCGCGCGAAGCCATCGAACTGCGTGACGGCGATCCGAAGCGCTACTTCGGCAAGGGCGTGCTGCAGGCATGCGAGAACATCAACACCGAGATCTCCGAAGCGATCATGGGCCTGGACGCCAATGAACAGGCCTTCCTGGACCGCACGCTGATCGACCTGGACGGCACCGAGAACAAATCGCGCCTGGGCGCCAATGCGATGCTGGCCGTGTCGATGGCCGTCGCCAAGGCCGCCGCCGAAGAAGCCGGCCTGCCGCTGTACCGCTACTTCGGCGGTTCGGGCTCGATGCAGATGCCGGTGCCGATGATGAACGTGATCAACGGCGGCGCGCACGCCGACAACAACCTGGACATCCAGGAATTCATGATCATCCCGGTCGGCGCACCGACCTTCAAGGAAGCAATCCGCTACGGCGCCGAAGTGTTCCACACGCTGAAGAAGATCCTGCACAAGAAGGGCCTGAGCACCGCGGTGGGCGACGAAGGCGGCTTCGCACCGTCGCTGGCGAACCATGAAGATGCCATCAAGCTGATCATCCAGGCCATCGAGGAAGCCGGCTACGAGCCGGGCACGCAGATCGCGCTGGGCCTGGACTGCGCCGCTTCCGAATTCTACAAGGACGGCAAGTACGCGCTGGAAGGCGAGGGCCTGTCCCTGACGGCCACCGAGTTCACCAACCTGCTGTCGACCTGGTGCGACAAGTACCCGATCATCTCGATCGAGGACGCGATGCACGAAGGCGACTGGGAAGGCTGGGCGATCCTCACCGAAGCACTGGGCAAGAAAGTGCAGCTGGTGGGCGACGACCTGTTCGTCACCAACACCAAGATCCTGAAGGAAGGCATCCAGAAGGGCATCGCCAACTCGATCCTCATCAAGATCAACCAGATCGGCACGCTGACCGAAACGTTCGCCGCCATCGAGATGGCCAAGCGCGCCGGCTACACCGCCGTGATCTCGCACCGCTCGGGCGAAACGGAAGATTCGACGATCGCCGACATCGCCGTGGGCCTGAACGCGCTGCAGATCAAGACCGGTTCCATGTCCCGCTCGGACCGCATGGCCAAGTACAACCAGCTGCTGCGCATCGAGGAAGACCTGGGCGACATCGCTTCCTATCCGGGCCGCGATGCATTCTACAATTTGAAGTAAATGCGTTTGAAGTCAACGCGACTCAAGTAAAATGCCCCTGAAGTAACACAGCATCCTTTACCACTATGACACCGGCCGGGCTTCCCGGCCGGTTCTTTTATATCCATGCGTCTGATTACCCTCGCCCTGGCGGCACTGCTGCTGCTGATTCAGTATCCCTTATGGCTGGGGAAGGGCGGATGGCTCCGGGTGGGCGACCTGGAGCAGCAGGTCGATGCCGCCCATGAAAAGAACGACGAACTGCGGCGCCGCAATGCCAAGCTCGACTCCGAAGTGCGCGACCTGAAAGACGGTACCGGCGCCGTCGAGGAACGCGCGCGCTACGAGCTGTCGATGATCAAGCAGAACGAAATCTACGTGCAAATCCTGCGCAAGGGCCAGATCCCGGGCGACGGCGCCACGCCCGCTCCACCGCCCCCCGCCGAACCCGCCAAACCCGCTCGCTGAAAACTGGGAGAAAACTGGGGACGTACCCCTGTTTTCAGGAAACTTCCAGCAATAGCCCATGCGTATTAGTGCCAGTAAACAGGGGTACGTCCCCCGTTTCGGCTGTCGATAGCCCTGCGATAGAGTTTCCGTAAAACAGGGGTACGTCCCCAGTTTTGTTCGGCGCCAAAATGGCGCAGGACGCACCATGGCGGTGCTGTCGAGTTATCGAAAGGGTGCGAAGTATCTTTGTTTGATATTTCGCACCAGTGACGAGCCTCATTGTTCTGAAAGGCACGGTTCTTGCACTCTCTTTGTGCTTTTGCACTTAATTGGGGAGTGGCGGTCGATGGAGTCGTTCAAGAGCGGTGGCGATGCCTTGTTTGTCCTGCTGGGGGGCATCATGGTGCTGGCGATGCATGCGGGATTCGCGTTCCTCGAACTGGGCACGGTGCGCAAGAAAAACCAGGTCAATGCGCTGGTCAAGATCCTGGTCGATTTCTGCGTGTCGGCCATTGCGTACTTCGCCGTTGGCTATGGCATCGCGTATGGCGTGCACTTCTTCGGGCCGACCGATACGCTGGTGGCGAACAATGGCTATGCCCTGGTCAAGTTCTTCTTCCTGCTGACATTCGCCGCCGCCATTCCGGCGATTATCTCGGGCGGCATCGCCGAGCGCGCGAAATTCTATCCGCAGATGGTAGCCACGGCGCTGCTGGTCGGCTTCATCTACCCGTTCTTCGAAGGCATTGCCTGGAACGGCAACCTCGGCATCCAGGCTACGCTGGAGCACACCTTCGGCGCGCCGTTCCATGACTTTGCCGGCTCGGTCGTCGTCCATGCCGTGGGCGGCTGGGCCGCGCTGCCGGCCGTGCTGCTGCTGGGAGCGCGCCGCGGGCGCTATGGCAGGGATGGCCGCATCTCGGCGCACCCGCCGTCGAATATTCCGTTCCTGGCGCTGGGCGCATGGATCCTTGCGGTTGGCTGGTTCGGCTTCAACGTGATGAGCGCGCAGACGCTGGACAAGATCAACGGCCTGGTCGCCGTCAATTCGCTGATGGCCCTCGTCGGCGGCACGCTGGCCGCGCTGGTGCTCGGCAAGAACGACCCCGGCTTCGTGCACAACGGCCCGCTCGCCGGCCTGGTGGCGGTGTGCGCCGGCTCCGACCTGATGCACCCGCTCGGCGCGCTGGCGACCGGCGCGGTGGCGGGGGCGATCTTCGTCATCATGTTCACGCTGGCGCAGAACCGCTGGAAGATCGACGACGTGCTGGGCGTTTGGCCGCTGCACGGGCTGTGCGGCGCCTGGGGCGGTATCGCGGCAGGCATCTTCGGCAGCCATGCACTGGGCGGGCTGGGCGGCGTGTCGCTGATATCGCAGGTCGCCGGTACCCTGCTGGGCATCTGCGTCGCCACCGTGGGCGGCGCGCTCGTGTACGGCGTGCTGAAAGTGGCCGTCGGCCTGCGGCTCGATCCCGAACAAGAATTCGACGGCGCCGACCTGTCGATCCACAAGATCAGCGCCACGCCGGAGCGGGAAACCATCGCCGGTTGACGGCCACGCCGTCGCGGATCGGCCACGCCGTCGCGGTATGTTCTGAACGTACGGCGCAGTAAGTGAACGATTCAATTTCGCAACATTCTCTGCTTGCAAATAAGAATCATTCGCATTAAGATGGCGATCTTTGCCAGCCACCTGTTCCATTTCAGGCGCCAGCTTCCAACTGACTCCCTGACTGGAACACCATGGATGCACTTACCGCGCGCCGGCGCCTGCTGCCGGCGCTGATGATGTCCGCGCTGGCGCCGCTGGCCCACGCACAAGCCACCTCGTTTGCTCCCTCATCGGCCACCTCGGCCCTTGGCGAAATCACCGTGACCGCGGCGCGCGACGCCACCGCGGCGAAGGCCGGCACCACCACGACCGTCACGGCGGACGACCTGACACGCCAGGCGGCGCAGAACATGCAGAACATCGCCCGCTACGCGCCGCTGGTCAGCGTGCCGAACGCGGCGAGCGGCTCCGGCAGCGTGTGGGACAGCAGCGGCAACACCGGCTTCAACATCCGCGGCATCGACGGCAACCGCGTCAGCATGGACCTGGACGGCATCTCGCTGCCCGACGCGGCACCGAAGCCCGACGGCTCCACCTTGAACAGCTTCGGCATCGGCCGCGATTACTTCGATCCGGAGACGTTCCGCGAAGTGAACATCATCTCCGGCACGACCAGCAATATCGGCACCGGCCCCGGCACGCCGGGCCTGGGCGGCGCGGTGCAGTTCACCACCAAGGCGCCCGAGGATTACCTGGACGCCGGCCGCCCCGTCCACGCCGACTACAAGTTCGGCTACGACGGCTCGAACAATATGCGCATGCAAGCGCTGACTGGCGCCGCGCAGGCCGGCAGCCTGCAGATCCTCACGCTGTTCGTGCACCGCGACGGCAAGGAATACGAATCCGAAGGCAGCGCCGTCGCCAACCCGGACGACTGGAGTTCCGACGCTCTGCTGGCCAAGCTGGCCTGGTCGCCGCTGGCCGGCCACAAGCTGACCGCCACCGTGGATGCCTACCAGGCCAGCCACACGCGCGCCTACCTCAACAAGACCAGCGCGCTGTATCCCGCCGGCGTCGGCCAGCAATCGGAAACGCGGCGCAACCGCTTCTCGCTCGACCATGAATTCATCGGCAAGGCCGCCTTGTTCGACAAACTGGAATCGCGCATCTATGCCCAGAACGCGGAGGTCGACGACCACACCACCGGCCCCTACGTATCCCAGGGCCAGCGCTATGACCGCTCGATCGAGACGGGCTACTTCAACAAGAGCCGCGGCCTGGCCAGCCATGCCGTGAAGGCGCTCGGCGCGCACCAGCTGGCGTATGGCCTCAGCGCGGAAACCGTCGACACGCGCCGGCCGTGGCGCGAAGACCGCACGGTGCTGGCCACCGGTGTGCACCAGATCACCAGCAAGAACCGCATGGTCGATACGGATACGACGAAGCTGGCGGCCTTCGCCAGCGCCGACATCGTGCTGGCCGAAGGCCTGACGCTGGCACCGGGCCTGCGCTATGACTGGCGCGAAATGAATCCGAAGAATATCGAGGATTACGTGGTGGCCGTACCGGCCGCGCAAAAGGAGCTGCGCGAACGCAAGGACGATTACTTCACGCCGAGCCTGAAGCTGAGCTGGAAATTCATCCCCGAGCTGATGGCTTACGCAACCTACACGCGCGGCACGCGGCTGCCCACCGCGGCCGAACTGACCGGCACCTACGACTCGTTCAGCTACACCAGTGGCAACGGTTACGCGGTGCTCGGCAATGCCGGCCTGAAAAAAGAAACCAGCAATGCCTTCGAACTGGGACTCTCCGGCCACCCGGCGCGCGGCGTGACATTCGACGCATCGGTATTCCACACGAAGTACGAGAACTTCATCGAGTACGCGACGCAGCCGCCGGATCCGGTCAACTTCCCGACCATCACGCAGGGCCTGTTCCGTCCCGAGAACGTGGGTGAGGCGAAGACCTGGGGCGCCGAGATCTCCACCAGTTTCGCGCTGGGCGAATGGTATCGCGCACTGAGCGGCGCGAGCATCAACCTGGGTGCCGGCGTGCAGCACAGCAAGGCGCGCAACCACGACACGGGCGCCGAAGGCGAACTGGCGTCGACCTTGCCGCGCAAGGTCAGCGCCACGCTGGCCTGGGACGATCCCGCCAAGCGGGGAGGGGCGGCGCTGTCGGTCTTCAACGTGCGCGGCAAGCAGGCCGGCGCCGACGTGATTTCCAATGTCAGCGGCGCGCGCTTCGACGTGCCCGGCGCCACAGTGGCGGACCTGACGGCGTACTGGAACATCGGCAAGCATGCGGCCGTCACGGCCGGCATCTACAACCTGACCGACAAGAAATACTGGGACTACGCATCGTCGCGCAGCCTGGTCGCCGGCACCACCGCCGCCACGCTGGCCGACATCGAGCGCCAGGCACGACCGGGGCGCTACGCCGCCGTCACGCTCAACGTGATTTACTGAGGAGAGAAAGCATGAAAACCCACCGTCGTTATACCAGCCTGCTGGCGCTGTCCGGCGCCTTGATCCTTGGCATGGCCTCGAGCCATGCCAGCGCCGCCACGCTCGCCGAGCGCTGGAACACGCTGCGCGCCGAGCAGCCGAAACTGGGCATCCGCGATGCCGCGAAGCAGCTCAGCGTCTCCGAGGCCGAACTGCTGGCCACCGGCATCGGCAGGACCGTCACGCGCCTGGCCGACAGCAGCCACGCGCCGCGCGAGATCATGCGCCGTGCGCTGGACCTGGGCAAGGTGATGGCGCTGACGCGCAACGAGAACGGTGTCATCGAAGTCACGGGCGAGGCCACGCGCATCGCCAAGCAAGGAGACGACGGTGCCAAGGATGCGGAACGCGAAGCGCGCGAACTGAACATCGCCGGCGGCTACCTGGGCGGACCGATCGACCTGCGCTTCCACTTCACGAAGTGGAAGCATGCGTTCGCCGTGGTCCAGCCAGGCAGGGATGGCGCCATGTCGCGCAGCCTGCAGTTCTTCGACGAGAACGGTACCGCCGTGCACAAGGTGTACCTGAAGGACGAAGCCAAGGTTGCCGTATTCGACAAGCTGGTGGCCGACTTCCGCCACCCGCAGCAGGACGGCAGGCTGGCCATCGTGGCCGCGGCGCCGAAGGCAGCCGAAACGCCGGACGCATCGGTGGACGTGAAGGAATTCCAGCAGGCGTGGAAAGAAATGTCGGACGTGCACCAGTTCAACCGCATCGTCTCGGAATTCAAGCTGTCGCGCGAGCAGGCATTGCGCCTGGCGCCGGCCGGCGTGGCGACCAGGGTGGCGCCGCAGGCGGTGCGGCAACTGCTGGAGCAGGCCGCCGCGAAGGGGGTGCCGATCATGGCTTTCGTCGGCAACGGCGCCGTCACGCAGATCTACAGCGGCAAGGTGAACAAGGTGGAGAAGGCGGGCGGCTACTTCAATGTGCTGGACCCGGACTTCAACCTGCACCTGCGCGACAAGGCGCTCAAGACCGGCTACGTGCTGCAGCGCGCCGGCGTGACGTCGGTGGAGTTCTACGACGACAAGGGCGAGCTGGTGGTCACCTTCTTCGGCGTGCGCGAGCGGGGCAAGCCGCAGCCGCAGCCGTGGCTGGACCTGGCGGCCGGGCTGCCGAAGGCCTGACGATCGACCCGCGGCGTGTGAGCGCTGGTGTCGGACACCGGTTTCCAGCACCGCAAGCCAACGGGCATCAACCAGGAATCAACCGCTCCCGCTTCAACCGCTCGAACAGCTCGAAGAACGCCTCCGGCGTGCCCTGGTAATCGAGGAAGCCGGCCTTGCGGCTCTTCGTCATGTCGGTGATGACTTCCATCGGGCGGCCCAGGTCGGCGTCGGTGTGCCACCACGAAGCGAGGCGCGTCACGTCCGCTTCGGCCAGCCCGTGCCGTGCGGCGATGTCGCGCCACAGCGCGGGGGCGTCGTGCATGCGCGACTCCAGCGGGCTGATCTCCACCGGCAAGGGCGCCGCCTCGACGCCGAAGTATTCCGCCAGCCGCGGCCACAGCCACTGCCAGCGGAACACGTCGCCGTTGACGACATTGAAGTCCTCGTTCGCTCCCGCGGCACTGGTCGCGGCCCATTGCAGGTGGCGCGCCAGCAGGCGCGCATCCGTCATGTCCACCAGGCCTTCCCATTGCTGGCGGCTGCCCGGGAACACGAACGGCTGGCCGGTGTGCTTGCACAGCGCCGCATAGACGGCCAGCGTCTGCCCCATGTTCATCGCATTGCCGACCGCGAAACCGATGATGGTGTGGGGCCGGTGCACGCTCCACGTAAAACCGTACTGCCGCGCCGCGTCGAACAGGCGGTCTTCCTGTTCATAGTAAAAGTTCGGCACGTCCTGGCGGCCCTGTTCCTCGCGGAACGGCGTGATCGGTACCGCGCCCTTGCCATAGGCATCGAACGGGCCGAGGTAGTGCTTGAGGCCCGTCACGAGCGCCACGTGGCGCACGCTGCCGGCCGGGCCGACCGCGTCGAGCACGTTCCTGACCATGGCGCCGTTGACGCGGATGTTTTCTTCCTCGTTGGCCTGGCGCGACCATGCGGTGACGAATACATGGCTGGGGTCGACGCCGGCCAGCGCCTGCGCCACGTCGGGCGATGTCAGGTCGGCGCTGATCTGCCGTACGCCCGGCACACCCGCGGTGCGGCCGCGCGATACGCCATGCACTTCCCAGCCTTCGGCCAGCAGCCGTTCGGCCAGCGCGCTGCCGACCACGCCGCTGCTGCCGATGATGAGTGCCTTGTTGCTCATGTTTTTACTCCGCTTTTGAACAAAGCAGGACTGTACATGGAAACGGAAAATCCGGTGGCGCGTGCACCGAAGCGCGCGCCGCCGGCAACGGCCTGCTCAGCCGGCGACAGCCTTCACGCCCAGCGCGGGATCGTCGGTAAAGAACCCGTCCAGCCCGAGCTGCAGATAGCGCCGCATCTCGGCAATCGAGCCCGCTTCGTTGCGCGCATGCTCGCCGGCGCCGTTGCGGAAATCGGCCGCGATGAAGCGGTTCTCGGGCCGGAACGTCCATGTTTCCAGCCGCAGCCCGGCCGCGCGGGCATCGGCCGCCAGCGACGTCGGCGCATCGAGCCTGCCATCCTTCCTCAACGGGATCAGCGCGCGGGTCGGCGGCGAGAACACGTCGGCGTACTGCGCGATGTCGCGCAGGCCGGCCGGCGTCGCCATCTCCGCGTAGGTGAGTGAACCGCCGGCGGCGGCCACGTCGCTCGGCTTTACGGCGCCGACGCCGACCAGCTGCATCAGGCGCAGGTTGGCGCGCTTGCCCAGCTTCTCGCGCAGCATGCGCAGGTTCGCCACTTCGAACGACTGGATCTCGACCGGCGCGCGGCGCGTGTACTCGTGCGCCGCCAGCGTGGCCATGAAACGCTCTTCCAGCGGCAGGCCGGCGCGCGCGAAATACGTGGAGTGCTTCAGCTCCGGCACCAGGCCGATCACGCGGCCGATGGTGGCCGACTGCGCAGCCACGAAGTCGATCACTTCCTCGAATGTCACCACCTGGAACATGCCATCGTATTCGGCACTGCCGGGGCGCGATGCCGGGATGCGCTCGATGGCGCGCAGCGTCTTCAGTTCGGCCAGCGTGAAGTCGTCGACGAACCAGCCTTCGTGGGTTTCGCCATCGATTGTCTTGCGCGCGCGGCGGCTGGAAAATTCGGGACGGTCGGACACGTCGGTCGTCTCGGCCAGGAATGCTTCGTGGCGCGCCACCAGCACGCCGTCTTTCGTCGACACCAGGTCGGGTTCGACGAAGTCGGCGCCGTCGGCGATCGCTTTCGCATACGCGGCCAGCGTGTGTTCGGGCCGCAGCGCCGAGGCGCCGCGGTGGGCGAAGACCAGCGGCCGTGCCGGCGCGGCTTGCGCGGCGGGCAGCAGCGAGCCGGCCAGGCCCACGGCGCTGGCGGCGGCGGTTGTCGTGGCCGCCGCGATGAAGCCGCGGCGGGAAAGGTATCGTCCGGTCATTTGAAATCCGCCATCAACGTGAGGAAGCCCTGCCGCGGGGCGATCGGGAACGTATTGTACGTTTTATCGGCGGCGCCGACGACGACGTTCAGGTCGCCCCGGCGGTCGGCCAGGTTCGTCACGTTGACGCGGTAGCGCGCGTTCTTCACCCAGGCGCCGTCGAGGAACGGCAGCCTGCCGGTCACGCCGAGGCCGAGCAGGAAGTAGCTGCCGACCGACAGGTCGTTGGTGTAGGTCGCATGGCGCTTGCCGACGTAGTCGCCGCTCAGCTGGAACTCGGTGCCGCCCAGGTCCAGCGAGGCGACGAACTTGTTCATCCATTCCGGGCTGCCGGGGATCTTCTTGCCGGCGGTCGGCACGGTGGTGGCGCCGTTCAGGTAGTTGTCCTGGTACTCCGAGCGGTTGTACGAGATCGCGTCGTAGAACGAGAACGCGCGGCCGAAGTGGAACGTGCCGGACATGTCGATGCCGTCGATCTTCACGTTGCCCACGTTGGCCAGCACCGGATTGCCGCCGATGATCGCCGAGATCACCGGGGTCGGGCTGATCGTCAGCAGGCGGTCCTTGAAGTTCACATGATAGATGTTGACCTGGCCGTCGAAGCCGGTCAGCGGGCCGGCATCGAGCGAGCGGCTGGTGCGCAGGCCGGCCTCGAAGGTGACCGAGGTTTCCGGCTTGGCGGTGGACTTGAACAGGTCGAAGGCGGACTGGCTCGCCAGGCTCCATGGCGACGCGCCGCCGCCGCCGTACGTGACGAACTGGCGCATGTTCTTCTGCACGTTGACGAAGGCCTGGTCATTGGCGGTGATGTCCCAGCGCGCGCCCAGCTGCGGCAGGAACCATTTCTTCGTGTCGATATCGCCTTCCGGCAGCGCGGTGGAGCCGCCGGCGATGGCACCCGCCTTCGGCTGCACCGGCATCATGCCGCGCGCGAACTGCAGGCTGGACTTGAAACCGCCCTGCAGCACCAGGTCCGGACGCACGCGCCATTCATCCTGCAGGTGCAACTGCACGACCTTGTTGTCGATCTCGCTGCCGTACTGCGTGATCAGCGGGTTTTCCGGGCGGTCGTAGGGGGAGCTGGGATTGTTCACGTCCAGCGCATACCAGCGGCGGTAGGCTTGCGATTCGTTCTTCTCGAACCACAGGCCGCCCTGGATCGTGTGGTCGCCGATCTCGGTGCGCAGGGTCGACAGCCAGCCGGTACGATTGATCTGGTACTCCGTGGTGCGGGTGGCGTAGCCCGAGTTGCCGAATACCTGCTTCAGGTTCTGGTTCGGGTAGTAGACGGCGAACAGCGCGGGCAGGCCGGCCACGCCGATCGGCCCGGCGACGACGCCGACGCCATCGTCGTAGTGGTAGTAGAGCTGGTTCGACCAGGTGGTGCTGTCCGACAGGTGCCAGTCGTACTTCACGTACCCCAGGTAATCCTCGCGCTGCGCATCGCTGTAGTAGTTGCGGTAGTTGTTGCCTTCGGCCGCCGGCGTGGCGCCGGTCGGCGACAGGTAGTTCAGCGCGGTCTGGAAATCGGGATAAAGGAACGGGCGGGTATACGGCTGGTATTTCTCGGTGGCCGAGTGGACGGTGCTGTCTTCGTTCGGCTCGATCTTGTCGCTGTAGTTGAAGAAGACGGTGAGGCGACCGGCGGCGTTGTCGTTGACGAACTTGGCATTGACCTGGTCGCCGCCCTGGCGGCCATGGAAGTCCCATGCGCGCGCTTCGTGGTGCATGGCGGAGACGTAGACGCTGCTGTCGCCGAACTTGCCGCTGTCATATCGCAGGAAAGTGCGCGACGTGTCGTGGCTGCCCAGGGTCTGCTGCACGGCGAGGTTGCGCTCGGCCAGCGGATCCGACGAGAACGTTTCGATGGTGCCGCCCAGGTTGCTGGTGGACGCAGTGGCCAGGTCGCCCGCGCCGGAGGAGAGCACCACGCCGCGCACGTTCTCCGAGATCACCGCGCGCTGTGGCGATAAGCCGTTGTAGTTGCCGTACTGCTGGTCGCCCAGCGGCACGCCATCCATCGTGTAGCCCAGTTGCTGGCCCGAGAAACCGTGCACGAACAGCGACAGGTTCTGCTCGTTGTTGCCCCACGGGTCGGCGGTCTGGAAGCTGACGCCGGGCAGCGTCTGCAGCGCCTTCAGCGGGTTGGTGCCGGGCAGGATCTTCTGGATTTCATCGCCCCGCAGCGCCACCGAGGAGCGGGTGCGGCGCGTGGCCACTTCCACCGTCGCCATCGGCCCGGCCGCCGCCGCGGCTGCCTCGCTGTTCGCCTCCACGGCGCCACTTTCCATCGCCGCCACCGCCGTTGCCACCTGCTGTGCCATCGCCAGCGGCGCCAGCGCCAGGCTCGCCACCATGGCGGCCTTGATCTGTTTCTTCATCGTTAGCTCGTCGTTAAGTTGGTTGAAAATGCAACGACGCGGAGCGTAGCGGGACGATGTGACGGCGTGATGACGCTAACGAAACAATGTTTCCAAAACTCGGGGTCTGACCCCGGTTTCAAGAAACAATGACGCAACAAAAAAGCCCGCCGGGGAGGGCGGGCCTGGTGACGCGAAGTGGCTTATTGCTTGACTTCGGGCGGGTGGATCAGCGTTTCGGCGGGGGCGTCGCTGGCGAACAGCTGGGCACAGTCGACGGCGTCGTATTCATAGTGCTTGCCGCAGAAGTCGCAGTTGATGCCCAGCTTGCCCTGCTCGGCAAGAGCGTCCTCGACTTCGGCCTGGCCCAGCATCTTGAGCATGTTGCCGACCTTGTCGCGCGTGCAGCTGCAGTGGAACGACGGATGCACCGGGTCGAACACGCGGATCGTTTCTTCCCAGAACAGGCGTTTTTGCAGCACGTCGATTTCAGTGGAGAGCAGCTCCTCTTCCTTCAGCGTGCGGCCCAGCATCACGGCGCGGTTCCAGGTTTCCAGCGCTTCTTCCGGACTGACGGGATTGGCTTCGGCCTTGCCGCCGTGCAGCGGCAGCTTCTGCAGCAGCAGGCCGCGGGCGACGTTGTCGTCGGCGGCCAGCCACAGTTGCGTGTCCAGCTGCTCGGAGCGCAGCATGTAGTGTTCGATGACGGTGGCGACGTCCTCGCCGTCGAGCGGCACGACGCCCTGGTAGGGCTGCTGGCCCGGCACTTTCTCGGCGGGGTCGAGCGTGATCACGAAACGGCCGCGGCCGGTCTGGTTCAGCAGGTCCGTCAGGTTGGCGTCGTCGGCGATCGGCGCGCCTTCATTCAGCTTCGCGGTGGCGCGCATGCGCAGCTGCGAATCGCATTCGACCACCAGCAGGCGTACCGGGCCGTCGCCATGGATCTGCATCACGATGGAGCCGTTGAACTTCAGGTTGGCCGACAGCAGCGCGGCGGCGGACACCATCTGTCCCAGCAGCCGCTTGACGGCCACCGGGTACTGGTGGCGCGCCTGGATCTCGCGCCAGGTAGCCGAGATGTCGACCAGCTCGCCGCGCACGGCGGCGTTCTCGAAAATGAATTTTTGCAGCGTATCCTGGGTCATGCGTTATCCAATCTTTTTCAAATTTGTCTTGTACAGCTGCGCGCGTTCCGCATAGCCGTCGGCGTTGCCCTGCAGCCGCGCCACGTCGTCCGCCGTCAGCTCGCGCACGGCCTTGGCCGGGGAACCGATGATCAGCACGTTGTCCGGGAATTCCTTGCCCTCGGTGACGAGCGCGCCGGCGCCCACCAGGCAACCCTTGCCGATCTTTGCGCCGTTCAGGATCACGGCCTGGATGCCGACCAGCGCGCCGTCGCCGATCGTGCAGCCATGCAGCATCGCCTGGTGGCCGATCGTCACATCGCGGCCGATCGTCAGCGGATAGCCCATGTCGGTATGCATCACGGTGCCTTCCTGAACATTGCTGTTCGCGCCGATCGTGATCCGTTCATTGTCGCCGCGCAGCGTGGCACCGAACCATACCGAGCTGTTGGCATGCAGGGTGACCTTGCCGATCAGCGTGGCGCTGTCCGCCACGAAGGCGGTGGCGTCGATTTCGGGCGCATCGGTGCCCAACTGGTAAATCGTCATGGATGGCCTTGTCGGGGGAAAATATTGGCGACATTTTACGCCCTTGCGCCCCGGGAACCGTGCCGTTCGCCCGCGCGAGGCCAATAAGAACGATCGTGCTAATATAAGTGATTCCCAAACGGAAGGCCCGCATATTGCGCCGGTGCCGTCCATTTCAAGGCCAGACCCATGACACCATCCCGTTCCGACTTCCTCACCGTGCGCGGCCTGCGCACCCACGTGCGCCACTGGGGCCGCGAAGGCGCGCCCAAGATCTTCATGCTGCATGGCTGGATGGACGTGGGGGCGTCGTTCCAGTTCGTCGTCGATCACCTGGGCGGCGACTGGCACGTCATCGCGCCCGACTGGCGCGGCTTCGGCCTCACCGAGCGCGCCGGCACCGATACCTACTGGTTCCCCGACTACCTGGCCGACCTGGATGCGCTGTTGCGCCATTATCAGCCGGAAGGACAGGTGAACCTGGTCGGCCACAGCATGGGCGGCAATATCGCCGGCATCTACGCGGGCGTGCGGCCGGAGCGGATCCGCCGCTTCGTCAACCTGGAAGGCTTCGGCCTGACGGGCGCCAGGCCGGAGGATGCGCCGAAGCGCTACGCGAAGTGGCTCGACGAACTGCTCGATCCACCGGTAATGAAGGCCTATCCCACGCAGGAGGCCGTGGCGGCGCGCCTGCAAAAGACCAATCCGCGCCTGACCGACGAGCGCGCGGCCTTCCTGGCGCGGCACTGGTCGGCGCAAAACGCGGCCGGCGAGTGGGAAATCCTGGGCGACCCGGTGCACAAGCAGGCCAGCCCGCTGCCGTATCACGCCGAGGACATCATGGCCTGCTGGCGCCGCATCGCCGCGCCGGTGCTGTGGGTCGAGGCGGCCGATACCAATATGTGGCTGTGGCTGGGCGGGCCGGAAGAGGGCCGGCGCGAAGTCGACCGCAGGATGGCGCATATCGCCGACATCACGCCGAAGATGGTGCCGGACGCCGGCCACATGCTGCACCACGACCAGCCGGCGCTGCTGGCGGAGATGATCGCGCAGTTCCTGGCATAGAGACACGTTCGAACTCTGCACGCTTGAATCCCGCGCGCCTGGCCCCGGCGCGCCTGAACCCGGGCCCGGAACGGGGGCCGGGCCGGGAGCCTGAACCATGCCCGCATCCCGAACATTCCGCGCATAAATGGCCGCTTGCGGCGCCGCGTGGCGGGCGGCGGTACAATGACAGTTCGTTACCGCTTCCCTTAGCCCATGCTGAAAGTCGACCTGCACTGCCATTCCAACGTTTCCGACGGCGTCCTCGCGCCTGCCGCCGTGGCGCAGTATGCCCGCAAGGCCGGCGTGGATGCCTGGGCCCTGACCGACCACGATGAAGTGGGCGGCATCGCCGCCGCGCGCATCGCGGCCCGCGATCTCGGCATGCGCTTCGTGGCCGGGGTGGAAATCTCGATCACGTGGAGCGGCGAAACGGTGCACATCGTGGGCCTGAACATCGACGAGAACAACGCCGCCCTGCTGCGCGGTCTTGCCGCCACCCGCGAGGGACGCGACGCGCGCGGCCGCGAGATCGGCGAGCAGCTGGCCAAGGCCGGCATTCACGGCGCCTACGAGGGCGCGCTGGAATTCGTCGACAACCCGGCGCTGATGTCGCGTACCCACTTTGCCCGCTTCCTGGTGCAGCAGGGTTATTGCGCCAATACCCCGGAAGTGTTTCGCAAATACCTGTCCGAAGGCAAGCCCGGCTATGTGCCGCACCGCTGGGCCAGCCTGGAGGACGCCGTCGGCTGGATCCATGGCGCCGGCGGTACGGCCGTCATCGCCCACCCGGGCCGCTATCGCTTCACCCAGTTGCAGCAGGGCGTACTGTTCGACGAATTCAAGGAACTGGGCGGCAGCGCCATCGAGGTGGTGACCGGCAGCCATACGCCGGACCAGTACCCGGTCTATGCGCAACTGGCCAATGCCTACGGCTTCCTGGCCTCGCGCGGCACCGATTTCCACGCGCCCGGCGAGGCTCGGGTGGACTTCGCCGCGCTGCCGCCGCTGCCTGCCAGCGTGACGCCGGTCTGGCACGACTGGTTCTGAAGCCGGCCGGGCCGGCAATGCACCGGTCGGCAATACCCTTGTAATCTTATGGTTATAGCCTTATATGACCCCACGGATCACATCCGGAGAACTCCTACATGAAACGCATCGTCCTGTTTATCGCCACCAACCTCGCCGTGATGCTGGTGTTGTCCATCGTGCTCTCGCTGCTCGGCATCGGCCGTCCCGGAGCGGGCGGGCAACTGGAAATCGGCGGGCTGCTGGCGTTTTCGCTGGTGGTCGGTTTTACCGGGTCGATCATCTCGCTGCTGATTTCCAAGCCGATGGCGAAGTGGACGACCGGCGCGCGCGTGATCGACGCGCCGCAGAATTCCACCGAGCAGTGGTTGCTGTCCACCGTGCAGGGCCTGGCGCAGCGCGCCGGCATCGGCATGCCCGAAGTGGCGGTGTATGACGGCGAGCCGAATGCCTTCGCCACGGGCGCTTTCAAGAATTCGGCGCTGGTGGCGGTGTCCACCGGCCTGCTGCAATCGATGAACCGCGAGGAGGTGGAAGCGGTGCTGGGCCATGAGGTGGCGCACATCGCCAATGGCGACATGGTGACGCTGACGCTGATCCAGGGCGTGGTCAATACCTTCGTGGTGTTCTTTGCCCGCATCGTCGGCTTCTTCGTCGACAAGGTCCTGCTGCGCAACGAAGGCGGCCGGGGTGTCGGCTACATGGCCACCGTGTTCGTCTGCGAGATCGTGTTCGGCCTGCTGGCGTCGATCATCGTGGCCTGGTTCTCGCGCCAGCGCGAATTCCGCGCCGATGCCGGCTCGGCGCGCCTGCTGGGCAGCTCCGCGCCGATGCAGAACGCGCTGGCGCGCCTGGGCGGCATGGAGCCGGGCGCGCTGCCGCAGAACATGGCCGCTTCCGGCATCTCGGGCGGCGGCGGCTGGTCGGCGCTGTTCTCCACCCACCCGCCGTTCGAGCAACGTATCGCGGCATTGCAGGCGCTGAGGTGACATAGAGCATGAGCCAGTTCTTTGAAATCCATCCGGTCAATCCGCAGGGCCGCCTGATCAAGCAGGCGGCCCAGATCATCCACGGCGGCGGCGTCGTGGCGGTGCCCACCGACTCGTGCTATGCGCTGGTTTGCCACCTGGACGACAAGGCGGCGGTCGAACGGCTGCGTCGCATCCGCGGCATCGATGAAAAGCACCACCTGGCGCTGCTGTGCCGCGACCTGTCCGAGATCGGTGTCTACGCCAGGGTCGACAACCGGCAGTTCCGCCTGCTGAAGGCGGCCACGCCGGGTCCGTTCACGTTCATCCTTGAAGCCACCCGCGAAGTGCCGCGCCGGCTGTCGCACCCGTCGCGCAAGACCATCGGGCTGCGCGTGCCGGAAACGCCGATCGTCGAGGCGCTGATGGCCGAACTGGGCCAGCCGCTGATCTCGTCGACACTGATCCTGCCGGACGAGACCGAGCCGCTCAACGACCCCGAGGAAATCAATGCCCGCATCGGCAAGCAGCTGGACCTGGTCATCGACGGCGGCGCCTGCAGCATGGAAATGACGACCGTCATCGACCTGACCGGCAGCGAGCCGGAAATGATCCGCCTGGGCCGCGGCGACCCGGCCGTGGTCGGCCTGTGAAAGCCGGCCGGTGAATCCGGCGCCAGCCGGCCCCCGGGCCGGCGTCTTTGCCTTTCTTTACCTTCCTCCTCCTTTCGACCCGCCGGGCCTGTGATTGCAGTCTGGTAAAATTTTGCCCATGAGTGAATTCAGTCAAGCCATCCAGACCGTTGCGGTGTACGCAATTCCCGTCCTGTTCGCGATTTCGCTGCACGAGGCGGCCCATGGTTACGTGGCCCGGTATTTCGGCGACCCGACCGCGCACCAGATGGGGCGCCTGTCGGTCAATCCCACCCGTCACATCGATCCTTTCGGCACGATCATCCTGCCGCTGATCCTGTACCTGACGATCCACATGCCGTTCGGCTATGCCAAGCCGGTACCGGTCGACTACAGCCGGCTGCGCAATCCCAAGAAGCAGATGGGTTTCGTGGCGGCTGCCGGCCCGATGGCGAATTTCGCGATGGGCCTGGCCTGGATGATCTGGCTGGTGCTGATGCGCGGCATGGAGGTGTCCGAGCCGTTCCTGGTCAAGATGGCCATTGCCGGCGTCAACGTGAATGCGATCATGTGCGTGTTCAACCTGCTGCCGGTACCGCCGCTCGATGGCGGCCGCATCCTGACGGCGCTGCTGCCGAACGAACTGGCGCGGCGCTACGCCCGGATCGAGTCCTATACCCCGTGGATCTTCGTCGGCTTGCTGGTGGCGATGTACTTCAACCTGCTGACGCCGCTGCTGACGGCCATGGTGGGCGTGTTCATCGAACTGCTGGGATTCCTGGTGCTGCCGCTGCAGCTGTTGCTCAACATGTAATGGACCGGCCCGCCGGCAGGTGACGTGCGCGTTGCCGCCGGACCGGGTTTTACCTGACTGTGAATGAAGGATCAGATGAACGACGTGGTTTCTCCCTGGGTGCAGCGCTTTGCACCATTGATTCCCGGCGGCGAGGTGCTGGATCTCGCGTGCGGCAACGGCCGCCATTCTCGCCACCTTGTCACGCTGGGGCATGCGGTGATCGCCGTCGACCGGCGGCCCGACGCACTGGCCGCCACGGCCGGCCCCGGCATCGTCACCAGCGATATCGACCTGGAAGTGGACGGGGCGGCATGGCCCTTCGGCCCGAACCGGTTTGCCGGCATCGTGGTCACCAATTACCTGCACCGGCCGCTGCTGGCCGACATGACCGGCAGCCTGGCGCCGAACGGCGTGCTGATCTATGAAACATTCGCCGACGGAAACGCGGCATTCGGCAAGCCGAGCAATCCCGACTTCCTGCTGAAGCCCGGCGAGCTGCTGGAACTGGCCCGGCAGCAGGGGCTGCGTGTCATCGCTTTCGAGGACGGCATCGTTATGGAAGATGGGCAGCCGGGCGGCACGCGGGCCATGGTCCAGCGGATTTGTGCCGTCAAGGCCGAGTTCCCGCGGGAAGCCGCGCTGCTGGGCCGTACCGGTAGTTGATACCGCCGCGAAATACCCCACGGGCGCAGGGTATCGTCTACAATCGACGTTTTCAATCTATTTGCAATTGGTTCAATATATGATTAAGGGCAGCATTGTTGCAATCGTGACGCCGATGCACGCGGATGGCAGTCTGGACTACGACAGCCTGGACCGCCTGATCGATTGGCATATTGCCGAGGGCACCGACGGCATCGTCATCGTCGGCACGACCGGCGAATCGGCTACCGTGACGGTGGCCGAGCACTGTGCACTGATCAAGGCCTGCGTGGACCGCGTGGCCGGCCGCATTCCCGTGATCGCCGGCAGCGGTGGCAATTCGACCGCCGAAGCCATCGTACTGACCCGCTACGCCAAGGAAGCCGGCGCCGACGCGACATTGCAAGTGGTGCCTTACTATAACCGGCCGACGCAGGAAGGCATGTACCAGCACTTCAAGGCCATCGCCGAAGCGGTGGACCTGCCGGTGATCCTGTACAACGTGCCCGGCCGCACGGTGGCGGACATGGCGAACGAAACGGTGGTGCGCCTGGCCGCCATCGACAACATCATCGGCATCAAGGATGCTACCGGCAATATCGGCCGCGGCCTCGATCTGCTGCGCCTGCTGCGCTCGGTACCGAAGCCATTCGCCGTGTACTCCGGCGACGATCCCACCGCGATGGCGCTGATGCTGGCCGGCGGCAAGGGCAACATTTCCGTGACCGCCAACGTGGCACCCCGTGCCATGGCCGACATGTGCGCCGCGGCGATGACGGGCGATATCGCGCGCGCCATCGAGATCAACAACAAGGTTTTCCCTCTGCACCAGAAACTGTTCGTCGAGCCGAATCCGGTGCCCGCCAAGTGGGCATTGGCGGAAATGGGCAGGATGCCAGCCGGCATCCGCTTGCCGCTGGTTCCACTCGCTTCCGAATTCCACCAGACGGTACGTGCCGCACTGGTCGAAGCCGGCGTGCTGGCCTAAATCCGGAGTGCGGCAGCGCCGGTTCCCGGCGCCGCCGCGACGATCATCCAGCTGGTTTCTTCAGCTTTTATCTCTGTCACCACATGATCAAGAAAGCTTCCCTTACTCCGCAAAGCAGCCTCGCGCTTGGCGTCCTGATGCTCAGCCTGACCGGTTGCGGCATGGTTGAATCCGTGGTCGGCAAGACCACGGTGGACTACAAATCGGCCAAGAAAGCCAGCACGCTGGACGTACCGCCGGATCTCACCCAGTTGCAGAAGGATAATCGCTACGCCTTGCCGGACAGCGGCAGCGGTGTCGCCACCGCATCGGGCTATGCGGCGCAGCGCGCCAGCATGGCCGGTGGCGGCACGCTGGCCGCGCCGGCAGCTGGCGTCGGCAGCAATGAAGTGGCCACTACCGGCAACGACAAGGTGCGCGTGGAGCGGGCCGGCAACCAGCGCTGGCTGGTCGTCAAAGCCTCTCCCGACGTGCTGTGGCCACAGCTGAAATCGTTCTGGGAAGACGCCGGCTTCACGCTGTCGCTCGACAACGCCACTGCCGGCGTGATGGAAACGGAGTGGAACGAGAACCGCGCGAAGATCCCGCAGGACATCATCCGCCGCACGATCGGCAAGGTGTTCGATTCGGCCTATTCGACCGGCGAACGTGACAAATACCGCACCCGTATCGAACGCAATGCGGACGGCACCACCGAGATCTACATCAGCCACCGCGGCGCGGAAGAAATCGCCCAGGGGCCGGAAAAGGAAATCGTGACCTGGACGCCGCGCCCGTCCGACCCGAACCTGGAAGCGGTCTTCCTGGCCCGCCTGCTGACGAAGCTGGGCGGTACCGAAGCCACGGCAGCCCGCACGGCCGTCGACAATGCGATCGTGCAACCGCTGCATGCATTCCTGAAGGGCGAGGGCGCCAGCCGCCATGTGGAAACCGACGAAGGCTTCGACCGCTCGTGGCGCCGCGTGGGCCTGGCGCTGGACCGCGCCGGCTTCACCGTGGAAGACCGCGACCGTGTGCAGGGTATCTACTACGTGCGCTACGTGGCCGACCAGGCCGAGAAGAAAGGCTTCTTCGGCCGCCTGTTCAGCTGGGGGTCGTCGGACGCCGACAAGGAAGCGCAACGCTACCGCATCGTCGTCAAGGCTGCCGAGACCGGCAATACCAGCCAGGTCACCGTGCAGAACAACAAGGGCGAGGCGGATGTGTCGCCGACCGCCGAGAAGATCCTGACGCTGCTGCAGGAAGAGTTGAAGTAAGCGCAGTCTTCTGTGAAAAAAAACCGGCCCAGGCCGGTTTTTTTTCACCCGGCTCCCGCCTCGGCCAGCCATGCCTGGTAGAACTCGACGAAGGCACGCACCTTGCGGGACACGTGCCGCCCCGGCGGGAATACGGCGTAGGTGCCGCCAGCCGGCAATGTCCACTCGGGCAGCAGCCGGATCAACGCGCCGCTGGCGAGATCGTGCCGCACGCTGTACTCGTCCAGGATCGACACGCCGGCTCCCTCCAGGACCAGGGCGCGCAAGGCGCCGGCGGAATCGGTGCGGATGCGCGCACGCATCTGTACCGTCCGGCTTGCGCCGGCGGGGCCCGCGAATGTCCATTTCAGCGGGGCAGGCAGGCGCGTCAGGGCGATCCAGTCCAGCGCCGCCAGCTCTTCCGGGGTGCCGGGCGTGCCCGCCTGCGCCAGGTAGCGGGGCGATGCCACGGCATACTGGCCGAAGCCGCCCAGCTTGACTGCTCGCAGCGACGAATCGCGCAGCCAGCCCATCCGGATCGCGATATCGATCCCTTCACCCACCAGGTCGGCAATGCGGTCGCCCGTCTGCAGCTCGATGGCCAGCGCCGGATGCAGTGCGGCGAAGCGCGCCAGTGCCGGCGCAACGAAATGGGCGCCGAAGTCGGTCGGCGCCGTCACGCGCAGGCTGCCTGTCAGCGCGGCGGCGGAGGCGTGCAAATCGTCGATCGCGGCGCGCAATTGCAGCAGCAGGGGGGCGCACTCCTCGTGCAATGCCCGGCCCGCCTCGGTGGGCACCACGCGCCGGGTCGTGCGCGTAAACAGCGCGGTACCCAGCCGTGTCTCCAGCCGCGCGACTTCCAGGCTGACCTTGGCTGGCGCGACGCCGAGCCGCAGTGCCGCTTTGGAGAAGCCGCCCGTATCGGCCACGGCGGCGAATACGACCAGGTCGTTGAGATCGATATGTCCGGGCAGTGCCATCGTATTATTTAGAATTCCTGATGAATGAATTATGTACCCGTCCGTTTATAAGGGCAACGGCGCGGTGCATGATGGCCTTCTTACCCAATATTCAAAGGAAAGACATGAAAATCGCCCTGATCGGCGCCACCGGCTATATCGGTTCGGCGCTGCTGGAGGAGGCCGTCAACCGCGGCCACGATGTGAAGGCCCTGGTATCGCGGCCCGGGAACGTGCCCGCCCAGGCGGGCGTGCAGGCGGTGCGGGCGGACGTGCAGGACAGCGATGCGCTGGCGCTGCAGCTGGCCGGCGCGGATGCCGTGGTCAGCGCATTCAGCGGCCACGCCCAGCAGGATGTGCACGGGTATTACCTGCGCGGTATCGAATCGATCGTCGCTGCGGCGAAAACGGCGCGGGTGCCGCGCCTGCTGGTGGTGGGTGGTGCCGGCAGCCTGGAAGTGGCGCCGGGTGTGCAACTGGTCGACACGCCGGCTTTCCCCGCGCAATGGAAAGCCACGGCCGAGGGGGCGCGCGATGCCTTGCGCCTGCTGCGCACCGAGAGCGAACTGGACTGGACAATGCTGAGTCCGGCGGCGCTTATCGAGCCAGGTCAGCGCACGGGAATTTTCCGTCTGGGCACCGATAGCCTGCTGACGGATGGGGAAGGGAACAGCCGTATCTCGCTGCAGGATTACGCCGTGGCGATGATCGATGAACTGGAGCGGCCGGCGCATGCGCGCGCACGCTTCACTGTCGCCTATTGATGGAGGTGGCCGGAAGCGGCGCTCCATAAAACAAGGCGCTGTTCGATTTAACACGAACAGCGCCAAAAACAAAACCGCCCGAAAGGGCGGTTGAGCAGGGTGCCGTCCGGAGACGGCAGCCGGAAGCTATTACTTGGCAGCAGCAGCGGCCGAAGCGGCTTCCGAAGCAGCGGAAGCAGCGGAGGAAGCAGCAGCAGCAGCGTCCGAAGCGGCAGCAGCAGCGTCAGCAGCCGGAGCAGCAGCAGCGTCAGCAGCCGGTGCGGTTGCGTCAGCAGCAGGAGCGACTGGTGCGGTTGCGTCAGCAGCAGGAGCGGTGACTTCAGCAGCAGGAGCGGCAGGAGCTTCTTCTTTTTTCGAGCAAGCAGCCAGGGCAACAGCCAGCAGGGAGGCGATCAGCAGGGACTTTTTCATTTGTTTTCCTTAATTAATACACTAATTGATGACAGTTGCGATGAATAATTACCGGTAATTATCGCTCACTAGGGCGTTTCGTGGTCATTCGGACCATATGGTGCCCCAGACAACGGAAACTTCCTAACAGAATATTATAGCGAATTTAAATGAGTCGCAATAGCAACACAGGACACTTTCGCAACTTTTTCGTACGTACAATATTGCTACTAAGTCTAGTACTTGCTATCCCAACCATACTTACCGGTGCAACGAACCAAACAGCCTGAAAATGCATGTCGAACATGCACCCTCGCAGGCGAAAATTGGACCGTCAGGCAGCCGCGACCTGCAAACTTCGCGATTACAAACCCGTCACGCCGGCTTGCAGGCCGGGCCGCGTTTCGGCCCAGATAGACTGATAACGCTCGAGTAGCGATTGGGTTGACGAAGGCGCATGAAAAATTGCTTCGCCGCGAAAATGGTCGCTGTGAAAGCGGCGCACCAGGTGATGCGCGTCGCCAATGCAGAACGAATCGGTGAGATGCCCGATCGACGCGCTGGTGAGCCGGCATTCGATCAGGTGGCCATAATCGTGCAGGAGGCGCAGGAAGCGCGGCGCATCCCGTTCCAGGCGCACATTGCTGTGCGCAACCAGTTGCACGCGCCCGCCATGGCGCAGGAATGCGCGCAGGAGTGCGTCGTTGCCGCTGCTGCCCAGTTCCCACCAGCCGAAGTCGGGGTCGAACATGGCCAGCGACATGCGGGAGCGGGACAGGCAGGCTTCCAGCTGGGCCTGGAACCCGGCACGGGTATCGAAAGTCTCCCTGTCCATCGCCGCTCCTAGTTGTCGAGTTCGAGCCAGCCGTCGGTATACCAGGCGAACAGCGCCTCCATCACGTCTTCCGACGCCGCCGCCGCCTGGGCGCCATCGAGTACGCGGTTGTTCGCCAGCGCTTCCAGCGCCGCCTTGTCGGCACGGCCGATCGCGAACGATTCGCCGTTGATGAACACGTGCTTGCCGCGGTACAGCATCTGCGTCTTGCGCGACAGTTTCACGCCCCGCTTCGCGGCAGCCTGCGCGAAGCGCCCGGCCGGCAGCGGCTTCTCGGGGCCGGTAAAGAACACGTTATGCTTGGGTTCCGACAGGTATTCGCCGAGGAAGATCGTGAAATCGTCTTCGGTGAACTGCATCTTGTTCAGCTCGTCTGCCAGCTGGCCCAGCATGTTCTTCGGGATTTCGGCCGGCTTGGCCGACGGCTCCAGGTCCGGATCGGCATAGCGGCCGGGCAGGTCGATCGAATCGGCCATGAACTGCAGGAACGCTTCGCCGAGTTCCTGGTAGGAGGGCGAGCGGAAGCCGATCGAATAGGTCTGGCAATCGCCGATTGCCACGCCGTCGTGCGCGTAGTGCGGCGGCAGGTACAGCATGTCGCCCGGTTCCAGCACGAATTCCTCGGTGGGCTTGAACTTGCTGAGGATTTTCAGCGGCAGGCCTTCAATCAGCGACAGGTCTTTCTGCGGGCCGATGCGCCAGCGGCGCTGCCCTTCGGCCTGCAGCAGGAACACGTCATACGAATCGAAGTGGGGGCCGACACCGCCGCCATCGGTAGCGAAGCTGACCATCAGGTCGTCCAGCCTGGCATCGGGCACGAAGCGGAACTGGCGCAGCAGTGCGTCGGCCGCATCGTCCTGCAAGTTCAGGCCCTGCACCAGCATGGTCCACTCGCGTTGCGTGCGCGGCGGCAGCTCGTGCAGCGGGCCGTGCTGCATATTCCATTCGCCGTCGGTCAGGGTGACGAGGCGCGATTCCACGAAATCGCGGGTGGCCAGGGCGGCCAGCTGGTCGAAGGGCAGCAGCGGCTGGAAGCCGGGGATGGCCTGGCGGATCAGCAGCGGCTTCTTGTGCCAGTATTCGCTCAGGAATTGCGCGGGTGTGATGTCGCCGAGAAGGCGGAGCGGTGCGGATTTTTTCATGCCCGGATTATAGTTGATCCGGGCCGCCGGCCGCGTCAGGCACTGCCGCCAAGCTGGCCCCGCATGCAGCCACGCATGCGGTCTGTCTTGCAGCCTGTCTCGCAGCCTGTCATGCAGCCTCGCATGCAGCTTGTCTTGCAGCCTGTCATGTGGCCACCGCCTTGCGGCGCCGTACCGCGCCGGCCACGATCGCCAGGCCGGCGAGCGCCATTGCGCCGGTGGCCGGTTCGGGCACCGCGGACACGGTAAACGACATCGCGCCGCCGCTCAGATAGGCATTGTAGCCATTGCCGTGGATCGTCAGCCGGAACGGGGTCGCGGCGCTGGCCGCGTAATGTGCCCAGTCGGCCGCGCCTGGCAGCGTCTCCGGGGCATGCGTGCCGGCCGGTGCCACGAACGAAAATTCGACCACCGCCAGCGGGTCGGTTTCTCCGCCGATGTTGCCGCTGCCGCCCACGCCAAGCCGATCCGCCGTGTCGCTGCGCGAGGTTATGATCAGCGAGTTGCCGAGCGTGATCGTGGTATCGATCAGGCTGAAGGTGAGCGAATGCGACAGCGCCTGCGTGTAGTAACCGCCGAAGCCTGGCGCCAGCGGTGCCGCGTCGTCGTAGGTGAAGCGGCCCGTGAGGATGTCGCCGACGTATGCCTCGATCCCGCCCAGGAAAGTGCCGCCGACTTCCTGGTACGAGTACGGGTCGAGATATTCTTCCGCGATCGCGGCAATGGGCACCGCATAGTCGACGGTTACCAGCGCCGCCTGGGCGGTGCCGGCAAATAACAGGGATGCTGCAATGGCCAATGCCGCTTTCTTCATGATATGTCCTTCATCGAGAGGGTGGATGACATTATGAAAAGCCTATTTGACAACCAATTGTCAGTCATCCTGGCAGCCTTGTCCATGGATTCCGCGTGCTGGCGCGAGCATGGCGATCGCGGTCGCGGGCTGGAGGTATAATCGGCGCCATCAGACCAGAAAGGAAGTCACATGAAGATCGCCAAGAACACCGTCGTCACCGTGCAATACAAATTGTCCGACGCTCAGAACAATCTGATCGAGGACGGCCGCCAGCCGATGGTGTACCTGCATGGCGGGTATGAAAACACCTTGCCCAAGATCGAGGAAGAGCTCGATGGCAAGGAAGTGGGTTATGCGAACACGATCCAGATCGAACCGGATGACGCATTCGGCGACTACGACCCGAACCTGGTGAAGGTGGAGCCGCGTTCGCGCCTGCCGGAACCGCTCGAGGTGGGCATGCAGTTCGAAGGCATGCCGGACGGCGACAGCGACGACGAAGCGATGATTTTCACCGTGACCGATATCGCCGAGGACAAGGTCGTGCTGGACGGTAATCATCCGCTGGCCGGCATGGCGCTGCGCTTCGAACTGAAAGTGCTCGAAGTGCGCGAAGCCACCGATGAAGAGATCGCGCACGAGCACGTACACGGCGCCCACGGCCACCACCATGGTGACGAGGACGACGAAGGCGAGGCGGGCGACCAGTTCCGGACGCAGCCGATCCACTGACCGGTTCATCGGACCGCCCCCGGATCAACGCATTGACCGGTGCCTGGAACGGGGCATCAACCAGCGCGATGCGGGCGGCTCGGCGGGAATATCAGCGTACCTGGCGCGCGGGCGGTTTCGCCGGCGCGCCGTCCACGGGCGGCTTCGGCTGCCCGTGTGCCTTGTTGCCCTCTTCGTGGCGCAGCGTGAACAGCTGTTCGCTGCCTGGCGCCACGCGCAGCACATTCCACTCGCCCCGTAATGTCACGTGCCCCAGGTTGCCGCGCCATGTCATGGTGCCCGGTGGCGGCGCGTCCTTGACCGGCGGTTCCCGGTTCGCATCCACCAGCAGCACCTTGCCCGTGTAGTTCTCGGCCAGCGCGCGCGCCAGCCGGCGCGTTTCGGCAAAGCCGTCATGCTTGGTGGAGAACCCGGCCAGCAGCGAAAAGCCGGGCTCGGCGTGGATGCCCACGTCGCCGTCCGAAAACAGCACGAGACCGGCAAGCTGGCGCCGCTTGGCCATGCTGAACAGCCGCTGCAGCCAGGCGCGGTTGGCAACCAGGCGGTCCTCGTATTCACTGTTGCGGCCCGCTTCGATCAGGTAGTGGTTATTGCGGGCGGGAAGGTTGATGGTGGCGAACAGCACGCCATGCATTTCCCAGTAGGCATTCTCCGCATAGCTGCGGAACTTGGTGATCGTCGACTGGCGGTTCAGGTCCAGCTTGCGGCGGCCCAGCGCCTCCTGGCCATCGTAGTAGATTTCGCGGATGCGGTTCAGCCGCTCGATCGCATTGGAACGGCCCGCCGAATTGCGGCAGCCGGTCCAGTCGTCGCCGGTCAGCACCAGCACCAGTGGCTGGTCGGACTTGTTCAGCAGGCCCTTGCGCTGCAGGTACAGCCTGTCGCTGCACGGTTCGTCCGCCGACTTGATGCCGACGGCAATGACGAAGGCAGGCTTTTCGCGGTCGGCACGGGCAATCGTGCGTTTCAGGTCGGCATCGCCCAGCTCGTCGGGAAACGTGTGGCCGACGACGGCGATGTCGAACGCTTCGCCGCCGGCCGGCGCGGCCCGTGCCGCGGCCGCCAGCAAGGCGCCGGCCAGCAGCAGGAAGGCCAGGCCGGCGCGCCGCGTCATGCCGGCACGAGACGTTTCAACTGGTACAGCCGCTCCAGCGCTTCGCGCGGCGACAGCGCATCCGGGTCGAGCTCGTCCAGCGCCGCCAGCAACTCGCCCAGCCGCGGGTCGTCCGCCGGCCCGGCGGCAAAGGCGGCAGCCGGCTGGTCGTCCGCATCGACGGCCGGCGCGGCGAACAGGTCCAGCTGCGGTGTTGCATCGAGTGCCTGCGCTTCCAGGCGCGCCAGGTGCTTGCGCGCCGCCTTGATCACGCTTTGCGGCACGCCGGCCAGCTGTGCCACCTGCAAGCCGTAGCTTTGCGATGCCGGGCCGTCCTGCACCGCGTGCAGGAACACGATGCTGTCCTTGTGCTCGACGGCCGACAGGTGCACGTTGGCCGCCGTCGGATGGCTTTCCGGCAGCTGGGTCAGTTCGAAGTAATGGGTGGCGAACAGCGTGAAGCTGCGGCTGGTGTCGATCAGGTGGCGGGCGATCGCCCAGGCCAGCGCCAGGCCGTCGAAGGTCGATGTGCCACGGCCGATCTCGTCCATCAGCACCAGCGAATGGTCGCTGGCGCCGTTCAGGATCGTGGCCGCTTCCGTCATCTCCACCATGAACGTGGAACGGCCGCCAGCCAGGTCGTCGGTGGCGCCGATACGCGTGAAGATGCGGTCGATCGGGCCGATCATGGCGCTGGCCGCCGGCACGTAGCTGCCCACGTAGGCCAGCAGCGTGATCAGCGCGACCTGGCGCATGAAGGTGGATTTACCGCCCATGTTCGGGCCGGTGATCAGCAGCAGCCGGCGTTCCGCCAGCAGGCGGCAGTCGTTGGCGATGAAGCGTTCGATCTGGTTTTCCACGACCGGGTGGCGGCCCTCGCGGATGTCGATGCACGATTCGGCCACCAGGGTCGGCGCGCACCAGTTGTTGCGCAGCGCGTGCTCCGCCAGCGCGGTCAGCGTGTCCAGCTGGGCAATGCCCTGCGCGATCTTCTGCAGGCAGCCGATGTGCGGCGCCAGGTCGGCCAGCAGGGCGTCGTACAGCACCTTCTCGCGCGCCAGCGCGCGATCCTGCGCGGACAATGCCTTGTCCTCGAACGCCTTCAGCTCCGGCGTGATGTAGCGTTCGCAGTTCTTCAGGGTCTGGCGGCGGCGGTAGTCGTCCGGCACCTTGTCGGCCTGGCCGTTGGTGACCTCGATATAGAAGCCATGCACCCTGTTGTATTCGACGCGCAGGTTGGCGATGCCGGTGCGGGCACGTTCGCGGGTTTCCAGGTCCACCAGGAACTGGCCGGCGTTCTCGGACAGGCCGCGCAGCTCGTCGAGTTCGGCATCGAAGCCGCGCGCGATCACGCCGCCGTCGCGCACCATCGTGGCCGGCTCGGCCATCACGGCGCGCACCAGCAGGTCCACGCAGCTTTCCGGCGTGTCCAGCTGGGCGCGGATGCGGCGCAGCAGGGTGTCGCCGTTATCCAGGCCCAGCACCCGCTCCAGCGACTTCTGCAGCTTGGGCAACTGCTGCAGGCCGTCGCGCAGCGCCGCCAGGTCGCGCGGCCGCGCCGTCAGCAGCGCCACGCGCGTGGTGATGCGCTCGATGTCCGGCACGTGCTGCAGATGGAAGCCCAGGGAACCGGTGGCGTCGTCCTGCATCAGCGCGGCGATCGCATCGTGCCGGCCGCGCGCCACGGCCTGGTCGCGCCTTGGATGGTGCAGCCAGTGGCGCAGCAGGCGCGAACCCATCGCGGTGCGGCAGCCGTCCAGCAGCGAGAACAGGGTCGGCGATTCCTGGCCGCGAATGGTTTCCGTCAGCTCCAGGTTGCGGCGCGTGGCCGCATCGAGCCCGATGAATTCGTTCTCCGTTTCGCACGACAGGTTCTTCACGTGCTGCAGCCCGCGGCCCTGCGTCGACTGGGCATAGCGCAGCAGCGCGCCGGCCGCGCCGAACGCGGGGCCCATGCCGTCCGCGCCGAAGCCGGTCAGCGTGGCCACGCCCAGCTGGTCGAGCAGCGCCTTGTGGCCGTGCACCACGTCGAAATGCCACTCGGGCACCCCGTTGACGTGACACATCGTGATTTCTTCGAACAGGTCGCCGCCATCGGCGCGAAGGATCTCGGCGGGCACGATGCGTTCCAGTTCCTGCAGCAGGCGCGCATTGACGGCGCGCGCATCGCCGGAGAATTCCATCAGCTTCAGGTTGCCGGAGGCAAGCGACAGCCAGGCCAGGCCGCAGGTGACGCTCTTGCGCTGGTTCAGCATCGACAGCGCCAGCAGCGGCCGCTCCGATTTTTCCGGCAGCAGGTCGGAATCGGTCAGCGTGCCGGGCGTGACGATGCGCACCACCTTGCGCTCGACCGGCCCCTTGCTGGTGGCCGGATCGCCGATCTGCTCGCAGATGGCGCACGATTCGCCCAGCTTGACCAGCTTGGCCAGGTAGCCGTCCAGCGAATGGAAGGGCACGCCGGCCATCTTGATCGGCACGCCATTGGCATGGCCGCGCGCTGTCAGCGTGATGCCGAGGATGCGCGAGGCCTTCTCGGCATCGTCGTAGAACAGTTCATAGAAATCGCCCATGCGGTAGAACACCAGCATCGTCGGGTGTTCGCCCTTGATGCGCAGGTACTGCTGCATCATCGGCGTGACTTTTTCGGCGGGGCCGTTCTTGACGGCGGCGGCGTTGATCTCTGCGGGGACGTTCATCTGTTCGGTACGGCTGAGAAGCGGTGCGGTCGGGCGTGCATTTTACCCGGTTTAGGTGCGCTGGTTGGCAGAGCCGCCACGCATGTGATCGTAAAAGATGGCGCGTGTTCAGCCAGGCGCGGCGCGCGGGCCGGTCGGGCCCGTTGTTTTCAGGCGCACGAGCCGGGCGACTTCCTCGTTCAGCTGTTGAAAGTCGACCGGTTTGGTGAAATGCGCGTCGAAGCCGGCTTCGGCCGCTGCCCGCTTGTCGGATTCCTGGCCCCATCCGGTCAAGGCGATCAACGCCATGCCGGCTCCCCAGCGTTCAGCCCGGATCCGGCGCGCGAGATCGTGCCCGCTCATGTCCGGCAGGCCAATGTCCAGGACGGCAAGGCTGGGTCCGAACGCTTCGATCTCGCGCAAGCCCTCGGTCGCGGTGCGCGCCGTTCGCGGCCGATGGCCGAACAGTTCCAGGGCCATGGCCAGCGTCTCGGCGGAGTCGACATTGTCGTCCACGATCACGATCTTCGCACCCGATCCCGTTTCCATGGAAAGGACGGGCGCGCGCGTGTCGGGCACGGCAGCGGCACCTTCGGCGATCGGCAGCCGGACGACGAAACAGCTGCCTTTGCCGACGCCGTCGCTGTGCGCCTCCACCGTTCCGCCATGGAGCCCGACGAGCTTTTGCACCAGCGCCAGGCCGATACCCAGCCCTCCCTGCATCCGGTCGAGGGCTGGCGCGACCTGCGAAAACATCTCGAAGATGCGCGACAGCTGCTCCGGCGCGATGCCGATGCCGTTGTCCCGCACCTCGATGAACGCCTCGTCGCCGCTGGGCCAGGCCCGCAGCTCGACCAGCGCGCCGGCGGGGCTGTATTTGCTCGCGTTGTTCAGGAGATTCGCGACGATCTGGGTCAGGCGGGTCGCGTCGGCATCGAGCGGCATGGGCGCGCCGGCGATTTCGGTGCGCAGCGACTGGCCGGCCGCCTCGATACCGGGAAGTGCCTCTTCGGCCGCGCGCAGCAGCAGCTCGGCCAGTTCGACACGGGCGGGCCGCAGCTCGATCTTGCCCATGTTGATGCGGGCGGCGTCCAGCAGGTCGTCGACCAGGTGGGCCATCTGGGCGACCTGGCGCGAGAGGATGGCGGCGGCCCAATCGCCGCGCGCCGCGCTCCACCCGCCGAGTGTCAGGGCCTCCGCGACATTGGCAATCGGCGCGAGCGGGTTGCGCAGCTCGTGCGCCAGCGTGGCCAGGAATTCGTCCTTGCGGCGGTGGTTTGCCGACAGCTCATCGTAGGCGCTGCGCAGCTCGCCCTTGGCCGCAGCCAATTCATCCCGCGCCGCCCGCGCCGCCTCGCGTGATTCGAGAAGCTCGCGCTCGTACAGCTTGCGGTCGGTGGCGCCCATCGCGGCGATCTCGTCGTGGAAAGTTTCCTCGCCCCGCAGGCGTGTCGCGCTGAGCAGCATTGGAATGCGCGTCCCATCCTGGCGCAGCATGTCGAACTGGACCTCGGCGATCGTGCCCTGCATGTCGAGCAGAGGTGTCCAGTGCGTCTGGAGATAGATGCGGGCGCCCATCGGCAACAGGTCCTGGAACCGCTTCGCGCCGACGAGCTCCGCGGGCTGGTATCCAAGCTGGCGGCAAAAGGTCCCGTTCGCCCGCAGGATGGCGCCGTTCGCCGCCACCACCAGCAGGCCGCAAGGCGCGCGGTCCCACAGCTCGTTGGTGGCAGGTGCGCCGGTGCCTGCCATGAGTCAGCGCAGCTCCGCCAGGAACCGGGCGATCGCCTCGCCGCTGGCGGCTGGCGCGCTCAGGTGCGGGCAATGGCCGATGTTGTCGATCACCACGAGCCGGCTGCCGGGCTTGGATTTGTGGATGAACTCGCCGACCTCGACGGGAGCGATCAGGTCGTCGCTGCATTGCACGACCAGGGTGGGAACCGAGGACAGGGCAAGATCGGCCCGGTGGTCGGAGAGGAAGGTGGTGCGGGCAAAGTGCTTGGCGATTTCAGGATCGGTTCGGCAAAAGCTGTTCGCCAGGTTCTTGCCGAGCTCCGGGCGGTCGGGAGCACCCATGATCGCCGGCGCCATGGCGCTCGACCAGCCGAGGTAGTTCGCGTCCATGGTGTCGAGAAGGTCGTCGATGTCGGCACGGGAGAAGCCTCCCCGGTATCCGTCGTCGTCGACATAGCAGGCGGACGGGCCAAGCATGACCTGGGCGGCGAATCTGTCTGGCGCCGTGTTGGCGGCCAGCAGGCCGATCATCGCGCTGACCGAGTGCCCGACGAAATACACGGGGGCGCCGCCGACGTTGTCGACGATCTCCAGCAGGTCGTTGGCGTAGCCCTGCAGCGACGAATATTTTTGACGGTCGTAGGCGGACAGGTCCGATCCGCCGCTGCCGACCAGGTCGAACAGGACCAGCCGGTGGGACTGAACGAAGGTTTCGGCGAGCTGGCGCCACACGGTCTTGTCGCATCCGAAGCCGTGGGCGAAGACGATGGTCTTGTCGCCGGAGCCCGCCAGGCTCACATTGTTTCGCTTTTTGATGTCCATGCGAAATGATAGCATTCCGGCCACGCCAATCACATCCGCCGCGCCGGCGGCGGTGGCAGTCGGAGCTTGCCCGCGGGCGCTTGTCGCGGGGCGTGCCCGGAGCTCCGCCGACGGGCTTTGGCGCCAACGTCCGTTACCGCTTACACTACTGTTTTTCACCACGCCGGAAAGAATTGAACGTGACCCAGCCCCTGATCGTCATCGCCACCATCATCGCCCAGCCGGGCAAGGAAGACGCCGTGCGCCGCGCCCTCGAGCAGGTGGTGCCGCCCAGCCGTGCGGAAGCGGCCTGCAGCCGTTATGAACTGCACGTCGACAATAGCGCGCCGGGCAAGTTCGTGATGCTGGAAGAGTGGACCGGCGAAGCGGCGCTGAAGGAGCACGAAGCGACGCCGCACTTTCACGCGCTGGCGGCGGCAATCACTGGCCTGGCCGAGGTCCGGATCGAAAAGCTGACCAGGCTGGCCTGATCCATACAGCAAATAATATTGCCGCACGGTCGCAACGGCCCACCGTGCACGGACGGGAACGGGTATAGTTCAGTCATGGAAAAGCTCAAAGACTTCGCGCAAATCGTTTCCGACGCCCAGCGCGGCGAGCTGGTATTCCCGACCAGCGTCAATGCCGCCCTGTCGCTGCAGATGACGCTGGCCGACCCCGACTGTCACGACGAAGACGTGATCCGCAAGCTGCTGGCCGAGCCGATCCTGGCTGCGCGTGCGGTGGCGCTCGCCAACTCGGCCGTGTTCCGCTCGAACGGCGCGGCGCTGGCCACCGGCGTACGCACGGCCGTGATGCGGCTTGGCTATCGCAACCTGTACTCGCTGACCGCGGCGATGGTGGTGCGCCAGTTCGGTGCCCGGATCCGCGATCCTCAGCTGCGCATTCGGGCCGAGCAGTTGTGGAAGTACACCGCGCACGTGGCGGCGCTGGCCTATGTGATCGCCGGGCGGATCACCCGTGTGGAACCCGATACCGCACTGTTCGCGGGCATCATGCACGAGGTGAGCGGTTTCTATCTGCTGGGCCGTGCCGACGTGATGCCCGGCCTGCTGGACGATCCGGAGGACTGGATGGGCGCCGCGCAGGAGATCATCGCCCGCGAAATCATGAGGAAGCTGCAGGTGCCCGAGCCCGTGGCGCTGGCGATCGTGGCGCTGCGGGGCGGCGCCGTGGGTATTCCGCCCGAAGGCCTGCGCGATACGCTGCTGGTGGCGCGCTACCTGTGTCCGGTGCCGTCGCCGCTGCCGCAGCCGCAGGACCACGTGCTGGCACGTACCGCGGCGCTGGCGGGCTATATCGAACAGCACCCGCAAGTCGCCGTGCTGCTCGACGAGGCGGCCGGGCAGGCCAAGTCGATGAGCGCGGCCTTGCTGGTATAGAAGAACGACGGACGAACGCTGGCGCGCGGCGTCAGGCGCGCGTCTGTTCCAGGATCTTCACCAGCGATTCGATGCCGCGGGCATCGGCGTCGTCGAATCGGTTCGGCAGCGGGCTGTCCAGGTCGAACACCCCGGCCACCTGGCCATTCACGAATACCGGCACCACCAGTTCCGAGCGGGAAGCCGCATCGCAGGCGATATGGCCCGGGAACGCATGCACGTCCGCGACGACGATCGACTCGCCTTTCTCGACGGTGCTGCCGCACACGCCGCGGCCGCGCTTGATGCGGATGCAGGCCGGTTTGCCCTGGAACGGACCCAGTACCAGCTCGTCCGGCGTCGGCAGGAAGTAGAAGCCGGCCCAGTTCAGGTCCGGCATCGTGTTGAACACGAGCGAGCTGAAATTGGCGGTATTGGCGATCCAGTCCGTTTCGCCGTGCAGCAGGCCGGTCAGCTGCGAGCGCAGGTCGGCATACATCGTTTCCTTGGCTTCGCGGCTGTCGGTGCGGTAAGCGGTGTCGGAGAGGGAGAAAGTCATGGTGCGATCCTGTCGGGCAAAGAGCGCATTCTACCCGTTCGCGGCCACCGCCGCGGCGGGCATGGCGCCGGCCTCCGGGCGGTATTGTCATCGCAACCATGCGCTGTCATTTTGGCAAACGTTGTAGCATCATGGCTATGCAATTGCTGGTCGTGCCCGTCCCGGGCGCGTCCGGCCCGAACAGAATGACACAGTGACCCCACCGATCAACATCCTCGTCGTCGACGACATCCCGCAAAACCTGATCGCCCTCGAGGCGCTGCTGGCCCGGCCCGGCCTTTCCCTGCTGAAGGCCGCATCCGGGGCCGAGGCGCTCGAGCTGCTGCTGGTGCACGAAGTGGCGCTGGCGCTGGTCGACGTGCAGATGCCGGGCATGGATGGCTTCGAACTGGCCGAACTGATGCGCGGCAGCGAGCGTACCCGCGGCATTCCGCTGATTTTCCTGACGGCGGCATCGCGCGAGAACAACTACCGCTTTCGCGGCTACGAGGCGGGCGCCGTCGACTTCATGTTCAAGCCGATCGATGCCCAGGCGCTGCTCAGCAAGGTCAACGTGTTCGTCGAGCTGTACCAGCAGCGCAAGCAGCTGTCCCAGCAGCTCGACGAGCTGAAGCGCGCGCTGCACATGAACGAGATGTTCATGGCCGTGCTGGGGCACGACCTGCGCACGCCGCTGTCGGTGGTGATGAACGGTGCCATGCTGCTGCCGATGATGACCGACCATCCGAAAGTGGCGGTCACGGCGCAGCGCATCGGCGGCAGCGCGAAGCGGATGGCGCAGATGGTGGACCAGCTGCTCGACCTCGCGCGCATCCGTTCCGGCGACATGCAGCTGAAGAAGGCGCGCCGCGACGTGGCCGAACTGTGCCGTACGATCGCCGACGAGTTCGCGGTGCCGGACAAGCCATCGCGCGTGCTGGTCGAGGCACGCGGCGATCCGGCGGCACTGGTCGATGCCGGCATTTTCTCCCAGGTGATCGCAAACCTGGTCGGCAACGCGCTGCAGCACGGCGAGCCGGATCACGCCGTGCTGGTCAACGTGGACGGCACGGCGCCGGAGCGGGTGCGCCTGGCGATCGGCAACCGCGGCGTGATACCGGCCGCCCGGCTGGCCGGTATCTTCGAGCCCTACCAGCACCGCGACGGCGCGCGCAAGGCCGGCCAGGGCCTGGGCCTGGGGCTTTACACCGCCAGCACGTTCGTGCACGCGCATGGCGGCGAGATCGACATCGCTTCCGACGACGCGCTGGGCACGACGGTGGTCACGGTAACGCTGCCGCGTACGGCCGAACGGGTCGCCGCATGACGACGGGCAGCGTGGCCATGACGCACGCGCAGGGCCACCAGCCGCGCGGCGGCGGCGCGGTGGGCGACCTGGTGCGCGCGTTCGACTGGGCCGCTACCGCGCTGGGCGCGCCGGCCACCTGGACGCCGGCCTTGCGCACCACCGTCGACATCGTGCTGAACTCGCCGATCGCGATGGTGCTCATGTGGGGCCCGCGGCACGTGATGATCTACAACGAAGGCTACGCGGAAATCGCCGGCGCGCGGCATCCCGCCGCGCTGGGCGGCACGGTGCCCGAGACATGGCCGGAGATCTGGGAGTGGAACCGGGCGATCCTGGCGGCGGGCATGCGCGGCGAAACCCAGCAACACCCTGGCAAGCTGCTGACGCTGATGCGCAACGGCGCGCCGGAAGACGTGTGGTTCGACCTGTTCTACACGCCGGTCTACGATACCGGCGGCGCGGTGGGCGGCGTGCTCTGCACGGTCGTCGATGTGACGCGGCGGGTGCAGCTGGAGCAGGCGCGCGAGCACGACCGCACGCAGCTGGACCGGCAGAACCGCAGCCTGCGCGAAGAAACCGCGCTGCTGCGCGAACTGTTCGAGCAGGCGCCCGGCTTCATGGCCGTGCTGCGCGGGCCCGATCACGTGTTCGAGCTGGCCAACCGCCCTTACCAGCGGCTGGTGGGCGGGCGCGAAGTCGTCGGCAAGCCGGTGGGCGAGGCGCTGCCGGAAGTGCGCGGCCAGGGCATCGTCGACCTGCTCGACCGCGTATATGCCAGCGGCGAGCCGTACGTGGGCCGGCAGCTGAAGGTCGACCTGCTGGGCGACGACGGCCTGCTGGAACCGCGCTACCTCGATTTCGTCTACCAGCCGCTGCGGGCGGCGGACGGCAGCGTGACCGGGGTGTTCGTCGAAGGCGTCGACATTACCGAACACATTCTCACCGAGGAGCGGCTGCGGATGGCGCAGCAGGCTGGCGGCATCGGCAGTTTCGAGTGGTTCCCGGCCAGTGGCAAGCTGGTCGTCTCGCCCGAGTACCGGCACGTGTGGGGCCTGGCGCCGGACGTGGAAGTGACCGAGGAGCTGCTGGTTTCGCTGGTGGACCCGCGTGACCGCCACCGCGTCGGGCCGGAGCGGCTGGCCGTGGCCGCGAATCCGCTGGCCTATACCGAATACCGCATACGCCGCCAGGATACCGGCGAAGTGCGCTGGCTGGCGCGGCAGGGCGAGGCCGTCGAAGGCGCCACCCCGGCACAGCGCCGCTACGTGGGCGTGGCCTTCGACATCACCGGGCGCAAGCGGATCGAGCAGCAACTGCGCACCAGCCAGGACCGGCTGGCCGCGATCTTCGGCCAGGCATCGGTAGGGCTGTCCGAGCTGTCGCTGGACGGGCGCTATACGCGCGTCAACGGCGCGCTGTGCCAGATGCTGGGCCGCCCGGAGGAAGTGCTGCTGGGCCTGCACATGGAAGACCTGATCCACCCGGACGACCTGGCCGAAAACCGCGCCCAGGTGACCCTGTTGAAGGAGACCGGCATCCCGTTCACGCTGGAGAAACGCTACGCCCGGCCGGACGGCGAATGGGTGTGGATCGCCAGCAGCATGAGCCGGCTGGACGACGAGGCCGGCCAGCCGGTGGCGCTGATCGCCGTGAAGACCGATATCACCGAGCGCCGCCGCATCGAAGTCGCGCTGCGCGACCTGAACGATACGCTGGAGCAGCGCGTGAGCCGCGAGGTCGCCGAGCGCGACAAGGCCGAGGAAGCGCTGCGCCAGGCGCAGAAGATGGAAGCGGTGGGCCAACTGACGGGCGGGGTGGCGCACGACTTCAACAACGTGCTGCAGATCATTTCCGGCAACCTGCACCTGCTGGCGCAGCAGGTGGGCGGCGACGATGCGGTACGCCGGCGGCTGGAAATGGCGATCGCCGCCGTCGAGCGGGGCGCCAAGCTGTCGTCGCAACTGCTGGCGTTTGCCCGCCGCCAGCCGCTGCAGCCGGTCGTCACCGATCTCGGCCGCCTGGTGTCGAACATGGACGAGCTGCTGCGCCGCGCGCTGGGCGAGGCGGTCGACCTGGTGGCGGTGGTCGGCAGCGGCCTGTGGAATACGCTGGTCGACCCGGGCCAGATCGAGAACGTGATCCTCAACCTGGCGATCAATGCGCGCGACGCGATGCAGGGCGCGGGGCGCCTGACGATCGAACTGGGCAACGCAGTGCTCGACGACCATTACGTGAGCAAGCTGGTCGATGTGCCGGCCGGCCAGTATGTGATGCTGTCGGTGACCGATACCGGCTGCGGCATGACGCCCGAAGTGATGCAGCGCGCCTTCGAACCGTTCTTCACCACCAAGCCGGAAGGCGAGGGCACCGGCCTGGGGCTGTCGATGGCCTATGGCTTCGTCAAGCAGAGCCGGGGCCACATCCGTATCGCCAGCGAGCCGGGGCAGGGCACCAGCGTGAAGATCTACCTGCCGCGCACGATGCTGGCCGAGACCGTGGACGCCGTGCCGCAGACTGGCCCGCAGTCCGGACCGATCATGGGTGGCACCGAAACCATCCTGGCGGTGGAAGACGACGCGGGCGTGCGCACCGTCGTGCTCGACATGCTGGCCGCGCTCGGCTACCGCGTGCTGGCGGCCGAGAATGGCGAACAGGCGCTGCGCATCATCGAATCGGGCGAGCACGTCGACCTGCTGTTTACCGACGTGGTGATGCCCGGCCCGCTGCGCAGCCCGGAACTGGCCCGCATCGCCCAGCAGGTGCTGCCGGACCTGGCGGTGCTGTTCACCTCCGGCTATCCGCAGGACGCCATCGTGCACGGCGGCCGGCTGGACGCGGGCCTGGAGCTGCTGAGCAAGCCTTACCGCCGCGAAGACCTGGCGCGCAAGCTGCGCCACGTGCTGAACAACCGCCGCCAGCAGATCCAGGCGCGCGAGCGGCAGCATGCGGCGCAGCACAACCTGCTGGAACCGCAGCCGCAGCATCCGCAGCATGCCTCGCTGCGCGTGCTGGTGGTGGAAGACAACCAGGATTCGCTGCAGATGGTGTGCGAGCTGGTGGGGATGCTGGGGCATACCGTGTCCGGCGTCGGCGATGGCGAATCGGCCTGGCAGCTGATGCACAATCAGGAGTTCGATGTGCTGTTTACCGACGTCAGCTTGCCCGGCATGTCGGGCATCGAGCTGGCGCGCAAGGTCGCCCGGGAGAAAAGCATGCGCATCATCTTCTCGACCGGCTATGGCAAGGAAGCGCTGGAGCACCTGGAGTTCGCGGCGGCATGCCTGCGCAAGCCCTACGACCTGATGGACCTGCAGGCGGCACTGGACGACGTGCACCGGCGCGCCTGACCCGACGTTCAACCCGAAAGGAGCACCATGAGCACCGAACTGGCTTTGCTGGGCTGGACCCTGGTACTGGCGATCGTGCAGATCCTGCTGCACTCGACGCTGCGCACGCGCGAAACCGGCGTGGCGTTCAATGCCAGCGCGCGCGACGGCACGCCGCCGCCGCCGGGCAAGATCACCGCGCGGCTCGAGCGCGCCAAGCTGAACCTGTTTGAAACGCTGCCGCTGTTCATCGGCGCGGTGCTGGCCGCCCACATGGCCGGCGTGGAAGGCCCGCTCACCTGGTGGGGCTGCTGGCTGTACTTCGGCGCCCGCGTGCTGTACGTGCCGCTGTATGCTTTCGGCGTGCCCATGGTGCGTTCACTGGTGTGGCTGGTTTCGCTGGCCGGGCTGCTGATGGTGCTGTACGCGCTGCTCGGCAGTGCTTGACTTTAACCCCTTGACTTGAAACCCTAAAACCCCCGGGACAGGCCTCCTACATGCAGAGTAGGCGGCGTCCTATGGCGGCTGAGCCGTAAGCCACCTATCGTACTGATTACGATAGTCCACGGGCGCCTCGTGCGCGCACATTTACATGGTTACCAGAAACCTGAGCGCCGGCGAACAGCGTGGCGCGCAAAAGGCGGGCGCGGCGCTTACCCGGCGCATTCGCACCCTGCTGCACGATGTCTTCGGCGTCGATGCCCTGCGTGCCGGGCAGCAGCGCGTGATCGACAGCGTCCTCGAAGGGCGCGACACGCTGGCCATCATGCCGACCGGCGGTGGCAAGTCGCTGTGCTACCAGATCCCCGCCTCGATCTTCAAGGGCACCACGGTGGTGGTTTCGCCGCTGATCTCGTTGATGAAGGACCAGCTGGAAAAGCTGGAAGAGATCGGCATCGGCGCCGCGCAGCTGAACAGCAGCCTGTCGCGCCAGGAAGAAGTCGAGGCGCTGGACAGCATCCGCAATAACCTGAGCCGCATCATCTTCTGCACGCCCGAGCGGCTGGCCACGCCCGAGTTCCTGGCCGTGCTGCAGGAAACCCATATCTCGCTGCTGGTGGTCGACGAGGCGCACTGCATTTCCCAGTGGGGCCACGATTTCCGTCCGGCCTACCTGGAGATCGGCGCCGCCCTGAGCGCGCTGGGCCAGCCGCCCGTGCTGGCGCTGACGGCCACGGCGACCGAGGATGTCATCAAGGACATCTCGCGGCAGCTCGGCGCGCGCCGGATGAATGTGATTAACACGGGCGTGTACCGGCCCAACCTGCACTACCGGGTGATCCAGGTCACCAACCCCGCCGAGAAAACCGCGCAGGCCCTGCGGCTGGTGCGCGAGACGGCGGGCGTCGGCATCATCTACGCGGCCACCGTGAAAGCCGCCGAGGAAATGCATGCGGCGCTGGAAGAGGCTGGCGAAAGCGTGGCGCTGTACCACGGGCGCCTGCCGGCGCGCGAGCGCAAGGAAAACCAGGATCTGTTCATGGACGGCGAGCGGCGCGTGATGGTCGCCACCAATGCCTTCGGCATGGGCATCGACAAGAGCGACACGCGCTTCGTGATCCACCTGCAGGTGCCGGCCAATCTGGAAGCGTATTACCAGGAGTCGGGCCGTGCCGGCCGCGATGGCGAACAGGCCGAATGCACGCTGCTGTACTTCCAGGACGACAAGCGGTTGCAGCAGTTCTTCCTCGTCAAGCATTACCCGACCGCGCAGGAACTGCGCGACGTGTACGAGGCGGCCGCGGCCCGCGTGCCATGCCAGGCCGGCGCCATCTGCGACGCCGTGGCGCACATTCCCGACGGCCAGCTGAAGGTATGCCTGAAATTGCTGAAGGATGGCAAGCTGCTGCGGCAGAACCGCAAGCTCGACTGGCTGCTGACGAACCGTGAAGCAAAGGCCGCCGACTTCGCCCAGCTGGCCGCCATCTATGAAAGCAAGCAGGAGCGCGATCATCAGGCGCTCGAGCAGATGGTGGCCTACGCGCAAAGCGGCTATTGCCGCTGGAAGCTGCTGCTCGATTATTTCGGCGACGAATCGGCCGGCGAGGTGGCCAATGCATCGGCCAATGCATCGGCCAGCGGACAGTCGCCCGGCTCCTGGGCATGCGGCTGCTGCGACAACTGCCTGTCGCCGCCCGCGGTGCAGCCGATCGAAGACGAAGAACCGCTGTTCGAGGAAGCCGCCGAGCCGATGATGGCGCAGCTCCCGGCCTTTGCCGTCGGCAGCCAGGTCAAGGTGCCGAAGTTCGATATCGGTACCGTGCTCTCGGTGGCCGGCGACCAGATCACGATCGAGTTCCCTGAGAACACGACGAAAACCTTCATGGCGGAGTTCGTGCAACCCGTCTGAGGTATTTGCTTGAACCTGGTGGCGTGAACCTGCTGGCCTGCCCCTGGCCGGCCCCGCCCTTGCCACGCCCTGGCACGCCCTTGCCCCGCTCTTGCCACCTCGACCCGCTATTGTCCTGGTCACATCCCCGTCCCGCCGGACTTTGTGCGCTGGCGGACAGAGCGTCACGTTCCGGCTGTCTAGAATGGCCTGAAGGAGGAATGCATATGGCCGGGGACATGGTCGTGGTGCGCAGGGAAGGCCTGTACTGCGTGCCGGGAGATTTCTATATCGATCCGTGGCGGCCCGTCGACCGCGCCGTAATCACGCATGGCCATGGCGACCATGCCCGCGTCGGTCACGGGCATTACCTGGCGGCGGCGCCCGGTGTCGGCATCCTCAGGTCGCGCCTCGGCGACATCACCGTGCAGGGCCTGGAGTACGGCGACACCGTCGAACACAATGGCGTGCGCATCTCGCTGCATCCGGCCGGGCACGTGCTGGGCTCCGCGCAGGTGCGCATGGAGTGCGGCGGCGAAGTCTGGGTTGCCTCGGGCGACTACAAGGTGGAAGCGGACACCACCTGCGCGCCGTTCGAGCCGGTGCGCTGCCACACCTTCATCACCGAATCCACCTTCGGCCTGCCGATCTATCGCTGGGAACCGCAACGGCAGACCTTCGACGACATCAATGCCTGGTGGCGCCGCAATGCCGAACAGGGCCGCGCCAGCCTGATGCTGAGCTATGCGTTCGGCAAGGCGCAGCGCATCCTGTCCGGCCTCGACCCCACGATCGGGCCGATCGTCTGCCATGGCGCCGTCGAGCCGCTGAACCGTGTCTACCGCGAAGCCGGCGTGCCGCTCCCCGCCACGCGCATGGTGAGCGAGGTGGACAAGGCCGACCTGAAAACGGCGATCATCATTGCGCCACCCTCGGCCGGGGGCTCGCCGTGGGTGCGCCGCTTCGGCGATTTTTCCGATGCGTTCGCCAGCGGCTGGATGCTGTTGCGGGGCGCGCGGCGCCGGCGCGGCGTCGACCGCGGCTTCGTGCTGTCCGATCACGCCGACTGGCCGGGATTGATGGCGGCGATCAAGGGTACCGGCGCCGAGCGCGTCGTCGTCACGCATGGTTCGATCCCGACCATGGTGCGCTGGCTGTGCCAGAACGGCTACGACGCCAAGGGTTTCGATACGGAATATGGCGACGACGAGGCCGAGGATGCGGCCGCGGCTGGCGCGGCGGCCGAGGTTGCCGCAGTGGCGGACCAGGCGCCTGCGCAGCCGCATCCGGATGCGAAACGCTGGGTCGTTCCCGAGAAGGCCGAAGCGGCCCGGTCCGTCGGCACCGCCGCCGCGCAGTCCGGCGAGGAGGGCGGCGATGCGTGAATTCGCGCGCCTGTACGCGGAGCTGGACGAAACCACCGCCACCAGCCGCAAGCTCGATGCACTGAAGGCGTATTTCAGCAGCGCGGCGCCGGAAAACGCCGCGTGGGCCGTGTACTTCCTGGCCGGCGGCAAGCCGCGCCAGGCAATCCCCGTAAAACTGCTGCGGCAATACGCGACCGAATACGCGATGCTCGACGAATGGCTGTTCGACGAGTGCTACCACGCCGTCGGCGACCTGGCCGAAACCATTGCCCACATCCTGCCGGCACCAAAGCACCGCAGCGACGTGGGCCTGGCCGAATGGATCGAACAGCGCATCGCCCCGCTGCGCGGCGCGGCGCCGGAAACCATCCGCGCCGCCCTGTTCCAGTACTGGGACGAACTGGAAACGCGCGAGCGCTTCCTGCTCGTGAAACTGATCGGCGGCGGCTTCCGGGTCGGCGTGTCGAAGCTGCTGGTGACGCGGGCGCTGTCCGGCATTGCCGCCGTGGACGCCAAGCTGATCGCGCAGCGGCTGATGGGCTGGACCGATGGCAGCGTGCGCCCCACGGCCAAGGGGTTCCTGCAACTGATCGCCCAGGAATCGCCGGATGAGCACGCGCAGCGCGGCGGCCAGCCCTATCCATTTTTCCTGGCCCACCAGCTGGGCAGCGACCCGGCCACGCTGGGTGACATCGATCGCTGGCAGGTCGAGTGGAAATACGACGGCATGCGCGCGCAGGTGGTGCGCCGCGACGGCAGCTGGGTCTGGTCGCGCGGCGAGGACCTGATCACCGAGCGGTTTCCGGAGCTCGCGGCGCTGCGGCTGCCGGACGGCACCGTCGTCGATGGCGAAATCCTCATCTGGCGCGACGGCACCGGGACGGCCGACTCACCGGCGCCGTTCGCCGACCTGCAAAAGCGCATCGGCCGCAAGGCGCTGTCGCCGAAATTCCTGGCCGACTACCCGGCCGTGCTGGTGGCGTACGACCTGCTGGAACGCGACGGCGTCGACCTGCGCAAGCTGCCGCAATGCGAACGCCGCACCCTGCTCGAACAGCTGGTGGTGGAGATGGCTACGCCGCAGCTGCGCCTTTCGCCGCTGGTGAAGGCCGACAGCTGGGAAGCGCTGGCGGCGATCCGCGAAGAATCGCGCATGCGCGGCGTGGAAGGCATGATGCTGAAGGCGAAGGATGCGCAATACGGCGTGGGCCGCACCAAGGACGTGGGCACTTGGTGGAAATGGAAGATCGACCCCTACAGCGTGGACGCGGTGCTGATCTACGCCCAGGCCGGCCACGGCCGCCGCGCCTCGCTGTACACCGACTACACATTCGCCGTGTGGGATAGCGACGGCAATGGCGGCCGCCAGCTGGTGCCGTTCGCGAAAGCCTATTCGGGACTGACCGATGCCGAGATCACGCAGGTGGACAACGCGGTGCGCCGTACCACGGTCGAGCGCTTCGGCCCGGTGCGCAGCGTGCGGCCGACGATGGTGTTCGAGATCGGCTTCGAGGGCATCCAGGCTTCGCCGCGGCATAAATCCGGTATCGCGGTGCGCTTCCCCCGCATCCTGCGGCGCCGCGACGACAAGGCCGTCGAGGAAGCCGACACGCTGGACATGCTGAAAGGCTTGCTGGCGCAGGCATCGGGCGCATGACGGCGGTCGACGACTGGTTCGCCGCGCGCGGCTGGACGGTGTTCCCGTTCCAGCGCGCCGTGTGGGAGGCGGCATTGGCGGGCGAGTCGGGCATGCTGCACGCCACCACCGGGTCGGGCAAGACGTATGCCGTATGGTTCGCCGCGCTGCTGCGGGCGATGGCGGCGCCGCCGCACAAGGACAAGAGAAAGACGGCGGGCTTGCGGGTACTGTGGCTGACGCCGATGCGCGCGCTGGCGGCCGACACGCTGCGCGCCTTGTCCGACTCGGCGGCCGGCCTGCTGCCCGGCTGGACCATCGATGCGCGCACCGGCGACACCTCGTCGGCGGCCCGGGCGCGGCAGGCGAAACGCCTGCCGGAAGCGCTGGTGACGACGCCGGAAAGCCTGTCGCTGATGCTGTCGAAGGCCGATGCGCAGGAGCAGTTCTCGATGCTGGACATGGTCATCGTCGACGAGTGGCACGAACTGATGGGAAACAAGCGCGGCGTGCAGGCGCAGCTGGCGCTGGCCCGGCTGAGAAACTGGAATCCCGGCCTGGTGGTGTGGGGCCTGTCCGCCACGCTGGGCAATCTGCAGCGCGCCCGGGAAGTGCTGCTCGGCCCCGATACGCCGGGCACGATCGTCGAAGGCAGCCTGCGCAAGGAGATCGTCGTCGACACGCTGATCCCGGCCAATCCGTCGCGCTTTCCGTGGGCCGGCCACCTGGGTATCCAGATGCTGGGGCCGGTCGTTGCCGAGATCGAGCGGCATGCCACCACGCTGGTGTTCTGCAACACCCGCTCGCAGGCGGAGCTGTGGTACCAGAACATGCTGGAAGCGCGCCCCGACTGGGCCGGCCTGATCGCGCTGCACCATGGCTCGCTGGACAAGGAAGTGCGCGACTGGGTGGAGCTGGGGCTGAAGCAGGGCACGCTGAAGGCGGTGGTATGCACGTCCAGCCTCGACCTGGGTGTCGATTTCCTGCCGGTCGAGCGGGTGCTGCAGATCGGCAGCGCAAAGGGTATCGCCCGGCTGCTGCAGCGGGCCGGGCGCTCGGGCCACGCGCCAGGCCGCGTGTCGCGCGTGACGCTGGTGCCCACGCAAAGCCTGGAACTGCTCGAAGCGGCCGCGGCGATCCAGGCGGTGAAGGACCGCGACATCGAATCGCGCCCCGTGCCGGACAAGCCGCTCGACGTGCTGGTGCAGCACCTGGTGACGGTGGCGCTGGGCGGCGGCTTCACGTCCGCGGCGCTGTACGACGAAGTGCGCACGGCGTGGTCGTATCGCGAGCTGAGCCCGGAGGAGTGGCAGTGGGCGCTCGATTTCGTGGCGCGCGGCGGCCAGAGCCTGACCGTGTATCCGGAATACCGGCGCGTGCTGCCGGACGAGGCCGGCGTGTACCGCGTGCCGGATGCGGCGATCGGGCGGCGCCACCGGATGGGCATCGGCACCATCGTGTCGGAAGCGATGATCCAGGTGAAGTTCCAGAGCGGCGGGCGGATCGGCACGGTGGAGGAGGGCTTCATCGCGCGCTTGAACAAGGGCGACCATTTCCTGTTCGGCGGACGCGTGCTGGAATTCCTGCGCGTGCACGAGATGACGGCCTATGTGAAGCGCGCGACCGGCGCGCGCGGCGCGGTGCCGCGCTGGCAGGGCGGCAAGATGCCGATGTCGTCCGAGCTGGCACACGCGGCGCTGGAGCAGATGCGGCTGGCCACCGAAGGCATCTTCCGGGGCCCGGAGATGGAAGCCGTGCGGCCGCTGCTGGATATCCAGGCACGCTGGTCGGCATTGCCGACGCCGCAGCGCACCGTGATCGAAAGCGTGCACAGCCGTGAGGGGCACCACCTGTTCATGTACCCCTTCGCCGGGCGCTCGGTGCATATCGGGCTGGCCTCGCTGCTGTCCTGGCGCGTGGGGCGGATGCGGCCGGCCACGTTCTCGATTGCCGTCAACGACTACGGCTTTGAACTGCTGGCACCGGAGGAGGTGCCGTGGCCGGACCTGTTTGCGGCCGCCACCGGCCGCGACGTGGCGTTGTTCACGACGGAGGGGCTGCTGGAAGATGTGCTGGCCAGCCTGAACGCCACGGAGCTGTCGCAGCGGCGCTTCCGCGAAATCGCCCGGATCGCCGGGCTGATCTTCCAGGGCTATCCGGGGCAGCCGAAAAGCAACCGCCAGCTGCAGGCGTCGTCGTCGCTGTTCTTCGAGGTCTTCCGCAAGCATGACGCCGGCAACCTGCTGCTGACGCAGGCGCAGCGCGAGGTGCTGGAACAGGAGCTGGAACTGAAGCGCCTGCGCGCCACGCTCGAAGCGTTGCAGGCGCGCGCGGTCAGCTACCATGAAACGAAGCGGGCCACGCCGTTCGGCTTTGCGCTGATGGTGGAACGGTTCCGCGAAAAACTCAGCACCGAGAAGCTGTCGGACCGGGTGGCGCGCGTGCTGCGCGAGCTGGAAAAGGCGGCAGGGCCGTGAACGGCACCGCGGGCGGGGCGCTGGCCATCGACCTGGCCGGCGAACGCGTGCTGCTGCTGCCGGAAAAGGCCCTGTACTGGCCGCGGGCGCGCATGCTGGTGGTGGCCGACATCCATTTCGGCAAGGCGGCGTCGTTCCGGGCGCTGGGCGTGCCCGTTCCGCGCGGTACCACGAGCGAAAACCTGGCCGGTCTCGACGCGCTGCTGGCGGCGCACGATATCGGGCATATCCTGTTCCTTGGGGATTTCCTGCATGCGAAGGCCGCGCACGCCAGCGCGACGCTGCAGGCCATGCTGGCCTGGCGAGAACGCCATCCGGCACTGGCGCTGACGCTGGTGCGGGGCAACCACGACCGGCATGCCGGCGATCCGTCGCGCCTGTTGCGGATCGACCTGGTCGACGAACCGCACCGCATCGGGCCGTTCGCGTTCTGTCACCACCCGGACCTGCCGGAAAACGGGGCAGGTGGCTATGTGCTGGCAGGCCATGTGCATCCGGTGTACCGGCTGGCGGGGCGCCGCGATGCGTTGCGCCTGCCCTGTTTCGTGGCCGGCGGCGGGCGCGCCATCCTGCCATCGTTCGGCGCCTTTACAGGCGGGCATGTCGTCGAACCGGCCCCGGGCGAACGCTGTTACCTGGTGGCCGACGACCGTATTTTCCCGATAAGCCCGGCATAAGGGGAAGATAAGTAAATAGTAGGCATTCTCCTACAGGTAGACATGTAGCAGTCCTATATTTGCTGTTCAGTGCTTCCACTAACATGAAGTCTCCTGTTGCCCGAACGTTATTACAAAGATCGTCGCTGGTCGGTATCCCGCTCGGGCACCGGGATCCCTCCTCACTGCACCCACGTCAGCGTTCCCCCAATGCGTCACTTCAGGAGAGACCATCATGGCTTCAAATCAGGGTAACAATCGAGGCAATCGACAAGGCGAAGCACAAGGAAACAAGCAAAGCACCACCCGCAACCGCGGCTTCGCATCGATGGACCCGCAGCGGCAGCGTGAAATCGCGTCCGAAGGTGGCCGCGCCGCGCACGCCAAGGGCACGGCGCACGAGTTCACCTCGGAAGAGGCTCGCCGCGCAGGCGCCATGAGCCATAAGAACGGCAACCGCCAGAGCGCCTCGCGCGCCGCCAGCAGCACCGACAGCGACCAGGGCAACCTGGCCGGCCAGTCAGACAACCGCGGCGAAAACCGCCAGGGTTGACTCCACCGCAACGGCAGGGTAACCACAGGGTTCAGGAGATACTGCATGACTCCACCTGACAACTCCCGCAAGAACAACAACAGTGAAGATACCTTCGTTCTGGTAGATACGGACCATCCGGGCATCGGCAATGTCGATGTGCCCGAGACGGAAGTACGCCGCCTGGACAAGCCTATCCCCGGCAACCGCCAATCGGCGGACCAGGGTTCACGCCAAAGCGGCGACCATTCGTCCCGCCAGGGCCGGGAACCCCCGGGCACCGAAGGCGGTGCCCCTGGGCCGGATGCCAGTTCCGGCGTATGACGACACCCCGGCCGCGTGCCGGGGTTTTTGTTGGCGCTCGCTTTAATTCCCCAGGTGGCGATGCTCGCCCACATTGGTCGGCGGTTTGCCGGTGATGGCGGCCTTGGCCATGGCGAACAGCGTGACCATCTTGCTGTTCGCGGTATCCCAGTATTCGGCACCCTGCACGTTCACGCGCAGCAGCGCCAGGTGCGGGTCGTCCAGGCCTTGCGGGAACCAGGCCTTGACCATCGGGTTCCACAATTCTTCGGCCTTGACGCGGTCGCGCAGCAGCTCGGCCCGGCCAGACACGGATACATACAGGTGATCGTCGACGTCCGCGAACGACACGTTGATCGACGGGTTGTCCAGCAGTTCGCGGGTAAATGCTTCCTGGTCCGAGACAAAGAACCACAGGCTGCCGCCGTCATCCAGTTGCTGGAGCGTCAGCGGACGGCTCGTCAGCGCGCCGTTGCCGTCCTGCGTGGTAAACATGCCGAACTTTACATCCTTGATACGATCGCGCAAATCGTGCAGTTCTTCGGTAGTGAACGTGGCCATGATGCTCCTTTCAAGATTGTCCTGTACAAGCGGTAACGATAAGTCGCGTACCACGCATGCATCTGTACGCTGCCGTACAGGAAATTCCGATCCGGAGATTTGTTTCGTTTGTAACAGCCGAGCAGCCGCCCGTTGACGTCTTAAATGATAATCATTATCATCTATTGATTACTACAAGCATACCATCAGGGAAAAGTGAACACTCGGGAAGAGGCGCGGGCAGAAGCGCAGCAGGAAACGCCGCGTGCGACGCAGCAGGACGTGCGGGCCGACGCGCTGCAGGCCACCGCCAAGAACGCCAGCCGGGCTGTCTGGCTGAAGCAATTGCACCAGTGGCACTGGATCTCTTCCGCATTGTGCCTGCTCGGCATGTTCCTGTTCAGCATTACCGGTATTACCTTGAACCACGCGGCGCAGATCGAGGCCAAGCCGACGGTCGTGCGCCAGCAGGCCGAGGCCCCGGCGGCGCTGGTGGCGCAGCTGAAGGCGCTGGGCGAGGAGCGTGACGGCGAGAAGGCGCCCCTGCCTGCGGCGGCCGAACGCTGGCTGCTCGACACGTGGTCGGTCAAGGCGGGGGGACGCGAGGCCGAATGGTCCGTCGATGAAGTCTACCTGCCGATGCCGAAAGCCGGTGGCGATGCCTGGGTGCGCATCGGCTTCGAGGATGGCGCGGCCGAATTCGAAAATACCGACCGCGGCTGGATTTCCTGGCTGAACGACGTCCACAAGGGCCGCAATACCGGCACGGCGTGGAACTGGTTCATCGATATCTTTGCCGTGATCTGCCTGGTGTTCTGCATTACCGGTTTCCTGATCCTGAAATTCCATGCGGCCAACCGGCCATCCACCTGGCCCGTGATCGGGCTGGGGATGCTGATTCCGATCGTCATTGCTCTGTTGTTCATCCATTAATAAAAAAGGCACACCATGAAATTACGCTATTCCATCGCGCTGGCCATTCCGCTGGCCAGTGCGCAGGCGATGGCCGCCGACCTGGCCCTGAAACTCGACATTCCGCAGCTGAACGTTGCCGAATACCACAAGCCGTACATCGCCGCGTGGCTGGAAAACGCGGACCAGAAAGTGGTGACGAACCTGGCGGTGCTGTACGACGTGAAGAAGAAGGACAAGGCCGGCGAGAAGTGGCTGAAGGACATGCGCCAGTGGTGGCGCAAGACCGGCCGCGACCTGGCGATGCCGGTCGACGGCGTGTCCGGCGCGACCCGTGCACCTGGCGAACATACGCTGACGTTCCCGGGCGCGAAGGATGCGCTGGGCAAGCTGCCGGCCGGCCAGTACACGGTGGTGGTGGAAGCTTCCCGCGAGGCCGGCGGCCGCGAACTGGTGAAGGTGCCGGTGGCATGGCCGCCGAAGGGCGCCAAGGAGTTCACGGCAAAGGGCAAGGAAGAGCTGGGCAATGTCGTGGTTCAGGTCAAGCCATAAGGAGAACATGATGCGAATTCAAAAAACCGTGATCGCGCTGGCACTGGCCGGCGCCGCGTTCGGCGCCCAGGCGCACAAGCCGTGGATGCTGCCGTCGTCGACCTTTGTCGAAAACGACCGGGAAGCCTGGGTAACCGTCGATGCCGCCATCTCGGAAGGCCTGTTCGATATCGACCACGTGCCGTTGAAACTGGATGGCCTGACCATCATCGGCCCGGATGGCGCCACGCTGGAGCCGCAGAACGTCTCCAACGGCAAGCTGCGCAATTCGTTCGACGTGAAGATGGCCAAGAACGGCACCTACAAGATCGCCCTGGTGAACCAGAACGTGTTCGCCAGCTACAAGGTCAATGGCGAGATGAAGCGCTGGCGCGGTACCGAAGCGAATATGGCCAAGGAAGTGCCGGCGGATGCGCAGGACCTGAAGGTCACGCGCACCAATTCGCGCATCGAGACGTTCGTGACGGCGAACGAGCCCAGCGACGCTGTGCTGAAACCGACCGGCACCGGCCTGGAGCTGGTGCCGGTGACGAACCCGACCGAGCTGCGTGCCGGCGAGAAGGCCACCTGGCGCTTCCTGCTCGACGGCAAGCCTGCCGCGAACCTGCCATTCAGCCTGATCCCGGGCGGCGTGCGCTACCGTGGCACGCTGAACGAAGTGCGCTTCAATACCGATGCCAAGGGCGAGATCACGTTCACGATCCCGGCTGCGGGCATGTATGTGGCGACCGCCAGCTGGCCGGCACCGCAGGCGCAAGGTGGGCAAGGTGGGCAACAGCAGCCGCCGGCCCGCCGCGTGACGTACTCGGGCACGGTGGAAGTGCTGCCCGAGTAATGCGCACGGGGTTGCGCCGAACATTGCTGCCGCACGCGATCTCGTCCCGGCCGCCGCCCGCCGGGGCGCAGGTGCGCGAGTATCGCGGCCTGAGCATGGGCACCAGCTGGTCGGTGCGCGTGGCCCAGCCGGCCGCGGCGCCGGACCTGGCGGGCGGCCTGCAGGCGCAACTGGACGACGTGGTGGCGCAGATGAGCCACTGGGAACCCGGCTCCGACCTGGGCCGCTTCAACAGGGCCCCGGCCGGTACCTGGCAAGTGTTGCCGCCGGCGTTTTTCCATGTGCTGGCGTATGCGCTCAACGTGTGCCGCGACAGTGGCGGCGCCTGCGATCCCTGCGCCGGGGCGCTGGTCAACCTGTGGGGCTTCGGCCCCGTCAACCGTTACGATGCGCCCGGCTTCACGGCACCGTCGCCCGAGCTGGCGCAGGCTGCGCTGCCGGCCGCGCGCGTACGCCTCGATCCTGTCAGCCGCAGTGCACTGCAGCCGGGCGGCGTGCAGCTCGATCTGTCCGCCATCGCCAAGGGCTACGGTGTCGATTGCCTGGCCGGCTGGCTGGAAAGCCAGGGCATCCGCGACTACCTGGTGGAAGTGGGGGGCGAGCTGCGCGGCGCCGGCCTGAAGCCGGATGGCCAGCCATGGTGGGTGGCGCTGGAAGGGGGGGACGATACGTCCGCCGGCGACGACGGCATCGTCGCCGCGCTGCACGGGCTGGCAGTGGCCACCTCCGGCGACTACCGCCGTTTCTTCCTGCACGACGGCCGGCGCCATGCGCACACGATCGATCCGCGCACCGGCGCACCGATCGACAATGGCCTGGCGGCGGTGACCGTGATCGATGCCAGCTGCATGGCGTGCGACGCCTGGTCGACCGCCCTGACGGTGCTGGGCCCGGTGGACGGGCTGGCGCTGGCGGAACGCCGCGGCATTGCAGCGCGCTTCGTGGTGCGCACCGGCAGCGGCCCTGTTGAACACCTGAGCTCGCACATGCGGGCAATGCTCGATCTGGCATGAACGATCATGTCGAACGACGATGCGTGGCGGCTCGGGCATGCCGAATCACGCATGCCGAATTACGCATGACCAATCAAGCATGACGAATCGAGCATGATCCATTTAGCATGATACTGACGAATGACACGACCCGGCTGGCCCTGACAGCCGCCTGTTTCGCCGCGTATGGCGTCACCTGCTTCCTGCCGTGGCTGCGCATGCGCCGCAAGCGCGCTGCCGCCGGTAACTCCGGGGCTGCGGATGCGTCCGCATGGATCGTCGCGTATGCGAGCCAGACCGGCAATGGCGAGGAACTGGCGCAGCAGACCGCGGCCATGCTGCGGCTGGCGGGCATCGGCGTGCGCGTCATGGAACTGGGCGATGTGACCGCTGCGGCACTGCAGGGCGCCGAGCGGGCGCTGTTCATCGCCAGTACCTACGGCGAAGGCGATGCACCGGATGGCGGTGCCGCGTTTGCCGGCAAGCTGATGACGCGTTCGCTGCCGCTGCCTCGCCTGCACTACGGCGTGCTGGCGCTGGGCGACAGCAGTTATGCGCATTTCTGCGGCTTCGGCCGGGCGCTCGACGGCTGGCTGGCGGCGCAGGGCGCGCAGCCACTGTTCCCGCGCGTGGACGTGGACCGGGGCGCGACAGCCGACCTCGCGCCTTGGCGCCGGCACCTTTCCCACCTGGCCGGCACCAGCGATGCGCCGGACTGGGATGCGCCGGCCTTCATGCCATGGCGACTGGCGCGGCGGCGGTTGATGAACCCCGGCAGCGCAGGGGCGCCGATTTATCACATCGAACTGGTACCGGCGGCGGGCGCGCTGCCGGCCTGGCAGTCCGGCGACCTGGTGCAGGTGGCGCCACCTGCACAGCCGGACCGGCCACGCGAGTATTCGATTGCATCGGTGCCGGGCGACGGCCGCGTCCACCTGCTGGTGCGCCTGCACCGGCATGACGACGGCAGCAGCGGTATCGCCTCCGGCTGGCTATGCCAGGAGGCGCTGGAAGGCGCCCAGGTGCCGTTGCGGTTGCGGCCGCACCGCCGTTTCCGGCTGGAAGACAATGCCGCCCGCCCGCTGATCCTGATCGGCAACGGCAGCGGCATTGCCGGCCTGCGCGGCCACCTGCGTGCGCGCGTTGCCGCGGGCCAGGGCCGCAACTGGCTGCTGTTCGGCGAACGCCAGCGCGCCCACGACCTGCACTACGGCGACGAGCTCGCGGGCTGGCAGGAGCAGGGCCTGCTCGCGCGTCTCGACCTCGCGTTCTCGCGCGACGAGCCTGGGCGCATCTATGTTCAGGACTTGCTGCCGCCCGCCGCCGATGCGCTGCGCGCGTGGATCGCCGAGGGCGCCGCCATCTATGTCTGCGGCAGCCTGGAGGGCATGGCCGGCGGCGTCGACCGCGCGCTGCGCGGCATCCTCGGCGACAGTGACGTCGATGCGCTGGCCGCGGCGGGGCGCTACCGGCGCGATGTGTACTGATCGGAATATTTCTCCACACCGGGGTCAGACCCCGGATTCAGGAAATATTCCCCGGCATCACGCCCGTCGACGCGATGAAACTAAAAAAAGCCCCGCACGAAGCGGGGCCGAGGGAGGTCCGCACGGGTGCGGATGAGAGGTACTCAGGGGGCCAGTTCCTCGAGCCCGCGTTGCAGGCTGGAGATGCTGGGATTGTCGATGAATACGCAGCGCTTGCCGGTGCGCTTGCAGAAGTCCTTCACGCGCCAGTAGGCGCTGTGGCTGATGCAGCCGGTCTGGCAGATCACCAGGTCGGCGGCGGCGAGGCTGGCTTCGAGCTTGCCGGCATTGTCTTCGAGGCCGCCGTCGTGGTGGGCGAACTGGGCGCCGGCGCGTTCGATCAGCGTCCGGTAGGAAGCGACATTGCCGCTGCGTCCGCCCACGCACAGGATGCTGCGTTCGGCCAGCCGGATCGGCATGCGGATCACGTGCTCGACGGGGCCGGGCGGAGCGGGTACCTCGTCGCGCGCCGCCGGCTGTGCCTGGGCCTGGACTTGCACGAGTTCGCGGCGCAGCTCGGCAACCTGTTCGCGCAGCAGCCGTTCGCGCTCGTCGCTTTGTTCCAGTCGTTGCGCCAGCCGCTCGCGCGACGCCAGGTCCGGAATCGCTTCACGTAACTGTTCGAGTTCGTGGCGCAGCGCATCGATCATGCTGTCGCGGTTGACCAGCTGGGTGCGCAGTTGCATCAGCGCGCTGGCGTCGCGTTCCTGTTCGGCCGTGCGTTCGAGCTGCATGGCGGCGCTGCGTTGCTGCAGCTTCGCCAGCTCGCGCGCCAATTGTCCGTTTTCCTCCACCACGGCGTTGAAGCGGTTGATATCGGCACGGGCGCACGCACCGGCCTGGTGCTGGATCATGTGCAGGTCGCGGCACATCCGCTCTTCCAGCTCGGGTGCGCAGCGGGGATGGGTCAGGCCGGCCCAGAAAGCGCCTGCCACATCGCCGCCGGCCACTGCGGCCTGCCACAGTTCGGCTACTGCCTCCGTCGTGCGCGCAGCGCGGAAGCGCTGGACGATGGGCGCATAACGGCGTTCCAGTTCCTTCTGCAGGACCTCGGACAGGCGGTTGCGCGTGCCGCATTCGCTGACGGCGCCCACGTGGATCTCGTAGTCGTCGGCAAGTACCGTGCCGCCCGTGACCTTGCCGACCAGCTTGCGCAAGATGCCGATCGGCATGGACACGCCGACCAGGGGGCAATGGCAGGTGTGGCCCAGTTCCCAGATGCGGCGCCGGCGCGACGTTTGCGCTTCCTGCGGCTGGCTGGGGGCATGTTTGTCGCACATGGTCAAACCGCCTGCGGCGCCGCACGGCCCTTGGTCATCAGCCGCGCAAGGAAGCCATCATCCTTTTTCGGTTGCGGCAGCGAGCGCTCGACGACGACGGCCCATTGTTCGGACAATTGCTGGCAGGTCGCCGCAAGCACGGGCGACAGGCCCGGCAACCCGGCCAGCGCCTTCAGATGCCGTTCGATGACGGACGCGAGTTTGACGCAGCCCTTGTCGTCAGCCGTGTAATGGGACATCAGATGCAGCACGGCGGACAACATCAGTTCCGGCTGCTGCCCGCCATTGGCGGGTGCCAGGTAGATCGGGTCGGTATGGTCGACGGCCATCGTACTCTCCTCGGAAACGATCAGCTGGCGGCGGCTGGCTGAAATAACTGGTTCAGGCAGTGAGAATCAATTTGTTCAGCTGGGTGATGCGCAGGCGATAAATGCGGCCCGCGTGCTCGATTTCGACTTCGCGCTGGTCCTGCATCAAGCCCGCGGTGGTCAGGCGGCGTACGGGAACGGGTTGCCGGGCAGCAGGCGCCGGCTTCGATTGGTTGGCTTGGGTCTGCATGGTCATTTCGCCTTAAATAAGAATGATTCGCATTTGCATTATTGGGCACCCCTGCAGGAAATGCAAGCGTTTTTTTGGCGGAAGCGTGCAAGAAAATCATCTGTCCGCGTGCGATATCCGAGGCATAAAAAAAGGTTCTTCGCGGGGAATGGGGGAAGACGGGATTGACGATCTGAGCAGGAAGTGGTGGCGGGGGTCTGAAGTTGGTAGATTGATAGTCGCCAAACAAGTCAATCTTTCAAACCACCGCCATGCTCAATGCTATGTCGTCTCTCCCGTTTTGGGAAGGCCATATTCTCGACTCCGTCCAAGAACAGAAAGACGGTTCCCTGCTGATCGTTCTCGAACCCTGTCCGACAAGTGATGCTTTGTGTGGGTCGTGCCGCCAGCCTTGCGCCTTGGTGCATGAGCGCCGAAGACGCAAGGTGCGCGACCGCGATATTCTGGACAAACGCGTCTGGCTTGATGTGCCAGTGCGGCGACTGGACTGCCATCACTGTAATGCACGGGTTGCCGAGCACATTGTCTGGCTTGACCGGCGTTCACGCATTACGCATCGTGTGCGCCTGTGGGTCGAGGCGCTGGCGCAACTGCTTCCGATAGCACATGTGGCCCGGCTGACCGGCCTACACTGGCATACCGTCAAAGAGATCGATCATCGGCGCTTGAAGCACTTGCATGCTGACTTCTCAGCAGAGGGTGTACGGCGCCTGGTGATGGACGAATTCGCCCTGCACAAGGGACACCGCTATGCCACTGTCGCGCTCGATGCTGAACGGATGCGCGTATTGTGGGTTGGAGAAGGCAATAGCCGGGAAGCGATCCGGCCATTTTTCGAGATGCTGGGACCGGAAGGCTGCCAGCGGATTGAAGCCGTGGCGATGGACATGAACACGGCTATGGATCTCGAAGTGCGCCAGCAATGCCCCAATGCCGAGGTGGTCTACGACCTATTTCATGTCGTGGCCCGTTTTGGCCGCGAAGTCGTTGACCGGGTACGGGTCGATCAAGCCAATGCACTACGTGCAGAGCCAAAAGCCCGTCAGGTCATCAAGCGCAGCCGATGGCTTTTGCTGCGTAATCGCGACAATCTCAAAACCGACCAGGCGATCAAACTTGACGAACTGCTCGCCGCCAACCAGCCCTTGGCAACGGTCTACCTGCTCAAGACCGAACTGAAAGAGATCTGGTATGCGCCATCGGCCTGGGAAGGTGCTCGTCGATGGAAAACCTGGCTCAAGCTCGCCCTGGAAAGCCAGATCGCACCGCTGATCCAGTTCGCTAAACGCTTGGCCAAATACCGGCGCGGTATCTTGGCTTCGGCCATCTATCCGATGAACTCATCCATCCTGGAAGGCGTCAACAATCGCATCAAAGTGATCAAACGCATGGCTTACGGATTCCGGGACGCATCCTACTTCTTCTTGAAAATCAAGAATGCGTTCCCCGGCAAAGTGCGATGAACC
>NZ_JBUPWE010000019.1:0-162487 GCF_055502615.1 Pseudoduganella sp. jia 9 | reverse complement strand
GTAAGCGTCTGTTCAGCACCGTCTTGAGCCGTCAGATGGAAAGCGAGATGATGTTTGCCACACCGCTGGGAAGCGGAGTTCAGCCGGCCAGTTTGGCGGCACAGTTCCAGGGCAGGAAGTCGTCGACGCGGTTCACAGGATGATCGGCGATATGCGTCAGCACGTGGCGCAACCAGGCTTCGGGGTCGATGCCGTTCAGCCTGGCCGTTCCGATCAGCCCATACATGGCAGCGGCGCGTTCGCCACCGCTGTCGGCGCCGGCAAATAGGAAGTTGCGCCGGCCCAGCGCGACGCCGCGCAGCGCGCGTTCGGCGGCCGAGTTGTCGATTTCGATGCGGCCATCGTCGGCATAGCGGATCAGTGCCGGCCACAGCTTGAGGGCATACAGGATCGCTGCCGCCGTATCGGATTTACGCGACAGCGTAGCGAGCGTGGCGTGCAGCCAGCGCTCCAGGTCGTCGAGCAGCGGTTTCGCTTGCTGCTGGCGGGTGACACGACGTTCGTCGGGCGGCTTGCCGCGGATGGATTCTTCGATGGCATACAGCTCGCCGATCCGGCGCAGCGCTTCGGTGGTCAGCGGTGTCGGGCGCGCCGCATGCAGGTCGTAAAACTTACGTCGCGCGTGTGCCCAGCATGCTGCTTCGATCACGCGGCCAGTGTCGTAGACCGCATTGAAGCCGGCGTAAGCGTCGGCCTGCAGCACGCCGTTGAAGTTGGCCAGGTGCGCCTGCGGATGTTCGCCTTTGCGGTCGGGTGAGTATGCAAACCATACTGCCGGTGGCGTGTCGTCACCGCCGGCGCGGTCGTCGCGCACGTAAGTCCACAAGCGTGCCGTGCGCGTTTTGCCGTTGCCTGGCGCCAGTACCGGTAGTGGCGTATCGTCGGCATGCAGTTTAGTGCCGGCAAAAACATAGCGGCGCAGGGCATCGATCAGGGGACGCAGCAGCATGCTGGCGGCACCGATCCAGTTGGCCAGTAGACTGCGCTCAAGCTCCACGCCTTCACGGCCGTAGATCACGCTTTGGCGATACAGCGGCAGGTGGTCGGCATACTTCGCTACCAGCACATGGGCCAGCAGTCCAGGACCGGCGATGCCGCGCTCGATCGGCCGGCTTGCTGCCTGTGCTTGCACGATCGTATCGCAGCAGGCACAGGCCAGCTTGGGACGTACGTGGCGGATCACGCGGAAACTGGCCGGCACGTACTCCAGTTGCTCCGAGACGTCTTCACCCAGATACTTCAGGTGGCCGCCGCAGTCCGGGCAGGCATCATTGCCCGGTGAGTGCACATGCTCTTCGCGTGGCAGATGTGGTGGCAGCGGCTTGCGTTCGGCTTTCTTGCGAGGCGCTACCTCTGCAGGCGCCTGGGCCTCGGCGACCGCTTCTTCCGCTTCCAGGTCTTCCAGCTGCAGTTCCAGTTGCTCTATCTGCTGGTCCAGCTTTTCAGAGCTGCGGCCAAACTGCATGCGCTTGAGCTTGGCCAGGACCAGCTTCAGGTGCTCGATCTCGGCGTCCCGCCTCGACAGTTCAGCGGTCAAATGCGCCAAGCGCGCTTCGCTCTGTTCTGCGTATGTTTCAATCCGTGCAGCACGCGCTTCGCTGGCCAGCAGCATGGCCTTCAAGGCAGCGATATCGTCGGGCAGGTCAGCGGCGTTGAGCATGCGACCAAGTTTACGCTGACGATAGCAAGTTTACAAGGCCGACTCCGGTCGCCAAGTCCGTTCTGGCCGGCGCCAGTCGATCCCTTCAAGCAGCATCGAGAGTTGGGCCTGTGTCAGCGTGACGGTACCGCTCGTGGCCTGTGGCCAGATGAAGCGGCCCTTCTCGAGGCGCTTGCACAGCAGGCACAGGCCATCGCCAGTCCACCACAGCACTTTAATGAGATCGCCGCGCCGGCCGCGGAAAACAAACACATGGCCGCTGTACGGATCTTCCTCCAAGGCAGTCTGCACTTTTGAGGCCAAACCGTTGAAGCCGGAACGCATATCGGTCACGCCGGCCGCGAGCCAGATACGTGTTCCTGCGGGCAGGCCGATCATCGGCGTAGCCCTTCCAGGACCACTGCCAGCGTTGCTGGATCGGGCCGACCTTCGATCCGCATCGTCGCATTGCCCAGCCGGATTTCGATCACGCCTTCGCAGCGCTGATCGCTCACACCAAGCCGTGGCGGTATCACTGGCGCCAATGTCACCGCAACCAGCCCCGGTTGATCGAACAGGCCGGCGCGCAATTGGCGCCGCCATTTGAACACCATATTCGAATTCAACTGATGCTGCAGAGCCAGCTGTGCAACCGACACACCGGGTTCGCACGCCTGTTGCGCCAACTTCCGCTTGAACTCCAGTGGGTAGTTCGTACTGCGTCGGCGCCTGCCGGGTTTGACCTCACTCTCCAAGATAGTCTCCACCAAAATTTAGTGGGGACTATCTTGGCAACTGGTGCTATTCAGTGTCTAGACGGTGCAGGCTGTACGCTTACCCTAATTTGGGCTGCAATAGTCTATCTCTGTCTTGTTTCAGCGATGCCGGCCTGAATCTCATCTAAAAGAAAGTCTAATTTGATCCAAGTGCAGGTAACCACGGTCTAAAACAAACTATACCTCCAGTTGGCGGTCCAACCTTTAGACCATTTTAGAAAGGACCGAGTCATGGGTTATGGACGGAGTGGGTGGGTAACTCTTCGCCGTCGGCACTGCGAACGTTCTTCCGTGGCTGCACGAATTCCTCGCGGCCCCGGCCGTCGATGTGCCGAACAACATCGGAACGCACAACTGCTCGCAGACAACCTGCACGGCATGCAGATACCGAATTTGCAACTAACCGAACGTGATCAGGACGGCTCGACCTCGCAGTGCGACGATGGAGCATAGGCCAGGCAGCCAGCCGGTGTCGCTGGCTGCACCGCGCGTCTGGCTATCCACTGAGCGCCCCGGAGCCGGGCGCGGCAGGGCGGCTCAAAGCTCGATCTCCAGTACCGGCGTCACCGCCCGCGACACGCAGGGCAGGAAGCATCCGGCCCGTTCCGCCGTGGTCAGGTAGCTGTCCCGATGATCGGCTTCGCCCCCGCGTACCCGCGTCATGCAGGTGCCGCACACGCCCACTTCGCACGAGGAGTCGATGTCGACGCCGGCTTCCTGCAGGCAGGCGAGGGCGGACCGGCCGGCCGGCACCGGGATCTCGCGGGCGCTTTGCAGCAGCCGCAGCACGAATGGACGGTCTCCGGCGGACGGCCCGGCGGCGCCGAACGATTCGGTATGTACGGCGCCCGGGCCGAACCGCGCCACGGCCCGCGTGGTCACGGCATCCATGAACGCCGCCGGCCCGCAGGCGTAGACGTGCGTGCCGTCCGCCGCCGCAGCGAGCAGCGCGTCGATCCTGAAGCCAGTATCGTCGGGACCCAGCGCGCAATGCACGCTGCAGAATGACCCGAGCGGGGCAGATTCCAGTTCGTCCGCGAACGGCACCAGTTCCGCCGCGCGGGCAAACACGGCCAGCCGGAAGGGCCGCCCGCGGCGCGCCAGCGCATGCGCCATCGACAGCACCGGCGTGATGCCGATGCCACCTGCGAACAGCAGGTGCGCCGCCGCGCCGGGTACCAGCGAGAACGCATTGCGCGGCGCGCCGATCTCGACGTGCGTGCCTTCGGTTGCGGCGTCATGCAGCCACGCCGAACCGCCGCGCGACAGCGGCTCGCGCTTGACGGCGATCCGGTAGCGCTGCGCCGAAGGCGTGGCGCAGCACAGAGAGTACTGCCGCGTGACGCCGTTCGGCAGCGTCACGTCCAGGTGCGCGCCCGGTTCGTACGGCGGCAGGGCACCGCCATCCGCCGCCGCCAGTTCGAGGATCTTCACCTCGGCCGTGGCGTTCACGATACTGCGGATGACGGCTTTCATTGCGCCATGCCTTCGGCATTGCGGTCCTCGAGGAGCGCGATCACCCGCCGCGCGCGGTTGGCGCCCGCGTCCACGTGGATGTCCACCATCGGCGGCTGGCCGAAGCGCTGCATGTTGTTCCACTGCGCTTCGATGATCTCGCGGTCTTCCTCGAAGGTGTCGGCGGTCTGCCTGTGTACCGTGTCCAGGTTGTCCGGCTGGTCGGGGTGGCTGGACGCGGCCATCGTCCAGAAATAATGCGACGTCGTCGCCGTTTCCGGCGTGATGCCATGGAAGCCGCGCATGTGGAAGCCGCCCCGGCCAGGGTTGTCGATGGACTCCGAACCGGCATCGACCGCCCCGGTAAAGATCTGCAGGTGGCTGACGTGGAAGTCGATTTCCTGCCAGCGGTCGATCAGGCCCTTGAACGGCCACGCCGCGGTGTACGTGGCCGGCGGCTGCGAGCTTTTCATCTGGCGCACCACGCGCACGTGTTCGCCGTCGGCGGCCACGTTGGTCGGCGCTTCCATGTGCACGCGCGCATTGCCGCCGATGGTTTTGGTGTGCACATAGCCCACGTGGCTCAGGTCCAGCAAGTTATCGTGGATCAGCTGGTAGGGCGCCTGGTAGTGGAACGCGCCGCCCTTGAAGCGGTAGCGGGGATCGGCATGCGCCGGCACGCGCGGCGGTTCGCAGTCCGGCTGGCCACCGGCTTTTCCGTCCACTTCGCCGGCCATCCAGATCCAGATCACCTGGTCGACCACCCGCACCGGGTAGGGCGCCACCCGCGCCTTGGTCGGGATCTTGCCCTGGCCCGGCACGTCGATGCACTGGCCGTCCGCCGCGAACAGCAGGCCGTGGTAGCCGCAGCGCAGCGCGCCGTCCTCGACGCGGCCGCAGGAAAGCGGCAGGGCACGGTGGCAGCAGCGGTCTTCGAGCGCCGCGATATTGCCCGCCGCGTCGCGGAACAGCACGACCGGGCGGCCGAGGAAGGTGCGGCCGAGCGGCGCATCCTTCACTTCCCTGTCGAAGCCGGCCACGTACCAGCGGTTGAGGGGGAAAGTTGGGGAATCAGTCATGTCGGTCTCCTGTTAGTTCTTGACGGGGTCCTTGACCGCGTCGTAGCGGTCGATTTCACTGGCGACGAAGGCGCCGCCCTGCTTGTCGATGCGGCGGATGTAGATCGTCTGCACGATGTCGTTGGTGACGGCGTCGATGGTCACGGTGCCGCGCGGGCTGGCCGCGCTATAGCCCTTCACGGCTTTCATGAAGGCCGGGCCGTCGGTCTTCCCGCCGGTTTTCGCCAGCGTGGCGGCGATCAGCGCCATCCCGTCGTAGCCGGACGCCGCCAGGAAATTCGGCTCGAACCTGCCGTTCACCGTTTTCGCGAACTCGGCGCGGAAGCGGGCGTTGTCGGCGCCCGGGCGCGAATACGAGTAGAAGCCCGCCGTGTAGATGCCCGCCAGGCCTTCGCCGCCCTGCGCCAGCACGTCCTGGTCGGCCCAGCCTTCGCCGCCCAGGAAGCGGATGCCGGCCTTGTCCAGGCCCTTGTCCTTCCATGCCTTCATGAACGACACCATCGGCTGGCCGTTCGGCAGGAACACGTGCACCGCATCCGGCCTGGCATCCTTGATCCGCTGTATGTAGGCGCTGTAGTCGACGGTCGCGAGGGGCGCGCGCACCGAGCCGACGATCGCGCCGCCCGCTCCCTTGAATGTCCTGTCGAACCATTCCTCGCCATCGAGCCCCGGCGCATAGTCGGCCACGAGCGAGTACACCCTGCGCGAACCGGTCTTGTGCGCCCACTGCGCCAGCGGCACGACCGACTGGGCGATCGTGTAGGAAGTGCGGGTGACATACGGCGAGCGCTTCGTGATGCCCGAGGCGGCCGCGTTCATGACCACCAGCGGGCGCTTGGCCCGGTCGGCCACGCTGGCGGCGGCCATCGCGTTAGGCGTGAAGACGAAGCCGGCGAGGATGTCGGCCTTGTCGCGGCTGACCAGTTCCGTGGCCAGGCGCTTGGCCACGTCGGCCTGGGGGCCGGTGTCGTCGCGGTACAGCACTTCGATTTTCCGGCCGCCGGCGCTGGCGCCGTGCAGCCGCATCCAGGTGTCGATGCCGGCTTTCATCTGGGCGCCGCTGTGCGCCGCCGGGCCGGAGAGGGAAGTGATGACGCCGATGCGGACCGGCTCGGCGGCGATGGATATGAGGGAACAGGACAGCAGCGCGCTGCCGACAACGAGGTTGCGCAAGATCGTCTCCTTTGATGGTCGCGGGCCTTGGCCGGCCCGTCTGCAACGATCATCACGCAATTCCGTGTATCTGAAAATATAATCTATTGCATAATCTGAATTCGAAAATGTAATAGAGGTGAGCGTGAAGGCATTCGACATGAACCTGCTGCCGGTCGCGCTGGCGGTGTTTGAAGAGAAGAGCGTGAGCGGCGCCGCGCGCCGCCTGGGCATGAGCCAGCCGGCCGTCAGCGTGGCCTTGAACAAGCTGCGCACGGCGCTCGGCGACCCGCTGTTCGTGCGCACCACGCAGGGCATGCAGGCGACGCCGCGTGCGCTGGACCTGATCGCGCCCACCCGCGACATCCTGCAGCGGCTGGAGACGGACGTGCTGGCGCGCCGCGATTTCCAGCCGGCTGCCACGCGCAGGCGCTTCACGCTGGCCCTGTCGGACATCGGCGAAATGACCTTTTTACCGAAGCTGCTCGACCGGCTGCAGCGCGACGCGCCCGATGCCTCGATCAGCTCCGTCAGCATGCCGCCGGACGAGCTGGCGCGGGCGCTGGAGAGCGGCGACGTGGACCTGGCGGTCGGCTATTTTCCCGACCTGCACCAGCGTAACCTGTTCCAGCAGCGGCTGTTCTCGCACGATTTCATCTGCCTGCTGCGGCAGGGGCATCCTTACCGCGCGCGGCGGCTCACGCTCGACGCGTTCCTGGACATGGGGCATGCCGTGATCAAGGCGGAAGGCCGCAGCCAGGAAGTGTTCGAACAGTTCCTGGCCCGGCAACGCATCGAGAGGAGGGTGGTGCTGTCGACGCCGCACTTCATGTCGATCCCGTTCCTGATCGCCGCGAGCGACCTGGTGGTGACCGTGCCGCGCGCCGTTGGCGAGTCGTTCGCGAAGCTGGCGGACATCCGCCTGCTCGAACCGCCGCTGGAAATACCGCCGTTCGACCTGAAGCAGCACTGGCACCGCAAATACCACAAGGACGGCGCCAGCATGTGGCTGCGCGGGCTGCTGGTCGAGCTGTTCGGCGCCGGCTGAACCGCCGCGGGGCCAGGTATCGGTCCCGTCGATGGCTGCCATGGAAATTATCCATTTTTCGCCGCCGCTTCCCTTCTCTATATTGCCAGCATGCCCGGCCCGCACCGGCCGGCGAGCAACCCATAGAAGAAGGATCACAGCATGTTCAAGTACTTCCCGACCAACTACGTCTGGAACCTGTCGGTCGACCTGGCCATCGAAATGGGCGCCAAAATCGGCGAGATCGAAGAAATGTGCGCGCCGCTGCAGGAAGCGGCACGCCAGCCCGATGCCGATGGCACCCGCGCCTTCCGCGCCACCTGGTCCACCATGGCCGACAAGCTGTGCGGCCTGGCCGAGGAAGACGAGCGGCGCGGCCGCCTGATCTCGGCCGGCGACAAGTACGGCCGCGCCGCCACCTATTACCTGACCGCGGAGCGGCTGCAGGCGCACGGCGCTCCGGGCCGCGTCGAGCTCTATCGACGCTTCCTCGACGTGTTCGCCCGCGGCATCCGCCTGGCTGGCGAGAACTGCGAGCGCGTGGAAATCCCCTACGGCGACGGCCACATCGCCGGCCTGTTCGTGCGTGCGGAAGGCGAAGGAGAGGCCAATGCGGGTCCGGCGCCGATCCTGGTGCAGGTCAACGGCCTCGATTCCACCAAGGAGATGAAATACCGCGTCGGCCTGCCGCGCTGGCTGGCGCAGCGCGGCGTGTCGTCGCTCGTCATCGACCAGCCGGGCACCGGCGAGGCGCTGCGGCTGCACGGCATGACGGCGGTGTTCGACAGCGAACGGTGGGCGTCGAAAGTGGTGGACTGGCTCGAGACCCGGGCTGACGTCGATGCCAAGCGCATTGGCCTGGAAGGGGTGTCGCTGGGCGGCTACTACTGCCCGCGCGCGGTGGCCTTCGAGCCGCGCTTCGCCTGCGGCGTGGTGTGGGGCGCCAACCACGACTGGCGCGACGTGCAGAAGCGCCGGCTGGCCAAGGAGGGCAGCTTCCCGGTACCCCATTACTGGGAGCACGTGCGCTGGGTGTGGGGTGCGAAGGACATGGACGACTTCCTGCGCATCGCCGAGAACGTGCACCTCGACGGCGTGCTGGACCGCATCAACGTGCCGTTCCTCGTCACGCACGGCGAGAAGGATTCGCAGATCCCGCTGCACTGGGCCCAGCGCACCTACGACCAGCTCGTCAACAGCCCTGGGCGCGAGCTGAAGGTCTTCACGGACCGCGAAGGCGGCGTGCAGCATTCCAGTTTCGACAATTCCGCCAATGCCGGCGCGTACATCGCGGACTGGGTGGCGGAAACGCTCGGCGGACGCACGGCCATCTGAACCGACACCACGGCAGTTCGCGTCACTGGTGTCCGACACCGGGCACCACACCCTACACACCAGATTCTCCAGGAGACAACATGAACATCATCGGACCCGACGCGCTGGTCTTCGGCGTGGACGACTTGGCCGCCTGCGCGCAGTACCTGACCGACTACGGCCTGACGCCCGTCGGCAACGGCCGTTTCGAAGCGCTGGACGGCACCGCCATCGTGCTGGCGCACAAGGACGACGCCACCCTGCCGCCGCCGATGGGCACGGCCAGCATGCTTCGCAAGACCACCTACGGCGTGGCCGACGAGGCGGCGCTGGGCGCCGTCGCGGAAAAGCTTGGCCGCGACCGCGAAGTGAAGCGCCTGCCCGACGGCAGCATCGAAGCCGTCGACGACATGGGCTTCGTGCTTGGTTTCCAGGTCACCGTGCGCCGCCCGCTGGACATGCCGGCCGAGACGATCAACGCGCCCGGCGCGCCGGCGCAGCGCAAGCCGAACGTGGTGGCCGTCGACGAAAACGCGCCGGCGCTGCCGCGCACGCTGTCGCATGTCGTCTACTTCGTGCCGGACGTGGCGCGTGCGGAAGCATTCTATGTCGAGCGCCTGGGCTTCGCGTGTACCGACCGGCTGGTGGGCGCCGGCCCGTTCCTGCGTCCGGCCGGCACGCTGGACCACCATACGCTGTTCCTGATCCAGACGCCGCCGTTCATGAAGGGCATCGAGCACTTCACCTTCCACATGGGCGGTCCGACCGAAGTGATGCAGGCCGGCTCGCGCTTTGTCAACAAGGGCTATCAGTCGTTCTGGGGCCCCGGGCGCCACAAGATGGGCTCGAACTGGTTCTGGTATTTCAACTCGCCGCTGGGCTGCCACGTCGAATACGACGCCGACATGGACCTGCACGACGAGGAATGGACTGCCCGCGCCGCACCGGCGGGAGCCGATGCCTCGCAGCTGTTCCTGTTCGAGAAGCGCGACAACTGGGCGCCGGGCGGCCCGCCCCCCGGCGCTGCGGGAGCCGCGGAACGCCACTGATGGCGGCCGTGCTCCTGTGCCGCCTGGACGACATACCGGACGGCGCGTCGCGCGGATTCGACCCGTTCGGCGAGGGGCGCGATACGGTGCTGGTGGTGCGGCAGGGCGGCACCGTCCACGGCTGGCACGACGCGTGTCCGCATTATGGAACCACGCCGCTGTCCTGGCGCAAGGATGCCTACCTGAACGCCGGCGGCACCAGCATCGTCTGCGCCGCGCACGGCGCCCTGTTCGACATTGCCACCGGCATCTGCACGCTCGGGCCCTGCCTGGGGCAGGGCCTGCAGCGCGTCGAGTTGCTGCTCACACCCGATAACGATATCTACATCGCGCCGCAAGGCGCAAGGAGACCAACATGACGAACACAGTCCAACGCGCGCTGGTCGTCGGCGGCGGCTTTTCCGGCATGGCCGCCGCCATCGAACTGAGAAAGCGCGGCATCGGCGTCGACCTCGTCGAGATCGACGCAGGCTGGCGCTCGTACGGCGCCGGCATCAGCCTGGGCGGCGCCACGCTGCGCGCATTCCGCACGCTGGGGGTGCTGGACGAATTCGTGCGCCGCGGTTCCGCGCACGACAACGTCGACCTGCACACGTCCGGCGGACACCATCTCGCCACCCTGCCCACGCCCCGCCTGGCCGGGCCGGACGTGCCGGGCGGCGGCGCCATCATGCGTCCCGTGCTGGCATCGATCCTGGCCGACGCCACGCGTGCTTCCGGCGCCAATGTGCGCCTGGGCTGCACGTTCGCATCGTTCGCGCAGGATGCCGACGGCGTCGACGTGGCCTTTACCGATGGCAGCAGCGGCCGCTACGACCTCGTGATCGGCGCGGACGGCCTGTATTCGGCGATGCGCGATGCGCTGTTCCCGGGCGTCGCGGCACCGAAGTACACGGGGCAGGGTGTCTGGCGCGCCGTGCTGCCACGGCCGGCGTCCATCGACCACGCGATGATGTGGCTGGGTCCGAAGATCAAGGCCGGCGTCGCACCCGTGTCCGATGACCAGATCTACCTGTACGTGACGGAAGACCGCGCCGAGCGCGCCTATGTCGATCCGGCGCAGTTCCTGCCGATGCTGCGCGACCTGCTGGCGCCGTTCGACGTGCCGGCGCTGCAGGCCATCCGTGCGCGGCTGGCGGAGGATTCGCAGGTGATCTACCGGCCGCTGGAAGGCCTGCTGCTGCCGCGTCCGTGGCACCGCAGCCGCGTCGTGCTGATCGGCGACACGGTGCACGCCACCACGCCGCACATGGCCTCCGGCGCCTGCATCGGCATCGAGGATGCGATCGTGCTGGCCGAGGAACTGGAACGCCGGCCCGGCGTCGATGCCGCATTGGCGGCGTTCGAGGAGCGGCGCTGGGAACGCTGCCGCATGGTGGTCGAGAACTCCGGCCGCCTCGGCGAAATCGAGATCACCGGCGGCGACAAGGCCGAACACGGCCGCATCATGCGCGAGACGCTGGTCGCGCTTGCCCAGGCGATCTGAGGGAATTTATGACAAGCATGAAACCCGTCCGCCGTATCGTCACCGGGCACGACGCCGCCGGCAAGGCGATCGTCATCGAAGCCGGTCCGCTGCCCACCGTGGTGCCGATCGAGAAGATCCCCGGCACCGTGTTCCACGAGATCTGGTCCACGTCGGCCACGCCGGCCCTGGTCGGCAACGGCGCCGACCCGACGGCCGGACCGCTGGTACTGCCGCCGCCCCGGCACGGCTCGCGCATCCGCATCGTCGACATTCCGCCCGATACCGACGAGTTTCTGGCGCAGGGTGCGGCGGGGATGAAGGATGCCTTCACGCAGATCGGCGATGCCGCCGCGTCCACGGTCAAGGCCAATTCGCCGCATCCGCTGATGCACCGGACCGAGTCGGTCGACTACGGCATCGTGCTCGAGGGCGCGATGACGCTGGTGCTCGACGACAGCGAGGTGCCGCTTGCGCAAGGCGATATCGTCATCCAGCGCGGCACCAACCACGCATGGGCGAACCGCTCGGGCGCGATGTGCCGGATGCTGTTCGTGCTGCTCGACGGCGAATATGAACCCGGCCTGCGCGCTGCGCTGGCAACCCGTGAGGAGAAACAATGAAATTCGCTACATTGAAGTCGGACCGGCCGGATGGCCGCCTGGTGCTCGTGTCGCGCGACCTGGTGCGCGCTGTCGATGCGGGTTCCATCGCGGGCAGCCTGCTCGACGCGGTCGAGCGCTGGGACGATGTGCAGGCGCGCCTGCGCGCTCTGTACGACGACCTGAACGCAGGCACGGCCGAAGGCGCGTTCCCGTTCGATCCCGCCGCCTGCGCCGCGCCGCTGCCGCGCACCTGGCAGTGGTGCGATGCCTCCGCCTTCCTGAATCACGGCCGGCTGATGGAGCGGGCCTTCAACACCGAGCCGATCCCGGATTTCGACACGATTCCCGTGATGTACCAGGGCGCCTCCGACGATTTCCTCGGCCCGCGCGACGACGTGCCGCTGCCGGACGAAAGCCTGGGCATCGACTTCGAAGGGGAGTTCGGCGTGATCACCGGCGACGTGCCGATGGGCGCGAGCGCCGCCGCGGCGCTGCAGCGGGTACGGCTGCTGGTGCAGGTCAACGACTGGAGCCTGCGCAAGCTGGGGCCGCGCGAGATGAAGACGGGTTTCGGCTTCTTTCAGTGCAAGCCCTCGACCAGCTTCGCCCCGGTCGCCGTCACGCCGGACGAACTGGGCGATGCCTGGCATGACGGCCGCGTCAGGCTGGACCTGCACGTGCAGTGGAATGGCGCATGGTTTGGCAATCCGAACGGCGCCGAGATGAACTACGGCTTCGGCCAGCTGATCGCCCATGCGGCGCGCACGCGGCGGCTGTCGGCCGGCACGGTGATCGGTTCGGGCACCGTGTCGAACGAAAGCCGCGCCGCGGGTTCGGCCTGCATCGCCGAGCGCCGCGTGATCGAGATCATCGACCAGGGCGAGCCGCGCACGGAGTTCATGCGCTTCGGCGACCGGGTATGGATGGAGGCGCGGGACGGCGCCGGCAATGCGCCGTTCGGCACCATCGACCAGCGCGTGGTCCGTTCTCCCGCCGCCGGGTGAGGGGCGCGCCATGCATATCGTGATCACCGGCGCCGGCGGTTTCGTCGGCGCCGCGCTGGCGCACCGGCTCGCGGCGCACGGGCTGCCGGGGCAGCCGCCGGTCACCCGCCTGACGCTGGTGGACCGCCGCTTCGACGATGCGCCGGACGACGGGCGCGTGCGCCTCATCCACGGCGACTTCGGCGTCGAGAAAGTGCTCGATGTGCTGTTCGACGAGCCGGTCGACGTGCTGTTCCACCTCGCCAGCGTGCCCGGTGCGGAGGCGGAACGCGATTCTGCGCTGGGCTACCGCGTCAACCTGATGTCGCCGCTGGCGCTGTTCGAGCGCGCCGCCTCGCAGGAAGCGGCGCCGCGCATCGTCTACGCCAGCAGCATCGCCGTGTATGGAAGCGATCTGCCCGATACGATCGACGACGCCACGCCCGCCCGGCCGGGCATCAGCTATGGCGCCCACAAGCTGGCGGCCGAAATCGTGCTGGCCGACCTGGCCCGGCGCGCCCTGGTGGACGGCATCTCGTTGCGGCTGCCCGGTATCGTTGCCCGGCCCGGGCTGTCGGCCGGCCATGGCTCGGCGTTCATGAGCGCCATCCTGCGCGCCGCCCAGCATGGAGAGCCGTACACCTGCCCGGTATCGCCGGCGGCGGCTTGCTGGTGGATGTCGCTGCAGGCCTGTATCGACAACCTCGTCCACGCGGCGGTGCTCGACACGGCGCTGATGCCGGAAAGCCGCGCCGTCACGCTGCCCGTGCTGCGGCTGACCGTGGAGGAAGTGGTCGCCGCGCTGGCCAGGCGCTTCGGCACGGAAGCCGTCGCCGGCATCCGCTGGCAGCCGGAACCGCGGATCGAACAGCTGTTCGGCCGCATGCCGCGCCAGGTGGCGGGCATCGCTGCGCGGCTCGGCTTCATCCATGACGGCGACAGCGACGCGCTGATCGAGCGCGCGCTGCGACTTCACAATGCCTGGGAAAACGCTCGGCCGTTGCCTTGAAAATCAATCGGAGCGCGCTAATCGATGCTGGCGTTCCGCAGCAATCCTGTTGGCCTGAATTGGCGCGACAAAGCAGTAACCACGACCGATAATCGTTGCAATGTAATTCGACCCTTGCTCGAATTCGCCAAGCGTACGCCGTAATGCCGACACATGGACTTTCAGGTTGCCGTCCTCGACAACCGAAGTGGGCCAGACTCGGTTGATCAGTTCGCGCTTGCTGACCGGCTCGCTTGGATGCTCGACCAGGATGGCCAGGATGTCGAATGCACGGCTGCCGATACGTTGTGGAATATCTCCACAATGTAATGTGCGGCGTGCGGGAATGAAGCGAAATGGCCCGAACAGATATTCCATGGTTTTCTTCACGTCAGGGACTTCTGCATTTGCTTCATATGCTTCGGCGGCCTCGGACACCTTTGCAATGGATGCTTCCATCGACTCACCTCCGGTTTGATTTGATAGCGCTACATCCAATATGCCGTTTCTCACTCGCCAGATCAGGCCGAGTGATTGTATTTTCCGATCATTCCAGCACGGTCGCATCCCTAGATCTAGGTACATCCGAGGCAATTTTTGCAAGCCACCGGCTGGCGCGCCGATGTTGTCCGATACAATCAAAAGGTCCAAACTGCGCCAATCCCCGTGAGCATTCAGCGTCTCTTTCGTTACATGCTGGTCATTTGCCTGCTCTTGAGCCACGCGACTGCCCGGCCCGCTCCACCGGCGCCTTTGCTCTCGGACTTCACGCATACGGCGTGGGAACGGCTGCAGAACGCACCGGTCGACGTGTTGAAAATCACCCAGACCGCCGATGGCTGGATGTGGGTGGCCACGGCAACAGGCCTGTTTCGTTTCGACGGCCTGCGCTTCGAACGCGTCGACAGCGTGTACGGAGAGCGCCTCGATTCCAGCAATGTGATCGGCCTGGTGGCGGATCCCCGCGAAGGCGTGTGGGTGGGCTATCGGCTCGGCGGCGTGACTCTGCTGCGCCCGGGAGGCAGCCGGAAATTCGGCGAGGCGGAGGGGCTTCCCATCGGAGGCGTCATTCATATCGAGGCGGTTGCCGACGGCTCGGTATGGGTCGGCACGCGCGACGGCGTTGCCTGGCTGGCGCCGGGTGCGAACCGCTTCAAGGTGTTGGGCAACGAAGTGGGTTTGCCGGAAAAGTTCGTCTACCAGATCCTGATCGCTGGAGATGGCACGCAATGGATCGGTTCCTTGCAGGGCCTGTTTTTCCGCAAGCCGGGCCAGCAGCGCTTCACGCAGGCATGGCCAAGAGTCCAGCTGCTGTCGATCGTCGAGGCACCCGACGGCACGATCTGGGCCAGGGATCCGAAGTACCGTTATTTCAGGGTGCGGACGACCGCGCCAGCCGGGGGGCGTACGCTCGCGCCGGAGTTTCCCGGCATGGGCATGCGCTTCGGTACCGACCAGACGATGTGGGTTCTGCATCCGGATGGCGTGGAGCGGCGCTTCGGCAGCGCGGGTATCGGCTATCCGCATCAGCGGCTCACGCAAGCCGTGGGCATGAGCGGCCCGCAGGCGCAGAGCTTCTTCGAGGATCGCGAGGGAAATATCTGGATCGGCACGGCGACCGGGATCGATCGCCTGCGCCGCAACCGGCTCACCCCGGTCGTGTTCGACAAACCGCTGGAAGAGCCCGGGGTCGCATTGGGCCCGCGTGCGTCGGTCCTCATCGGCGATCGTGCCAACGGCGCCGTCTACCGCCAGACCGTCCAGCAGCGGGACAGGATCCGCGCGAAAGGCTCGATCACGGCGAGCTATCGCGCGCCGGACGATACCGCGTTTTTCGGGACCGATCACGGCATCTACGAACTTGGCCGCGAGGGCAGGTTATCGGTCACGCCCGCGCCCGAGGAAACACGGGGGTTCTATCCGCAGGCGATGATCCGTGACGGCCACGGCAGTTTGTGGGTGTCGTATTCGAGTGGCCCGTTGTACCGCCTGGCCGGCGCGCAATGGACGCGTGCCGATGAGGTGGGAAACCATGCGAACGCGTTGACGCTGGCGATCGCCAGCGATCACAAGGGCGCACTCTGGTTTGCGCATCCGAACAATACGGTGACCATTACCGACAGCGGCGGGCGGCCGACGCACCGGCTGGATACGGCGGCAGGACTGGACATCGGCGCCGTATTGCAGATCGTGCCGGACCAGGACGCAATGTGGCTGAGCGGTGAACGGGGCGTGATGCTGCATCGCGAGGGGCGGATTGTCGGGCTGCGCGGACGTGGCAAGGAAAGCTTCAGGGGCGTGTCCGGTCTGGTGCGGACATCGGAGGGCGACCTGTGGATGCATGGCGCCGACGGGATCTATCACATCGTCGCGGCGGAGCTTACCGAGTGGCTGCGCAAACCCGATTACCTGCCATCGTTCGAACGGTTCGATGCGCACGACGGCCTGGTGGGACATGCGATGCAGATGCGTCCCGTTCCATCGCTCGTTCGCGCCGATGACGGCAAGCTCTGGTTCATCACCAGCAGCGCCGCCTTCACGCTCGACCCCGGGAACATTCCACGCAACCGCATCGCGCCGCCGGTGCTGATACGCAGTGTCTCCAGCGGCGGAAGCAAGGTACCCGTGAGCGACGCCGGTGTCGTTCGCCTGCAGAAAGGTGCCACCGACCTGCACATCGAATTTACCGCGCTGAGCCTGAAGATGCCGGAGCGGACGCGCTTTCGCTACCGGCTGACGGGAGTCGATCCCGGATGGCAGGAACCCAACGAGCGAAGAGAAGCGTTCTACACCAACATCAAGCCGGGGACCTACCGTTTCGAGGTCAGCGCGGCAAACGAGGACAATGTCTGGCATCCCGATCTCGCCGCCGTGGAAATCCGCCTGCCGCCGACGTTCGTGCAAACCATCTGGTTCAAGCTGCTGCTCGCGACCTTTGTCATGCTGCTGTTGTATGCAGGGCACGTGCTGCGCATCCGTGTCGTGACGCAGCAGATTCAGGCGCGCCTGGCCGAACGCTCGAGGATCGCCCGCTCACTGCACGACACCTTGCTTCAGAGCGTGCAGGGCCTGATTCTGGCGTTCGGCTCGCATTACCATGCCATGCCCAGGGAGGCCGCCGGCCGCGAGCGTCTCCAGAATGCCTTGAAGCTGGCAGAGCAGTTGCTGGTCGAGGGGCGCAACGAGATCATGGATCTGCGCGTTCCGGCCACAAGCAGCACGCTGTTCGACGTCCTGTCCGAATTCGGCCACACGTTGACTGCGATGGGGTCACACACGTTCGAGCCGCGCCTGACCGGCACGCCACGCCCGTTAAAAGCGGGCATCTATGAGGACATCTACGCGATCGGCCGGGAGGCCCTGTTCAATGCCGCCCGCTACGCCGAGGCGGACCTGATCACCCTGCAGGTCGACTATACCCGCCAGGAGTTCCTTCTGACGGTGACGGACAATGGACGTGGATTCTCCAGGACCGGAGCAGCAGACGATCGGGAAGACGGGCATTGGGGCATACAAGGTATCCTGGAACGTGCAAAGCTCATCGGGGCGGACCTTCATGTCAGCAGCGAGACAGATCGTGGAACGACAATATCCCTGCGGATCAATAAAGTGCTGGCTTACGAGACCCGCACGACGGTCCGCAAGGGCAGGCACAGGTCCGTCTGATTGCCTGGCGCCCGGCCGATGCCCGGGTGCGATGAAGGTAGCCCCGCTTCGAACGCTTCAACTGACAGACGGTCCGCCATGAATGAAAAATCTCCACGTCGAATACGCGTTCTCCTTGCGGACGACCATCACCTCATGCGGGAAGGAATCCGCTACATGCTGGACGGCGCACCGGACATACAACTGGTCGCCAGCGTGGGCGACGGTGCTTCGGCTGTCGAAGCGTTCAAGAAGACAATCCCGGATGTAACCTTGATGGACTTGCGCATGCCCGGCGGCGACGGCTTCTCGGCAATTGCGAGCATCCGGCGCCACTCGCCATCGGCAAGGGTCGTTGTACTCAGCACTTATGACGGCGACGCGCTGATGAAGCAGGCACGCAAGGCGGGTGCATCGGCCTATCTGCTCAAGAGCATGCTGCTGGAAAACATGCTTGGCGTGATCCGCTCGGTGCATGCGGGTCTTCAATTCTGGCCGCCGGAACTCGGAAGCCGCGACGGCACCATCAAGGCCGATCTGACGCCGCGGGAGTGCGAGATCATCCGCCTTGTTGCCTGCGGCAGTTCGAACCGGGAAATCGCCCGGGAGCTGGGGATCGGGGAAGAAACGGTGAAAACGTACATGCGCAACATCTTGCCGAAGCTGGGTGCCAACGATCGGGCGCATGCGGTAGCGATCTGCATGCGGCGCGGATATCTCGATCTTCTGGATCTACCTTGACGCGATGCCGCCTTTCCCTGGCTGGCGACCGCCACATCTTTCAAGCATGGAACGCGTCGACATCCAGCACGTGGTCGTTGAACAGATCCGGCAGCATCTCCAGCACCAGGTCGCGGCCCAGCATGTCGGCTTCGCGCAGAGCCGATGCCAGCAGGTCGACGCCGTAGTCCCGGTAGGTGGCCAGCGCAGCGTCAGCCGAAGGCCCATGGCTCAGGTGCCAGGGTTCTGGATACATGCCGCGCCGGTAAGTACGATATGGCCGGAAAAAATCAAAGCGGGCAATATGCCTGTCGAGCCATGCGTGCAGGCGTTCGTAGACGCCCCCTGGCGCTGCTTCTTGCGGCAAGAGCCTTGTCCGGTAGCCGGGCGGCATCGCCATGCGGTCGAACACATCGATGTCGGTCCCCCAGTGACGCCGGCTGGCCCCCGGCAGGCCGGACCAGCCCAACACTGCATGCACAATCTCGCGCGGAGCCAGGCGCGCCGGGTTGACCGGCAGGCCTTGCTGGTCGTGCAACACCGCCTCGCCGCTGAACTTGCGATTCCAGATATGTAGTTGCTTGTCGAACGGGCGGTATGACGCGATCGGCAGCAAGTCGATGCCGTCGCCACGCGCCGCCGCGCGCAGCGCGAGGAAGGCGGAGGCGACTTCAGGACGCGCCGCGAAACGCGGTTGTGCGTACTGCTGCACATGGGTGCGCGCGCGGCCGGTCAGTTCCAGGGCGTCGAAGTGAAATGCCTTCATGCAGCTCCTTTCGTTAAGATAGCGGATGCGACGTTGGCCGGGGGCGCGATCTTCGGCACGGCATCGAGATGAGCGTCTCCGCTACAGGCCCAGGCCGCTGCGTTCAAACCTTGCGCAGGAATGTCATCAGGTAGGAAAAATAGTCAGCCTGTGCGTCCCACATCGACAGGTGACTTCCCGTTGCGCAGATTTCCGCCTGTCCTTGGGGCAGCAGCGACGCCATCTTGCGGATATCGGCTGGGTCCATTTCGTCGTGGACCGCGCCGAGCGCCAATGTGGGAACCTTGATCTCCGGCAGGCGGTCCCACCGCTCCCAGTCCTTCAGGTTGCCGTTGATAACGAATTCGCTTGCTCCCTGCATCTGATTGTAGATTTTCTTGTTGACCCTGCCAAATGCACGGACCACCGCCTCCGGCCACGGCTGAATCCGGCAGATCACTTGCGGATACAAATAGGTCATCATGATTTCCTCGTAGGCGGGCGTGTCGTATGCGCCGCGCGACTCCAGCTCTTCCAGTTGCGCGCGCACCGTCGTGGGCAACCGCCTCTTGATCGTCTCCAGGTGGCGAAGCACTGACTGGATGCCAGCCGTCATGTTCGAGATCACGAGGCCCCGCAGGTGGCGCTGATGCCGCAGCGCATACTCGATGGCGAGCAGCCCGCCCCAGGAATGACCATACAACACGAACTTGTCCAGGCCCAGGCCCTTGCGGACTTCCTCCAGCTCCGCCATGTATCGGGGCAGCGTCCACAGGGAAGGATCCTCCGGGTGGTCGGAATTGCCGCAGCCCAGCTGGTCGTAGTAGTACATTTCGATGCCTGCCTGTGGCAGGAACGATTCCATCGCCTCCAGATAGTCATGCGAGAATCCAGGCCCGCCATGGAGCAGGAGGACCTTGACGGCGCCGTCGCCGATCTTCTTGGTCCATACCTTGTACTTGCCGCCGACTACCGGCACCATCTTCACGCCGCCGGTGCGGATTCCGGGCGGATTGAGGCCATCCGGTACGGGAGCCGTGATGCCGGCGGTGCGCTCATCACGCGCACCGGCCTGCCCGGGCACCGCCGTGGCGGCCGTTGCAAGGCTGGACGCAAGAAAATCTCTACGATTCATATGTTTCATTTCCGGGTCAAGGCGGAACGATGCGATCTGTTCTAAAGCCGCAACGTTTCCGGTTTCAATCTCGCTGCCGGCTAACGCGTTTCGCGCAGTGCCTGCTGGGCCCGGAAATAACTTTCCGCGACGGCCGCATAGTTGGGGGCGACCAGTCCATACAGCTTGGCCAGCTCGGCTGCTTCCGGGCGCGCCCATGTCCGGTGCAGTTCGGACAGCAGCGCATTCGTCGTCGTGGGGCGCACGCCGCCCTGGACGAATCGCGCCAGCGAAACGCGCGAGGCCATCTCGCTCGGGTCGCCAGACGCATCGATCACGGCATACACCTCATAGCCAGCCGCGCACGCATCGAGCGCGGGGAACATCACGCACACGCTGGTCCACACACCGGCCATCACCAGCGTCCTGCGGCCGGTGGCGCGCACCTGGGCAACGAAATCATCGTTGTCCCAGGCGTTCACTTCGCCCTTGCGCGGCACATAGACGGCGTGGGGCGCCAGTTCGTGGATTTCCGGCATCAGCGGACCATTGGTGCCGGCCGGTTCCGATGCCGTGGTCATCACGGGAATCCCCAGCAGCGTGCACAGCCTGGCGATCGTTTCCACATTGCGTCGCAGGTCGGCCACCGGGATATCCTTGACGGTCTGGAACAGGCCGGACTGATGATCGAGCAGCAGCACGAGCGTGTCGGCAGGATCGAGCAGCATCGCGCCGCCGCCGGAGGCCAGTACGCTGGGTTTGGTTTGCATGGTGGTTTGCATCGACGTTCTCCTTGGCATCCAGCGTTTCGCTCTACAACGTACGGTCGAGGAAGTCCCGGATCAGCGGCGCCATCACGTCGAGCTTGTCTTCGAGCGCGAAGTGCCCGGAATCGAGGATATGCAACTCCGCCGCGGGAAGGTCGCGCAGGTATGGATGGGCGCCCGGCTCCGGGAATATCACGTCGTTCTTGCCCCACACAATCAGGGTCGGCGGCTGATACTGGCGGAAAAACGCCTGAAAATCGGGATAGAGGGGAACGTTCGATCCGTAGTCGCCCAACAGGTCGAGCTGAATCTCGCGATTGCCGGGCCGGTCGAGCAATGCCTGGTCAACCACCCAGTTGTCGGGACTGATCCGGCTGGTATCGCCGACACCGTCCGTGTACTGGAACCTGGTCAGCTCGAGCGTAACGAGATGGGCAAGCGCCTCGCGGTTGGCCAAGGATTTATCGGCCCAGTATGCCTTGATCGGATCCCAGAATGCCGCGAGCCCTTCCGTGTAGGCATTGCCGTTCTGGACGATCAGTGCCTGCACCCGTTCCGGGTGTTTCAGCGCAAGCCGATAACCGATCGGCGCGCCGTAGTCCATCACATACATGCTGTATTTCGTTACCTCCAGAGCAACCGTCAGCTTCTCGATCAGGGTCGCCAGGTTGGCGAACGTGTACGCGAATCCGGACCGGTCGGGTGCATCGCTCTGGCCATAGCCGGGATAATCCGGCGCGATCACATGGTACCGGTCGGCCAGCAGGGGTATGAGATTGCGGAACATATGGGACGACGTGGGAAAGCCGTGCAACAACAGCAGCACCGGGGCGTCGGCAGGGCCTGCCTCGCGGTAGAACACGTCGACGCCGTCGATGTTCACCTTTTTGTAGTGAATGACAGGTACCGCGAGGGCGTGCCGCCCGGATGGGCGCTGGCGATCAATCTGGTCAATCGAATCGGGTCGGTTCACGGTTATCTCCAACAGGTCAGGGGTTATCGGGCACACCGGGACGGTGTCTGATTGGTACTGTATTCCCCGTGACACGCGTTGCCTCGTTAATCGAGGTTAATAGGGGTTAAGCGAGGGGTTAAGCGAGGGGCTAAGCGGAGACGCCGGTCATGTGCCGCCGTGAAGGACAGTATGTAAAGCGACATGATTGATGCCATACCGGGCTCGGCTGCTGCGGCCGCATCGCATTTGCCGATATCTCGCATCGCCATAAACCATTTTTCGGCGCCTCGCGGCCTGGGTATTCTTGACCAACAAGAAAACGCAACCTCCCGCCTTCATTCAAGGCACCGCATCACCTCGCAGCAGCAACAAACCCAAGAAACGCGCACAGACATGCGCGGCGGGCCCGTTCGTCCCGCATAAAACCAAGGAGACACGATGCAACACACCAGAGCACGCATGACGGCGGCCGTGGCTGCGGCGCTTGCCGCCATGGCCGGCGCCCAGGCGGCGGAAATCGCCACCACCATTCCCGACTTGGCGGTCCGCTGGGACAATACGGTCAAGTACAGCGCCGCCTACCGGCTCAAGCACCCGTCGGCCGTGCAGGTCACGCCGGGCGAGAACACGGTCAATACCGACGACGGCGGCCGCAATTTCGGCAAGGGTTTTGTCTCGAACCGCGTCGACCTGCTGTCCGAGCTGGACGTATCCTATCGAAACTTCGGTGTGCGCGTCAGCGGGGCGGCCTGGTACGACGGCATGTACAACCGTTCCACCGACAACCCGTTCCAGCCCACCTACAACGCGGTATCCGTACCGGCGGGCGAGTTTACGGAAGCGACCCGCAAGCTGCATGGCAGGAAGGCCGAGCTGCTCGACGCGTTCGTGTTCGCCAAAGGCACCGTGGGCGAGATGCCGTTCACGGTACGCGCCGGCCGCCATGCGCTGGTGTATGGCGAGACACTGTTCTTCGGCATGAACGGTATTGCCGGCGCCCAGCAGCCGATCGACGTGGTCAAGGGCCTGTCGGTGCCCGGCACGCAGTTCAAGGAACTGCTGCGGCCGGTCGGCCAGGTGTCCGGACAGATCCAGGCCGGCGCCAATGTCAGCGTTGGCGCCTATTACCAGTACCGCTGGGAGAACAGCCGCCTGCCGGGCGCCGGCAGCTATTTTTCGACCGTCGACTTCCTCGACGAGGGTGGCGAGCAGCTCTTCACCGGTGTCGATGCGACGGGCCGCCCGGTGGCGCTGACACGCGCACACGACCGCCTGGCGAAGAACTCGGGGCAGGGCGGCGTCCAGCTGAAATGGAGCCCGGAAGGCCTGGGCGTCGACTTCGGCTTCTATGCCGCGCGCTACCACGACAAGACGCCGCAGGTAGTACTGGCTCCCGGCCTGCACACGTATTCGCTGTACTACCACGAAGGCATCCGCACCTACGGCGCCAGCGCGACGACCACGCTGGGCGAGTTCAACTTCTCCGCCGAGGCTTCCGTGCGCCACAACGCGCCCCTGTCGCATGCCGGCACGGCCGACCTGTTCGGCCTCGTGCCCGCGGCGTTCGGCGGCCCCGTGGCGGCGTCGGACAACAGCGGCAATCCGGTCTACCCGGTGGGCCGCACCGCGCACCTGAACGTGTCGGTGCTGGCTTCGCTCGGTCCCAGCTTCATCGCCCGCGAAGCATCGCTGGTGGGCGAGATCGCCTGGAACCGGGTGACCAGCATCACGAAGAACGCCACGATGATCGATCCGAACGCGCGCCGCGAAGGGACCGCGATCCGGGTCGTGTACGAACCCAGTTACCGCCAGGTGGCGGGCGGGCTCGATCTGTCGGTGCCGATCGGCCTCGGCTACGCGCCGGCCGGACGCTCGCTTGCCCTCGGCAGCAGCTTCGGCGTGCAGCGCGGCGGCGACATCAGCGCCGGCCTGAATGCCGTCTACGAAAGCGCGTGGTTTGTATCGCTGAACTACACCCACTACTACGGCCGCGAGGATACGCCAACGGTGCTGACGCACGCGGCGCGAACGCTGCCGCAAACCGCCTACACCTATGGCCAGGCCATGAAGGACCGCGATTTCATCTCGCTGTCCGTGCGCCGCACCTTTTAAATACCAGAACGGAGACACCCCATGACCCGCATGAAGTACCTGCCTCTCGCCCTCGCAGCCGTCCTGTTTGCCGGTGGCGCCCACGCCGCAACCGCGGAGGAGGCGGCGCAACTGGGCAAGACCCTGACGCCGCTGGGCGCCGAAAAAGCCGGCAACAAGGATGGCACGATTCCCGCCTGGGATGGCGGTCTCGTCAAACCGGCCGCCGGCTTCGGCAATGGCGGGCGGCGCGACCAGGACCCGTTCGCGGGCGAAAAGCCGCTCGTCTCGATCACGGCGAAGAACATGGAACAGCATGCCGACAAGCTGTCCGACGGCAGCAAGGCGATGTTGAAGAAATACCCGTCGTACCGCATCGATGTCTACCCGACCCACCGCACCGCGGCCGCGCCGGACTGGGTGTATGCCAACACGCTGAAAAACGCCACGCGTGCGAAGCTGAGCGACAAACTGGTGCCGGAAGGCGCGTATGCGGGCATTCCGTTCCCGATCCCGAAGACCGGCGCGGAGGTGATGTGGAACCACCTGCTGCGCTGGCGCGGCACCGACTGGCAAAAGCCGTTCCGTTCCTATCTGACCACGGCGGCCGGCAAGCCCGTGATGACGGTGGACGGCACGGCCGACGGCAGCATGCCGTACTACTACAAGGACGCGTCGCCGGAAAAATTCAACGGCACCTACTGGACCATCCGGCTGGTCAATTCCGGCCCGCCGATCCGCGCGGGCGAGGCGATCAACGGCAAGCTCAATCTCGATCCCGAAAAGGACTCCAGCTACGTCTACCTGCCGGGCCAGCGTCGCACGCGCAAGCTGCCGAACGCCTGCTGCGATACGCCGACACCGGCCACGGCGGGCGTGATGAGCTTCGACGAAATCGATATCTTCGGCGGCCGGCTGGACCGCTTCGACTGGAAGATCCTGGGCAAGAAGGAAATGTACATCCCGTACAACAGCAACCGTTCGCTGAAGGGCAAGGATGCCGACGTGCTGGCGGCGAACCACCTGAACCCGGACAGCGTGCGCTGGGAACTGCACCGCGTGTGGGTGGTGGAAGCAAAGCTGAAGGCCGGCCAGCGTCACCTGGCGCCGCGCAGCGTGTACTACATCGACGAGGATTCGTGGACCGGCGCGCTGGCCGACCGCTGGGATGCCAACGGCCAGCTGTGGAAGACGCTGTGGTCGCTGCCGGTCACGATGCCGGACCTGCCGGCCACCACCAGCATCACGTTCGGCTTCTATGACCTGGTGTCGGGCACGTGGTTCGTCAGCGACCTGGTGACGGAAAAGGCGACCCAGTTTAAACAGATGCCACGCTGGCCGGAAGCGACGTGGAGCCAGGAAGCGCTTTCCGGCGCGGGGTTGCGCTGATGGGCCGCTTCATCAATGTCCTGATCGGGGCTTGCCTGGCGCCGGCCGCAGCCATTGCAAATCCCGCACCGGTGGCGGTGGCGGGAGTCAACGCGGTGCTGGACCGCCCGGCCGTGCAGGACCGCCAGGCGCAGCACCGGGTCATGCTGGGCCTCGACCGTCTCGGCGGACGCGCCATCGCCGTCGGCGAGCGCGGGCTGGTGCTGCTGTCGGACGACGGCGGCGGGAAATGGCGCCAGGCGCAGGTGCCGGTCAGCGTCACGCTGACGGCGGTTCGCTTCGTCACGCCGCAGCAGGTATGGGCGATCGGCCACGGCGGCGTGGTGCTGCACAGCGCGGACGGCGGCGCCACGTGGCGCCGGCAACTGGACGGGCGTGGCATCATCCGGCTGCTGGACACCGCCGCGCGCGGCAACGAGGCGCTGGCCGCGACCGCGCGGCAGTTTGCCGCCGACGGTCCGGACAAGCCATTGCTTGACCTGCACTTCTTTGACGCCCGGCGCGGCATCGTGGCCGGCGCCTATGGCCTGGCGCTGCGCACCGAGGACGGCGGCGCCACCTGGGCGGTCCTGAATCACGCGATCGACAATCCGGATGGCCTGCACGTGTACGCGATCGCCGCGCGCGGCGACGAAACCTGGCTGGCCGGCGAGCAGGGCTACCTGGCCCGCTCGCTGGACGGCGGTCGCAATTTCACGCGCGTGCAGGCACCATACCGGGGAACTTGGTTCACGGCCCGGCCGCTGCCCGACGGCGGCATGCTGTTCGCCGGCCTGCGCGGCAACGCGTTCCGCTGGAGCGGGCAGGGATTCGAACAGCTGGCCGGCTACGCGCCGGTATCGCTGAGCGCGTCCGCCACCGGCCCTGGCGGCGTGCTGCTGGCCGACCAGGCCGGCCATGTGTACCGTGCCGGCACGACGGACCGGCCTGCCCGGATGGTGAAGCTGGCCACGCCGCCGGCACCGATCGCGGCGCTGGCAACCACCGCCGACGGCGACGTGCTGGTGGCCGGCGTGCGCGGCGTGTCGCGCATCGCCGCCGCCGCGCTGGAAGGAGGTGCGCCATGAGTTTCGGCGCTTCCGCAGGCGAACAGGCGGTGATCCGCGACCTGTCGCAATTCGATACCCGCTCCGGCAGCGCGCTGGAACGGCTGCTGTTCAACCACCGGCTGCTGGTGGCGCTGGCCTGCCTGCTGGCGACGCTGGCGCTGGGCTGGCAGGCCACGCGCCTGAAGCTCAATGCCAGCTTCGAGGACATGATCCCGGCCAGCCATCCGTACATCGCCAGTTACCTGGAGCATCGCGACCAGCTGAGCGGGCTTGGCAACGCGGTGCGCATCGCCGTCGCGGCGAAGGGCGGCACCGTGTACGACGCGCAGTATCTCGCCACGCTGCAGAAGATCAGCGACGAGCTGTTCCTGGTCCCGGGCGTCGACCGCACCTACATGAAATCGCTGTGGACGCCGTCCACGCGCTGGGTCGGCGTGACGGAGGAGGGTATGGAAGGCGGCCCGGTGATTCCGAACGACTACGACGGCTCGCCGCGCAGCGTCGCCCAGGTGCGCGAGAACGTGGCGCGTTCCGGCGAGATCGGCCAGCTGGTGGCGGTCGACGGCCGTTCCAGCATCCTGTACGTACCGCTGCTGGACCGCGGCGCCGACGGCAAGCCGCTGGACTATGCGGTGCTGGGTGAACAGCTCGAACAGCTGCGCGCCAAGTACGCCGGCGGGAATGTCGAGCTGCACATCGTGGGTTTCGCGAAAGTGGCGGGCGACCTGATCGAGGGTTTGCGGCAGGTGCTGCTGTTCTTCGCCGCGTCGACGGTGATCGCGGCGGCGATGCTGTACTGGTACACCCGCTGCGCGCGCAGCACGCTGCTGGTGGTGGCCTGTTCGCTGGTGGCGGTGGTGTGGCAACTGGGCCTGCTGCCGCTGCTCGGCTATGGGCTCGATCCGTACTCGATGCTGGTGCCGTTCCTCGTGTTCGCGATCGGAATGAGCCACGGCGCGCAGAAGATGAACGGCATCATGCAGGACATCGGCCGCGGCACCCATAAACTGGTCGCGGCGCGCTACACGTTCCGGCGCCTGTTCCTGGCCGGCCTGGCGGCGCTGCTGTGCGACGCGGTGGGCTTTGCCGTGCTGGCGATCATCGACATCAAGGTGATCAAGGATCTCGCGGCGGTGGCCAGCATCGGCGTCGCGGCGCTGATCCTGACGAACCTGATCCTGCTGCCGATCCTGTTGTCCTGGCTGGGCGTGGATGCCGAAGCGGCGCGGCGCAGCCTGCGCGCCGAGGCCGCCGAGACGTCCGAATCAGCCCACGGCGGCGGCAAGCGCGGCTGGACGCTGCTCGAACGGTTCACCGAACGGCGCACCGCGGCGGCCACCATCGCCATCGCGGCCCTGCTGGGCGCCGGCGGCTACTACACCAGCCTGCACGTGAAGATCGGCGACCTCGATCCGGGCGCGCCGGAACTTCGGCCGGACTCGCGTTACAACCGCGACAACGCCTACGTGGTCAGCCATTACGCGGCGAGCAGCGACGTGTTTGCCGTGATGGTGAAGACGCCCGACAACGCCTGCGCCAGCTACGACACGCTGATGCGCGTGGATGCGCTGGAATACCGGCTGTCGCAGCTGCCGGCGGTGGAAACCACCAATTCGCTGGCGCTGCTGAACCGGCGCGTGCTGACCGGCATGAACGAAGGCAGCCTGAAATGGTACGAGCTGGTGCATAACCAGGGCGCGCTGAACATGGTCACGGCGGGGGCGCCGCGCGGCCTGTACAACGACACCTGCAACCTGCTCACCGTGTATGCCTACCTGACCGACCACAAGGCCGACACGCTGGCCGGCGTGGTGAAGGTCGTCGAGGAGTTCGCCCGCGACAACGACACGCAGGACGTCAAATTCCTGCTCGCGGCCGGTAACGCGGGGATCGAGGCAGCCACCAACATCGTCGTCCACGAAGCCAGCCGCGAAATGCTGTACTGGGTGTATGCGGCGGTCATCGTGCTGTGCCTGGTGACGTTCCGTTCCTGGCGCGCGGTGGTCTGCGCGGTGGTACCGCTGGTGCTGACTTCCGTGCTGTGCGAGGCGCTGATGGTGTGGCTCGGCATCGGCATCAAGGTGGCCACGCTGCCGGTGATCGCGCTGGGCGTGGGCATCGGCATCGACTATGCGCTGTACGTGATGAGCATCCTTCTGGCGCGCCAGCAGGCCGGCGATTCGCTGCGCGAAGCCTACCGCCACGCGCTGCGCTTCACCGGCAAGGTTGTGCTGCTGACCGGCGTGACGCTGGCGATCGCCGTGGCCACCTGGGCCCTGTCGCCGATCAAGTTCCAGGCCGACATGGGCATCCTGCTGGCGTTCATGTTCCTGTGGAATATGATGGGAGCCCTGGTGCTGCTGCCGGCCCTGGCCTGCTTCGTGATGCCGACGGCGCGGCGGCGGGCGGAGGCGGCGCCGGCCGGCCTGGCGGCGCGGCCGGCGATGGTGGAATAGGGGAGGTTCAGGAGCAGGCGGCCAGCGTGGGCGCCTGTTCCTGCGGCATGCAATGGTTTGGAATGCTGGATGCATCTCCGGATGCATCGCAGGATGCATCGCCAAAGGGGTCGGCACGCGCGATGTCGGCCAGCACGGAGCGCAGCCAGATGTGCGAGGGATCGCGGTCGAGGAAGTGGTTCCATTGCATGCACATTTCCAGCGCCGGGATGTCCAGTGGCGGCGGCAGCAGGCGGATCGGGTAGTAGCGCGCCAGCGTGCGCGCCAGCCGCGTATGCATCGTGGCGATGCGGTTCGTGCCGATCACGAAGTGGGGAATGCTGGTGAAGTTGGTCGTCGTGACTTCGATGCGGCGGTCGTAGCCGCTCACCTTCAGGAACCACTCTTCGAAGCTCGTCACCGCGGCGCCGAAGCGGGACGACACGTGGCCCAGGGCCATGTACTGGTCCAGCGTCAGCGCATCGCCGACCTGGGTATTGCCGGTCCAGGCGATGCATGTGTAGGTTTCCTCGAACAGCACGTGCACCGGGTGCGTCTCGGCGATGAACTTGCGGGGCAGGACGATCAGGTCCACCTCGGCACGCTCGAGCAGGTCGATCGGGTTCGACGTCGTCGGCAGCACGTCGAGCGTGATGTGCGGCGCGGTGGCGGCGAAGCGCTGGCCCAGGTCGCCCAGCAGCACCGTCGAGATGTAGTCGGAGGCGAGGATGCGGAAGGCGCGGCTGGCCGTCGCGGGATCGAATTCGGGGCGGATGTCGATCGTGGCCTGGATCTGCAGCAGTACCTTGCGCACCGGGTCGCTCAGGCTGGTGGCCAGCGGCGTCAGGATCAGCGTGCGGCCGACGGGGACCAGCAGCTCGTCCTTGAAGTACTCGCGCAGGCGCGCCAGCACGCCGCTGGTGGCCGACTGGCTCAGGTTCAGGCGGCCGGCCGCGCGGGTGATGCTTTTTTCGCTCAGCAGCGCGTCGAGCGCGACCAGCAGGTTGAGGTCGAGGCGGTTGAAACGCATGGGTGTCTCCGGATATTTTTTATGCGGAAGATGATGCCACATCCGCCGCGCGGGGAAGGCGGGCCGGCCATCGGTTTTGTCGATACCTGTGATCGATACAATCCATTTTGCGGTTGCCGGCGCGGGCAGTACGCTTCACGCGACATCTGACAACAAGCCGGAGACCCCATGACACGCCGCTTCATCGATCTTTCCATCTTCCTCGAGAACGAAGTGCTGTCCGACCCGCCGCCGCTGGCGCCGAAGATCACGTACCAGAAACACACGGACACGCTGCATGAATTCATGGCGATGATCCCCGGCACCACCGAGGCCGATTATCCGGACGGCGAAGCCGCCGCCGCCGAGTGGGTGACGATGACGACCCACAGCGGCACCCACCTCGATGCGCCTTACCATTTCCACTCGACGATGGATGCCGCCACCGGCGAAAAGAAGGCCTCGATCACGATCGACGAAGTGCCGCTCGAATGGTGCTTCCAGCCGGGCGTGAAACTGGACTTCCGCCATTTCCCGGACGGCTACGTGGCTACCGCCGCCGACGTGGCCGCTGAACTGGAGCGTATCGGCCACGAACTGCGTCCGCTCGACATCGTCGTCGTCAACACCCGCGCGGGCAGCCGCTATGGCCACAACGACTACGTTTCCGCCGGCTGCGGCATGGGCTATGAAGCAACGATGTACTTGCTGGAGCGCGGCGTGCGGCTGACCGGCACGGACGCGTGGAGCTGGGACGCGCCGTTCTCGTACACCGCGAAGAAAATCGCCGAGACGGGCAACAAGGCGCTGATCTGGGAAGGCCACAAGGCCGGCCGGGATATCGGCTACTGCCACCTGGAGAAACTGCACGCGCTGGAATCGCTGCCTTCCCATGGCTTCTACATCAGCTGCTTCCCCCACAAGGTACGGCGCGGCTCCGCCGGCTGGACACGCGCCGTCGCCATCTTCGACGACGCACTGCTCGCCCTGCCGCGCTGAAAGTTGCCTGGAAAACAGGGTCTGTCCCCATATTTGTCTGGCCTGTTTCCATACGTTCTCCGCTGCGTACGGGATCTTGCGTTCGTCGTGGGATCTCGCCGGATTGCCATGGTGGCTGTTGCGTTGCTCCGCCCCGGGCTGCGTCTGGCGCGCGCCAAGGCATGAACAAGAAGGCGCGCGTTTCATGTAAATGACGGTAGTTGTCAACACTTATAGGACTCTTCCGCGCCGCACCACGGCGTTTTGTCCGACAGGGCTGTTGCCCCTCCGCCCACGCCGGCCTGTACGGTGCGGTTTTAAGCTGGTGGCGGGTCAACACTGGAGAGTCAACATGAGCAACGATGTAAACGGTTCCGCGCCCCTCGAACTGTGGGGCGGCCTCGAATGCACGATCAACCGCGTGTCGGACCGGTACTTCAGCCAGATGGAACGCAACGGCCACCTCGACCGGCTCGACGACATCGATCGTTTCGCCTCGCTGGGGATCCGTGCCGTGCGCTATCCGGTCCTGTGGGAACACACCGCGCCGGACGGCGTCGAGAACGCCGACTGGTCTTGGTCCGACGCACGCCTGCCGCGCCTGCGCGACCTGGGCGTGGAACCGATCGCCGGCCTGGTGCACCACGGCAGCGGACCAAGGCATACCAGCCTGGTATCGCCATGTTTTCCCGAGAAACTGGCCGAGTTTGCCGGCGCCGTGGCGCGCCGCTATCCGTGGCTGACGTATTACACGCCGGTCAACGAGCCGCTGACGACGGCGCGCTTCTCGGCGCTGTCCGGCGTCTGGTATCCCCATGCCCGCTCGGAGCAGGCATTCGTCCGGGCACTTCTGAACCAGTGCCGCGCCACGGTGCTGGCGATGCGGGCGATCCGCGAAGTCAATCCCGACGCGAAACTGGTGCAGACCGACGACCTGTCGCGCACCTATGGCACGCCCGAGATGGCCGAACTGGTCGACTTCTTCAACGAGCGCCGCTGGCTGTCGTGGGACTTGCTGTGCGGCATGGTCGGGCCGGAACACGCGCTGTACGGTTTCATGCTGAAATCGGGCGCCGCGCCGGAAGAACTGCAATGGTTCCGCGATAACCCGTGCCCGCCGGACATCGTCGGCGTCAACTATTACATCACCAGCGAGCGCTGGCTCGACCATCGCGTCGAGCGCTTCCCGGACAGCCACGTGCACGAATACAAGGGGGTGCGCCACGCGGACATGGAAACGGCGCGCGTGCTGGCCAACCCCACGCGCGGCATCGGCCCGTTGCTGGGCGAGGTATGGGAGCGCTACAGGCTGCCGGTGGCGATCACCGAGGCGCACATCGATGCGCATCGCGAGGACCAGCTGCGCTGGCTGCGCGAAACGTGGCAGGCCGCCCAGGCGCAGCGCGATGCGGGCGCCGACATCCGCGCCGTCACCGTGTGGGCGCTGCTGGGCTCCTACGACTGGAACTGCCTGGTGACGGCCTGCCATGGCTATTACGAACCGGGGCCCTTCGACGTGCGCGGCGCCGAACCGCGGCCGACCGCCGTCGCCGACCTGATGCGGCGGCTGTCGAGCGGCCGCAAGCTCGATCATCCGGTATTGCACGGCAGCGGCTGGTGGCACCGGCCGGGCCGCTTCCTGTGCCGCCCGGTTGCCGCGCCTGCCGTGACGGTCTCGCTGACCGAACGCCAGCAGGCGCGGGCGCCGATGCCGCCGATCCTGGTGGCGGGGGCCAGCGGCGCGCTGGCCCGCGCCTTCGCCGCCCGCTGCAAGGCGCGCAACCTGCCATGCGTGCTGGCGGGGCGCGACACGATGGATGCCACCGACCCGGAAGCGGTCGAGCGCATGATCCGCCGGCACCGGCCGTGGGCGATCGTCAATGCGGCCGGCAGCCGGCCGCCGGCGCCGGGCATGACGGAAGTGGGGCGGATGGAAGAGCAGTACCGCGCCCACGTGGCCGGCGCCGTCGTGCTGGCGCTGGCCGCCGGACGGCATGGCCTGCCGTACCAGATGTTTTCCAGCGCCGCCGTGCTGGCCGGCGTCGAGGGAGTGCGCGACGAGTCCGCAACGCCGGTGCCGCTCGATGCGTTCGGCCGCTGCCAGGCCGAAGCCGAACGCCGCGTGCTGGGCGCCAACCCGCGCGCGCTGGTGGTACGCAGCGGCCAGTTTTTCAGCGCCGATGGAGACGTCGGCCTGCTGGGCCAGGCGCTGGCATCGCTGCGCGACGGCCAGCTGGTGGCGTTGCCGCAGGACCTGGTGCTGGCGCCCACCTACCTGCCGGACCTGGTCGATGCATGCCTGGACCTGGCCGTCGACGGCGAACACGGCACCTGGCACCTGTTCAACGACGGTGGCGTGGCGGCCGTCAGCCTGGTCGCGCGTGCCGCCGCGCAGCTGGGGCTGGGCGCGATGCTGGTCCAGCACGACGTCGACGACGAAGCGGTGGCGCCGCTGCTGGCCACCCGGCGCGGGGCACTGCTGCCGTCGCTGGACTACGCGCTGGCACGCTTCGGTGCCGCCAGCCAGGCCGCCGCCGTGGAGCGGCGCGGTGCGCCCCGCGCGGGCCGCGGGTGAGCCGGTAGTCCACCGTCCAGGTTCGCTCTCAGTACGTTACCGGGGCCAGCAGGTCGACCATGATGCCCGGCGCGTCCGCCTTGCGGGTGCGCAGGTGCGCCTTCAGCTTCGGCGCCGCCTTCAGCGCGGCGGCGATGTTGGCGGCCAGCGCCGGCCGCAGCGGGTTGCTGCGGTTGGTCAGCCACACGCACCAGCCCCGCTTGCGGGCGCCGGCCGCGATCCACACCAGCGTTTCCGCCGACGGATTGTCGTGCCGGCCATCGGCCGAGATCACGTAGTGGCGGGCCTGCACCCGCTCGAAGAACGCGGGGGCCAGGTTGCGGTTGCTGCCGTGGTGCGGCACCTTCAGCACGTCGAAGTAGACCCGGCCATCCGCATCCAGCAGGCCTGCTTCCTCCAGTGCCGCCAGCACGTGATCGCCGCGCGCGTCGCCCGTCAGCAGCATCCGCACGCGCCGGCCCTGCGCACCGCGCGCCGTGACGACTAGAACCAGGCTGGACAGGTTGAATACCGACGAATCCACGTAATCGGCGGTGGCCGCGCCGTCCTTGACGGCCTTGCGCTCCCACTCGATGGACAGCCTGCGCAGGTGCGCGATGTTCGGGCAGACCAGCCGTACGTCCAGCACGCCGAGGTCGAGCGGCAGCATGGCGGGCCCGCCGTCCGCCACCAGCGAGGTGGCGCCGCCGTTGACCACCGTGCGCAGCCGTTCCATCTGCTGCAGCAGCGCCTGTCCCTGCCGCACGCTGGCCTCGGCGGCCCGCAGGCTGGCGGGACGGCCCTGGCCATCCAGGCCGGCCGGCGCGGGGCCATCGAGCGCCGCCATCGCGGCGCGCGCCGGCTGGGGCAGGTGCGCCAGCAGCGCCTCATCGAAAGTGTTCAGCCAGAAGCGGTCGCACTGGGCCGGGCAGTCTTCGGCGCCCAGGCTTTCGGCCAGCGCGAGCACGCCGCCGACATGGTCGCCGTCGAGGTGCGTGACGAGGATGTGGCGGATTTCCAGCGGCATCCGGCCGAGCCGCCCGGCGATCTGCGCGAGGCGTGGGCGCAGCGTGCGCTGCCAGGTGGCGCGCGGGCCGCCGTCGATCAGCAGGTGGCGGGGCGCGCTGCTGTCGCCGTAGTGCAGGATCAATGCGTCGCCCTCGGCGGCATCGAGCGCTTCCAGCGAGAAGATGGCTGCGCCCCGGGCCGCCATCGTCATACCGCCTGCAGCGCGCGCAGCGCATCGACCAGGCCGCAGCCCTGGAACGCCGGTTCGCGGCCCAGGTCCGTGGCCGAACGCCGCAGCACGTCCTTCACGCGGTCCGGGTGGCCCATCAGTTCGGGATGGCGCGCCAGCAGCAGCGCGGCCACGCCGGAGACGTGCGGCGCCGCCATGCTGGTGCCGTCCATCGTGGCGGTCTGCGCGCCGGGTGCCGTCGAGGTGATCTTTTCTCCCGGTGCCACGAGGTCGGGCTTGGCGCGGCCGTCGCCCGTCGGGCCGCGGCTGGAGAAATACGATACGCCGTACAGGTGCGGGTCGCTGCGGTGCGTGGCGCCCACCGTGATCGCGGCCTGCGCGTTGCCGGGATCGGTCAGGCTCTGGCCGCGGTAGGCGCCGCCCATGCTGGTGCGGGCATAGGCCTCGTCGAAGCCGCAGTTGCCTGCTGCCGCCACGACCACCACGCCGCTGCCGGCCAGGCGGTTACATTCCAGGCATACCGGCGTGCTGCCGCAGCCCCAGCTGCGTACCGAATGGTGCAGCGACAGGCTGATGTTCACGCCATGCACATATTGCCGGTCGCGGCTGCCGTTCAGGTAGCGCACGTACTGCAGCGCGGCGAGGATCGTGAACTCGTCGGCAAGTCCGTCGGCGTCGAACACGCGCAGGTCGAGCAGTTCGATCGCCGGGCAGATGCCCAGCAGGTCGGTATGGTCCGCCAGTTCGGCCGGCAGGGGCAGCCGGCGTTCCAGGTAGCGCCGGCCGTACCAGCCGGCGCCGAGGATGCCGGCGACGTGGGTGCCGTGGCTGTCGGCCGGCGCGACGTAGCCGTCCGGCGCATGGGGCACCGCCAGCAGCGGTTCGAGCAGCGACCAGTCCAGCATGCGGCCGCCGGCCAGGTCGCGGCCGAGGCGGGCGGCACGGTCGAGCAGGGCGGCGCCGCCGGGCTGGCCGGCGAGGCCGGCCATGACGGTTTCCGGCAGGGTGCCGTCGGTGAGACCGGCCAGGCGCGTGAAGTCCAGCGTCTGCACGATGCGCGACTGGCGCGGGTCGCAGGAGTCAACGCTGGAATCTCCGCCGCCGTCACCGCCGCCGTCGCCGCCGCGGGCACCGTCGCCCGCGAAGGCCGGATGGCCGGCGTCGATGCCGGAATCGACGATGGCCCAGCGCACGCCGCTCCCGCCGGTGTCGAACACGCGGCCGGCCGCATCGGCCTTCACCGTGCGCCGGCTGGTGAAGACCGCGTGCCGCGCGGGCCGGTTGCGGGCGATGTGCCACAGCGGCGGCACCGCGGCACCGCTGCCTGCATCGCCGCGGTGCCGCTCGCCGCAGTACCGGTCGCAGCAGTCGGCCAGCACGTCCAGTACTGCGCGGACGGCGCCGTGGATACGGGCCTGCAGTGCCGCTTCACCGATGCTGTCGCGCGTCACGCCGAGCAGGCCCAGGCCCACGTACAGCGCCGCCACGTTGACGAGACGCACCAGCGCGCCCTGTTCTCCGGCGCTGCGCGCACCAGGGACTGCATCGACCACGATGCGGCCCACGTCCTTGAAGCGCCCGATCGTCGCCACCGAGCGCAGGTGCTCCAGCACCTGCCGGCCCAGTTCCTGCGCGGTGCGCTCGCCGCGCAGCGCGGCGGCTACCGCATCGGGATTGTCCACCGGCGCAATGTGGCGCCGCCACCAGGCCGTGAGCGGCAGCAGGTGGAGCACGCCGAAGAAGTCGAGCCGCGCCAGCAGGTGGGACTCGTTGGTGGCGATGGCGGGTGCCGCGCGGCGCGCAGCCCGGTCCGCGTGGCAGGCGGCGACCGCCTGGCGCAGCGTGGCCGGATCGACGTCGCAGTGAGGGGTCAGCAGCAGCGACGCTTCGCCGGCGAAGCGCAGGTCGGCCGCGAAATGCAGCCACACGTCGCCGGCGATGGGAAGATCGCTGGTGAAGCGGCCGGGCTCGGGCTCGCAGCCGGCATAGACCAGCATGTACGCAAGATCACGCGCGAGCGGCGTCAGCGGATCGTCGTGCATGGACACCTCCACGGTGCGGAAGGGTTATTTCAGGCGGGGGATAGCAATATTGTAGTCAGGGTGGGCCACACAGGGAAGAAGAAGCGGAAGGAAAAGCAACAGCCGGGTTCGTGTCACCGTACCTGCACGGCGATACGAACCCGGCTGTTGTCCGGCTGTTATGCGGCTGTTATCCGGCTGCTATCCGGCCGGCGCCGCGCGCGTCAGCCGAACGCGCGGTAGCGGAAGTTGCGGAAGCGGGCTTCGCCGGCGCCGGCCGCGTACAGCGCCGGTTTCAGCGACATGAAGCCGCCGCGCACGTTGTGGTGGTAGCCCGAGACCTCGTAGCCCCGCGGCCCGCGCGTCCAGGTCTTGCCGTCGCCGGACAGGTGGATGCTGACCACGTGCTTGCGGTTGCGGATGCGCAGGAACACGCGCCGGCCGTACGGGTTGGCCGGCTGGCCGTGTTCGGTGCCGTAGCGGTGCAGCACCAGGTTCTTCTCCTCGAAACCCATGCCGCAGTACAGCTTGTGGTCGTAGAACAGCAGCAGGCCGGCGCGCGTGCCGGGATCGACCTCGATCTCGCATTCCACTTCGTAGTCCTGGTCCGGCACCACGAACACCAGCGGCGACGAGTCGGATGGCATCTTGCCGCTGGCCTTCAGGTGCAGCGTGCCGCCGCGCCGGGCCAGCCGCTTCGACTCGTCCGGCGCCGGGTTGAAGAAGTTCCACTGGATGCCATACTTGTCGGCGGAAAAATCGTCGGACAACGGCATGCCGTGGCTGCCTGCAACGCCCTTGGCCGGCTTGCGGATCGGCTGCGACAGATCGCCGCCGCCGAAGTCCGGCCAGCCGTCGGCCGACCACGTGACCGGTGCCAGCAGGCATTGCCGGCCCAGCGTCCAGAAGCCGTTCTCGTAGCCGTGGTAGACGCTCCACCAGTCGCCGGCCGGGCCCTGCACCAGCGTGGCATGGCCGCGCGACCACCATTTCTCGGCCACGTCGACCGTGCGCACCAGCGGATTGCGGGGGTGGTGTTCCCACGGCCCGTCGATGGACTTCGAGCGGGCGGCGATCACCATGTGGCCGGTCGGCGGGCCGGAGGTGCCGCCGACGGCCAGGATCAGGTAGTAATAGCCGTTGTGGCGCAGTACCTTCGGGCCTTCCGGCGAGAACGCTTCCACTTCCCAGTCGTCCGGGTAGCGCCACGGTTCGTACACCTTTTCCGGCTTGCCGACCGTCGACAGGCCGTCGTCGGCCAGCCGCACGCGGTCCACGCCGGACAGGAACAGCCAGCGCGAGCCGTCTTCGCCCACGGCGTGGCCGGGGTCGATGTGGCGCGGCAGGTCCAGGTCGATCGGGTCGGACCACGGCCCTTCGATCCTGTCCGCCCAGATCACCCACGATGTCGTCTTCGACCCGGGCACCGCGGTTTTCTTGGTCGGGATGTACAGGTAGTAGCGGCCCTTGTGCTTGCACAGTTCCGGCGCCCACACGGAGCCGATATTGCGGTGCAGCGTGGCTGTCACCGGCCGCCAGTTCACCAGGTCCTTCGAATGCCAGATCACCAGTCCCGGATAGGCATCGAAGGTGGAGAACGTCATGTAGTAGTCGTCGCCGTCCTTCAGGATCGAGGGATCGGGGCGGTCGCCCGCCACGATCGGGTTGAGGAAGGTGCCGTTGCCCAGGTCGGGCTTGCGCTGGCCTTCGAAGCCGGTGCCCCAGGCGGGAGCGCCGGCACAGGCAGCGGCCGCCGCCGCGGAAGCCGGCGCGCCGGCCCCCAGCAGCAGCGAGCCGAGGCCCGCCGATTTCATTGCATCGCGTCGTGAAACCATCGTGGCCCCGTTCAGAACTTGTAGCGCACGCCGAGCAGGTACTCGCGGCCGGTCACGTTCAACACGTTCACGCTGTTGCGCGTGCTGCCCACATACTGGTCGCTCGACTCGTTGGTGAGGTTGACGCCTTCGAAGGTGAACTCCACCTTGTCGTTGAGCTTGTAGGACAGCGACAGGTCGACGTTGGTGGTCTCGTTCTTGCCCGCCACGTCGTTGTTGTTCTGCGCCGGCACGGTCTGCAGGTAGGCCGAACGGTAGGCGCCGGTCAGGCGGGCGCTGAACCGGCCGTCATCGTAGTACAGCGTGGTGTTCCACGATTTCGGCGACAGGTTCACCAGCTCGTTGCGCACGGTGCCGCTGTTGGCGGTGGTGGCCGAGATGATGTAGTCGATCTTCGACGACACCTTCGTGTAGTTGGCGATCAGGCCGAAGTTGCGGCCCCACGCCGGCAGGAAGGTGAACGGCTGCTGGTAGTTCAGTTCGAAGCCGCGCAGCTTGCCGCCCGGCGTGTTGCGGAAGCTGGTCACGTCGAACGACTCGGTGCCGGTGAAGTTCGCCGGCAGCAGCGACAGCGGCAGGCCGGTCTGGTTGTACGGCATCGATTCGCGCACGCCCTGCACGTAGCTGGCGATGTTCTTCTGGAACAGGCCCAGGCCCACGAAGGCCTTGCTCGGGAAGTAGTACTCGAACGAGGCATCGAAGGTCTTGGCGCGGAACGGTTCGAGCAGCGGGTTGCCGGACGAGATGCCCAGCGCGCCGACGGTGCTGACGGTGCCGCCCGGGTTCAGGTTGCCCAGCGGCGGACGCGACATGACCTTGGCCGCGGCCAGGCGCACCAGGAATTCCGGCGTCACGTTGGTGGCGACGTTGAAGGACGGCAGGAAGTCGTTGTACTCGTTTTCCACGGTGACCGGGGTGCCACCGCCGGAGGCGACATAGCCGGTGGCGGTCAGCTTGGTCTTCACGTAGCGGCCGCCGATATTGCCGCGCACGCCGTAGCCCCACAGTTCCGTATCGAAGTCGCCCTGCAGGTACACGCCGTTATCGCGCTCGGTGATGGCGCGGTTGTTGCCGCGTGCGCTGGTATTGGACAGCGAGGTCAGCGTGAAGTCGCCCGGGCCGCCGGCCGGGCCGGATTTCAGGCAGTTGCAGTAGGCGTCGTACGCCGCCGTGATGGCCTGGATGTTCGGCATGACCCAGCCGGTAGCGTTGCCAGCCGGCATGTCCTGGCCGGAGCCGAAGCCCGACAGCAGCGTCGTCAGGCCGGCGAGGTCGGTGCCTGCCGGCAGGCTGTAGATGGATTCGGCCGTGTTGGCGCGGCGGAATTCCCACGTGTTGAACTTGTAGCGCTTCAGGTTGACGCCGCCCTTGAACGTCCACGTGTCGGAGGCACGCCAGGCCAGGTCGGAGCTGAACACGTCGTTGGTGTTGTCCGTGCCCGCCGGGCGGATGCGGATCTCGCTCGGGAGAGCATTGGCCGCCGTGGTGGCGCCGTTCGCCACGCCGTAGATGCCCAGCACGCCGGGCTTGGTGACGTCGAACGGGTAGCTGATGACCGGCAGGCGGCCGTTGCGGAAGTCGACCGTATAGCCGTTGACGTTCGGCGCATCGAGCGTGACGGTGGTCTGGATCGGGTTCTCGAACTTCGATTTCGCGTGGCCCAGCGCAGCGGTCAGGCGCCAGTCCTCGTTGATCTGGTGCGACAGGTTCAGCGTCGGCTGGAAGAACTTGGTCTGCATCTCGTCGTAGCGCGACTCGGAGCGGATATCCACGCCGTTGAACACGCCATACGTCATGCGGCCCAGCGCATCGTATTCCACGTCGACGACCGAGGTCTGCGGCTTGCCGCCCGAGCTCAGGTTGCGCGAGAACGAGAAGCCTTCGATATAGTTTTCTTCACGGGTGGCATCGAGGTCGGCGTACAGCATGTCCAGCGACAGCCGGGTGCCGCGCTGCGGCTTCCATTCGAACGAGCCGGTGATGCCCAGGCGTTCCTGCTCGTGCACCATGCGGCCATAGCGGGGGAAGCGCGGATGGTAGTTGGCGGCGCTGCTGGCGGCATTGTAGGCGGCGATGTTTTCCGGCGTGCCGGGCAGGCGCTGCGACGTGGGGAAGCCCGGTGCGGTGGTGCCGCACGTGGTCGAGGTCGACGGACCGACGCCCATTGGCGCGCACCAGCCGCCCACCGACGGGCCGTTGTCCCAGCGGCCGGTGGAGAAGCCATCCTCATACAGGTTGCGCTTGCCCCAGGCTACCGAGACCAGGTAGCCCATCGTGTTGTTGTTGAAGGTATCCGAGAACATGAACGCGCCGCGCGGATCGGACTTCTCGGACAGGTCGTTGTAGCGGCCCTTCAGCATCGCGGTGGCGTTGAAGCCGCGCTTGGCCAGGTCGAACGGGCGCATCGTCTGCAGGTCGACCGTGGCGCCCAGCGAGCCTTCTTCCACTTCGGCGGAGGAGCTCTTGCGCACCGTCAGCGAGGAGAACAGCTCGGATGCGAAGACGTTGAAGTCGAAGCCGCGGCCACGGTTGGTGCCGCCGCTGTTGTCGCTGCCGCCGGTGGTGGCCAGCGCCTCGATGCCGTTGATGCGCACGCGGGTGAAGTCCTGGCCCAGGCCGCGCACGGTGATGCTGCGGCCTTCGCCGGCATCGCGGTCGATCGCCACGCCGGGCACGCGCTGCAGCGACTCGGCCAGGTTGGTATCGGGGAACTTGCCGATGTCCTCGGCCTTCACCACGTCGACAATGCTGTTTTCCGTGCGCTTGGCGTTGAGCGCGCTTTCCAGCGACGCGCGCAGGCCGGTCACGACGACGGTCTGCGTTTCAGCCTGTGCGGCGGCGCTGTCCTGTGCCTGTGCATTGGCCGTGGCATGGCTCATTGCCATGACAGCGGCGGCGATGGCGGTCAGTTTCAATGCGGTTCTGCTGCTGTGCATCCAAGTCTCCTGTTCAAATTTTTCTTTCGGGTCTCTACGCCTGATTCTTTGCATGCTGCGTGCACCCGCGAAGGATGCGTGCGGGACAATCATCGAGGAGCTTGTTCGCTTATACAAATAATTAAAACGTATGAGGAACTGGGAAAACGATAACCTTCACAGCAATTGCTGCTAACTTCGCGCATTATGGTGGTAAATATTGCAACGGTTCGTCGGCAAAATTTGTCGGTAGCGAATATTTGGTCGGGCCAGCTTCGATTCTGTCAGACCAGTGACGTGTTTTTGCAACGAGTGGTCAGGCCAGCTTGGCTTGCTTGCAATGTGAAAGCTGCATTTCTTGATCGATCGGTGAGCGTTTCCGGCCTTTCGATCACCGTCTGTCCGCGGCGCGAAAGGAGGCTGCGATACACTCGCCGCTACCTGTCATTTCCCGCATCGCCATGGAAGAAATTACCGTCGCCACCTGGAATGAATTCGTTGCACTCGGCACACGCCTGGACGGCTGGGCTTTCCGCGGCCAGCAGGACGCACGCTGGCCATTGCTGACGTCGCTGTCGCGCTACCTGCATGCCTACGTGCCGGACCAGTCGAGCTGGCGGCTGCGCGAGGAGAGGGCGATCCGCATCTTCCGCCGCAAGGCCCATAACTATCTCGACAATCCGGCAGTGCTGGACAACGCGCTGCGCTGCCTGGCGCTGATGCAGCACCATGGCGCGCCAACGCGCCTGCTCGATTTCACCAAGTCGCCGTTCGTGGCCGTGTTCTTCGCCCTGGAACGCGCCACGGTGGATGCGGCGATCTATGCGCTGAACACGCCGCGGCTGTGGAGCGCGGCGCCGCGCCGCCAGCCGGCGATGGACCGCAATGCCATCGATCCGCGGCTGTCCGGCAATTTCGCCCGGCTGTTCCTCCCCAATACCAATGCCATCATCTGGACCGGCGAGCCGACCGAGATGGACCGCCGCCTGGTGGCGCAGTCGGGCACGCTGGTGGTGCCGGGCATGCTCGACAAGCCGCTCGACGAGATCCTGCACCACTATGCGGACAACGCCACGCTGCTGAAGAAGATCATGCTGCCGATCGGCATGCGCGAGGAAGCGATGAAGGCGCTGTACCGGATGAACATCACCAATGCCACGCTGTTCCCCGACCTCGATGGCCTGGCGCGATCGATCGGCATGGAACTGGAGATGGAGTGGCCGGGCGTGACCGGCAGCGGCGTCCACGGCGACATCTGACGGCACAACACCTGTCATCGGTTTCGCCTTGCGCTTTCATCGCTGGCTTCCGCGCCTTCCGACGACGTTTGCGCCGCGCGCCGCGCCGTGGAGCCAGGTGAAGATGGCCGTGGCGGCGCCGGCGCCGGCCAGCTGCGCCAGCACGAAGGCCGGTGCGTCGGCCAGGCGCAGCGCGCCGGCTTCGCCGATTGCCCTGGCCAGCGTCAGCGCGGGGTTCATGAAGGCCGAGGACGAGCTGAACCAGGAGGCCGCCATCACGTAGGCGGACACGGCGAACGGCGCCGCGACCGGGCGGGCCCGGCCGCAGCCGATGAACACGCACAGCAGGCCGAAGGTGGCGACGAACTCGCCAAGCCACCGGCCCGTGCCGCCGCCGCCCGCGGCCCGGGGAAGCGCCGTCAGGTCCAGCCCGTACATGCCGTGCACGGCGGCCACGCCGGCCAGGGCGCCGGCCGCCTGCGCCACGATGTAGGGCGCCACGTGGTCGCGCCGCAAGTTGCCGCGCCACGCTTCCGACAGTGTCAGTACCGGATTGAACAGGCCGCCGGAGATGGCGCCGAATGCGAGGATCAGCACCGCCAGCCCGGTGGCGCCGACCAGCGCGCTGACCAGCAGCGCCATCGCGGCGTCGCCCGCCGCCAGCCGCCGGGCGGCAATGGCGGCGCCGCCGCCGATTGCCAGCAGCAGTGCGGTGCCGATGAATTCGGCCGCCAGACGCTTTGCGATAGCCATGACCAGACGTTGCCGAAGCAGACATTGAAAGTGCGTACTCTAGGGCACAGCCTGGTGCGGTGCTATGAGCGCCGGGGTATATACAGTATCTGGCTACGGTATTTGCTACGGCGTCTGGCCGCGGCGCGGAAACGCCACTGTCGCGAACGACCGCAAGTGTTTCTTAAATGTTGAATGTCGGAAAAAAAACTGCCGGAGGAGATACCGTTCGGGTGGATGAGCGATTAAAATCTACAGTATTGCCTCAAGCCAACACCAGGTCTTCCCTGCAAATGAACGACCGATAAGCAATGCCGCGAGAACGCGCCTTCGGCCGCATCGCCGAACGGGCAGTCGCATGGACTATCACCTGTTATTTCCCGGAAATCATCATGCATCTTTCGCAGTTCCGTACCGCGCGGAGCCAGGGCGGCTTCACCCTGATCGAGCTGATCGTCGTCATCGTTATCCTGGGCATCCTTTCCGCAACGGCGCTACCCAAGTTCGTCAGCATGGGCAGCGATGCCCGCCGGGCGACCGTCAACGCGGCGCGCGGCTCGCTGGCGGCGGTCAGTGCGATGGCCCATGGCCAGTCCCTGCTCAGGAGTTCACCGACTGCTCCCGTCAGCATGGAAGGGGTCAGCGTTGCCATGGTTCTAGGCTACCCCTCGTCCGCCGCAACCACCGCGACCGCGGCCGGCCTCGGTGCCGACGAATGGACCGTCACGGTCAACGGCCGGGACCTGATCGTTTCGCCGAAGAGCGCCACCACCGTGGCGACGTGCAAGGTCACATATTCCGAAGCCGTTGCTGACGGCACGGTGATTACCCCTGCCAAGCTGGTGGTCGTGGATAGCGGCTGCTGATCGCCGGCGGCATGCTGATGCCGCGCGGCGACGTTGCCTCGCGCGCAGGCCGCCCGATTTCATGCGCTGGCAAAAACCGGGGTCGGTCCCCTTGAAATGCCGGCGACTGCGGCGGGAGTCATTACTTACCGGGGACAGACCCCTGTGACGCCGCCGCCATCTGCGACCTCTGTTGGCTGCCGTGCCCCGGGTCAGAACTTGTAGTTCGCCCCCAGCACGAACGAGCGGCCCGAATGCACGTACAGCAGCGTATCGTTGCGCACCGAGTCGCGGCCGTAGCGCAGCGCTTCGTCCGTCAGGTTCTGGCCTTCGATGGACAGGCGCAGGTTCGGCGTCACGTTGTACGACAGGCTGAAGTCGATGTTCGTCATGCCGTTGACGCGCGTGTAGTCGTGGCCGTTGATGTCGCCCAGCACCGCCTGGATGTAGCTGGAGCGGTGCGCGGCCGATACGCGGGCGCTGAACTTCGGATCGTCGTAGTACAGCGTGATGTTGTGGGCGCGCGGCGACAGGCCGGTGAAGTCGGCGGTGTCGCCGATGAATTCACTGGCCGCCGTGGCGGGATTGTCTGGCCGCACGATGTAGTTGATCTTCGACTTCACGCGCGTGTAGTTCGCCAGCAGGCCGAAATTCTTGCCGATGCCGGGCAGGAAATTGAACGGCGCCTGCAGGTTGAATTCCAGGCCGTTCAGCGGGCCGCCCGGGGTGTTGAACTTGCGGTTCACCACCACCGTGGTATCGGGCAGTACGCCGCAGGCGGGCAGGCCGCCGGTGATCGAGCAGCCGCCCTCGGTCAGCAGTTCGTTCGGCAGGCCGAGCGACGAATACACTTCACGCTGCTGCACGTTCTGGATGAAGGACTTGATCTCCTTGCGGAAGAAGCCCAGCGAGATCATGGCGTTCTTGTCGTAGTACCACTCGGCCTGCAGGTCGTACGTGCGGGCGCGGATCGGATCGAGCTGCGCATTGCCCACGGTGACGGTCTGGAACTGGTGGTTGACGCTGGCCGTCGGGCGCAGGTCGCCGTATTCCGGGCGCGCCAGCGTCTTGCCCGCCGAGAAGCGCAGGAACACGTCTTTCGGCAGCTGCGCCGTCAGGTTCAGCGCCGGCAGCCAGTCGCGGTATTTCTTCACCACCGTGATCGGCTGCAGCTGGCCGCCGATCGTCTGCAGCGTCATCGAGGTGGACTTCGTGTCCACGCCGCGCACGCCGGCATTGCCGCGCCAGCCGATGCCCCACAGGTCGTAGTTGAAGTCCAGCATGCCGTAGGCGGCATCGATGTCCTCGGTAATGCGTGTCACGCCAGGCGTGGCGGTGTTGAACAGCGAGCCCGGCACTTCGGCGCAGTGGCACTCGATATTGTGCACGGCCAGCAGCTTGTTCAGGTCCACCGCCGCCCACGACGCCGGCACGCCGCTGCCGCCCAGGCCGCGGCCGAAGCCGCCGATCTGGCGCGAGATGTCGCCCATGCCCACGCCGGCCGGCAGGGCCAGGCCGCCATCCGAGCCGTTGCCCACTTCGTACAGGCCGTAGGCGTTCTTGCGGGCGGACAGGCCGGTGCGCAGCGTCAGCCGGTCGTTCGCTTCCCATGCCAGGTTGACGGCCGTGGTCTTGAGCTTGTTGTCGGACTGCAGGTAGCGGCCGAAGAACTGGCCGTGCCAGGTGCCGTTCGGCTCCGTGCGGGCAAAGGTGAAGCTGTTCGGATCGGCCACGTCGATGCCGTAGTTCAGGGTCGGCACGTTGCGGTTCTGGCGGAAGTCGAACGAGAAGCCGTTGACGTTCGGCGCGTCGAACATCACGGTCGCGCGCATCGGGTTGTCCAGGTTCGTGTTCGACATGCCGTGCAGGAAGTCGACCTTCAGCGTGTCGCTGATGCGGTGGCTGGCCGACAGCACGTTCTGGCGGAACTTGGTTTCGTACACGTCCATCAGCCCTTCGGTGCGCACGTCCACGCCGTTGAAGCGGCCGTAGGTCCAGCTGCCCTTGTCGTCGAACTCCGCTTCCAGGATCGAGGTCTGCGGCTTGCCGTTCGCCGCCGCCAGGCTGCGCCCGAACGAGATCGCGCCGATGTAGTTGTCGTAGCGCGTGTTGCTGAACTTGCCGTACATCAGGTCCAGGTTGACGTCGGTGCCCGGCGCCGGGCGCCACTGGAAGGAACTGGTGATGCCGGTGCGCTCGTAGTCGGTCTGCGAGCGGCGGTAGCGCGGGATGCGCGGCGCGAAGGCGCCCGAGCCGGCCAGCGGGGCGGCGACCGTGCCGCCGAAATTGTCGGTCTTGCCCATCACCTCGGCATATTCGGCCGGGTTGCTGGTGCGCGGTACACCGGCGCCGCAGTTGGCCGCGTCCACGCCCTTGACGGCATCGTTGCCGGGCACCTGCGGCGCCACGCCGGCCGGCGAGCAGAAGCCGCCGTCGAAGCTGGCCGGGTACAGGTCCACCGCCTCGTAGCCTTCCTCGACCGCGCGGCGCTTCGAGTGCGCCGCCGAGATCAGCGCGCCGACCTTGCCGAAGCGGGTGTCCCAGCGGTCCGACACCAGGCCGGTAAGGCGCGGCTGGGTCTTGCGCGACACCGAGTTCCACGATTCCTGCACGCCGAAGCTGATGGTGCGGCCCTTGAAGTCGAACGGGCGGCCGGTGCGCAGGTCGACGGTGGCGCCCAGCGAACCTTCCTCGACCGCCGCTTCGGAAGTTTTACGGACTTCCAGGCTGTTGAACAGTTCCGAAGCGAACACGGAAAAGTCGAAGCCGCGGCCGCGGTTGGAATTGCCGTTGATGTCCGAGGCGCCCGTCATCGACATGCCTTCGATGCCGTTGATGCGTACCCGCGTAAAACCGGCATTCAGGCCGCGCACGGTGATCTGCCGGCCTTCGCCGCCTTCGCCGCGCGCCAGCGACACGCCGGGCACGCGCTGCAGCGACTCGGCCAGGTTCGCATCGGGGAACTTGGCGATATCCTCGGCCTTGATCACGTCCAGGATGCCGTCGGAATTCTTCTTGGCGTTCAGCGCGCTGTCCAGGCTGGCGCGGAAGCCGGTCACGGTCACCACGGTCGGCGCTTCGGTGTTTGCGCTTGCGGCCGCGGGCGCCTGCTGGGCGGCGGCGGACGATGCCAGCGCGGCGGCGGCCAGCGCCAGCGCGGTCAGCCGGATCTCGCGGCGCTTGCCGGTCGATGTACCGGTCGATGTATCGGTCGATGTTTTCATGCCTCTCCTGTTATATGTTGTCGCTGCTTGTTGCGGGCAGGGGGCATCATATGAAAGCAGGGCAGGCAATCAGTTAGCAGATAAGCAAATAATCACATTGTTGAATGGTGGGGCGCCGCGAGGGTGTCAAAAAGCCACGTTATGCCAAACCGGTATTGATCGGGCAAGAAATGGAATACCTGCACGGCCGCCCCGGCTGTTAGTCTTGGCGGTCTTTCGCCAGCGCGGTCAGCGGCAGCGCGGCATCTTCACGCTGATGGCGGTTCGCTCCGCCACTACCTTGACGCCCTTGTCGCTGCCGTCCGGCCCGCACCGCACGACGAACGCCTGCCGCACGTCCAGTCCGGGGAAGGCGCCCCGCCACGGCGCGATCGTCAGCTGTCCGCCAGCCTGGTCCCAGGTGAAGCGGCGCACGGCCGATTCGCCGCGCGTATAGCCGTCGCCGTCGCCGGCATCGTCATACAGCTCGTAACCGGCATCCTGCCCGGGATAGATGCGCAACTCGATTGGTTCATCGCTCTTCTGGCCGGCATGCTGCACCACGGGGCCGAGCGGGAGGATGCTGCCGGCGCGCACGAACAGCGGGATCGTGTCGATGCCGGCCTTCGCCGCGATGATCTTGCCGGCCTCGTGCCGCTGGCCGCTCCAGAAATCGAACCATGCGCCGGTGCCGGGCAGGTAGACGGTGCGTACGTCCGCCTTCGCGGCCGTGACGGGCGCCACCATCAGCGCCTTGCCGAACATGTACTGGTCCGGAATCGTCACCGCCTGCGCATCCTGGCGGAAATCCATCACGAGTGCGCGCATCATCGTGCCGTGCCGGTGCGTCACGTCGGCCGAAGCGGTATAGATGTAGGGCAGCAGCCGGTAGCGCAGCTCCGTGTACTTGCGCAGGATCTTCTGGGTCGCAGCGTCGAACTGCCAGATCTCCTTGCCGGCGCCGGTACCATGCACGCGGAACATCGGGTTGAAGGCGCCGAACTGGTACCACCGCGTATACAGCTCCGCGTATGCCGGATCGGTGGGCTTGCCGCCGAAGAATCCGCCGATATCGGCCGACCAGTACGGAATGCCGCTGAGCGTGAAGTTCAGCGCCGCCGGGATGTGGGCGCGAAAGACGTCCCACGTCGCGGCGGTATCGCCGGACCATGTGATGGCGGCATTGCGCTGCTGGCCGCTGTAGGCCGAGCGCGTGAGGATGAACGGGCGCTTGCCGGGCGCATCCCTGCGCGATCCTTCGTAGACACCGGTGGTGTGCAGCAGCGGATAGGCGTTGACCACATCGGCGCCGGGTCCGGCCGCCGTGCGCACGTCGCGCATCTCGCCCCAGTTGCCGCCCAGTTCGGCCTCGCTGCCATCGAGCCACCAGCCATCCCAGCCGTGCCGGCCCAGCGTGCGGCCGATCTGCTCCCAGTAGGTCTTGCGGCCGGCCGGCGCGTAGGCGTCGTACCAGCGGCCCTGTCCCGCGGGATAGACGTTGTCGTAGGTCTTCGGGAACAGGGCGCCGGCCCGTTCCAGTTCGGCGGCGTTGCCCGTGCCGGGGTCGAAGCGCGGCCATACCGATACGATGGCATGGATGTTCTGCGCGTGCAGCGCGTCCAGCATGCCTTTCGGATCGGGGAAGCGTGCGGTGTCCAGTTCGTGCGAGCCCCATTGGCCCGGCAGCCAGTACTGCCAGTCCTGCACCACCGCGTCGAGCGGCACGTTCATCTTCCGGTAGCGCGCCGCGATGCCGAGCAGTTCGGCCTGGTCCTTGTAGCGCTCCTTCGATTGCCACAGGCCCCAGGTCCAGCGTGCCATCATCGGTGCGCGCCCGGTCAGTTCGCGATAGCCCGCCACGACATCGTCGATCTCGGGGCCGTAGATGAAGTGGTAGTCGACCCCGCCGCCCGCCTCGGAGCGGAATTCAAGCGGGTGGTGCGGCGTGGCGGGCAGGCCCGCACCGACGTCGGTGACCGATGCGTTGTTCCACAACAGCCCGAAACCTTTCGCCGATACCAGCATCGGCACCGCGACATCGCGGTTCGCCTGCTGCAGATGCACCGTGTTGCCGGTGTAGTCGAACAGGCCGTTCAGGTGCTGGCCCAGGCCGAACACGGGGCCCTGCAATGCGAAGCCCTGGCCGATTCCAGACCCGGGCGCCGCGCGGCGGCTGCCGGCCAGCTCGTTCAGGATCGTGCCACCCTTCGCATCGTGGAAGCTGACGGCGCCGCTGGCCTTGTCGACACGCACCTGCAATGACGGCGTCGCCAGCGCGTGATAGGCGGCGGTTTCCGATAGGCGCCAGTCGACGCGCGCCGGCCCGGCGATGACGGCGGGGTTGTAATTGCCCTGCCAGGCCGGGTCGCGGCCGGCCAGCACGTGGATGACGCGCTCGCTCCAGGGTTCGATGCGCAGCGTTCCCTGGGCGGTCGTGACGAGCAGGCCGTGTGCCGTCCGGCTCGCCGACAGCGCAGCGCCATCGGACGCCGGGGCCGCCATGGCGGTGGCTCGCATGGGAAAGGCGATGGCCAATGCAAATGCCAGTGTGCCGGTGCGACGTGTAAAGTCCCGCATCGTTTGTCTCCTGATGTTGTTATCGCAATCATTGAAGCTTATCCGGTGCATGCCGGGAAGGCGTCGGGAAGGCCGGTGGGCGAATAATCATCGGATTGACGATTGCGTCACCGGGGCCGCGGGAGCAGGCCCGCGCTATGCCAACACGGCATTCTTCAGACGGAAAATGGAATAGCTGGAGCGATTGCCTGTCTGTTACGATTTAAAGATTTTCATCGAAACCCAAGGACCTGACCGAATGAATCCGCTGCCGATCGCGCCACGCCTGTTGCCTTTTTCCCTCGCGCTGTCGCTGGCGCTGCTGTCCGGCCAGGCCGCCGCAGAACGGCGCAGCCTCGCGCAGGACTGGCTGTTCCAGAAGGGCGAAGCGGTGGGCGCCGACAAGCCGGCATTCGACGACGGTGGCTGGCGCAAGGTCGCGGTGCCGCATGACTTCTCCATCATGGACAAGCCGGACGGCACGCCGCCGTTCGATGCGAAGGCGGTCGGCGGCCAGGATTCCGGCTACCTGCCGGGCGGGCAGGGCTGGTACAGGAAGCATCTGGTGCTCGCGGCCGGCGATGCCGCGCGCGTGCTGCGGCTGAACTTCGAGGCCGTCTACATGGATGCCGACATCTGGTTCAACGGCGAGCACGCGGGCAGGCACCGCTACGGCTACACGGCCTTCACGCTGGACCTGACCGGCAAGGCGAAAGCGGGCGACAACGTGATCACGGTGCGCGTCAACCACGTCGATCCATCGTCGCGCTGGTATGCGGGATCGGGACTGATCCGGCCGGTCACGCTCGACCTGCTGGACCCGGTGCATGTGGCGCCGGACAGCGTGTTCGCCAGCACCCGCAGCGCGTCGCTTGAGAAGGGCGAGGTCGACGTGCAGGCATCGGTGAACAACCGGGCCGCGGCCGCCGCGAAGGTCGAGCTGCTGTCGACACTGGTGGCGCAGGACGGCAGCACGGCGGCGCAGGATCGCCGCGTGCTGACCGTTCCCGCGCGCGGCAAGGCCGACATCGCGCATCGCTTCGCGGTGGCGCAGCCGAAACTGTGGTCGCCCGATGCGCCGAACCTGTACACGCTGGTGCAGGAAGTGCGAGTGAACGGCGTCTTGCGCGACACGCGCCGCACCCGCTTCGGCATCCGCACGGTAACGGTGGACGCGGAGAATGGCCTGCGCATCAACGGCAGACAGTATGTGCTCAAGGGCGGCAACATCCACCACGACAACTACATGCTGGGCGCCGCCGGTTTTGCCGATGCGGACAAGCGCAAGGTGGCACTGATGAAGGATGCCGGCTACAACGCCATCCGCAGCGCGCACAATCCGGCCAGCCAGGCCACGCTGGAAGCGGCCGACGAGCTGGGCATGCTGGTGATCGACGAGGCGTTCGACATGTGGCGCAAGTCGAAGCGCGATGCCGACTACGCGCGCTTCTTCGAGGACAACTGGAAGCGGGATATCGACAGCCTGGTCGTCAGCGGGCGGAATCACCCGAGCGTGATCTTCTGGAGCGTGGGCAACGAGATCCCCGAGCAGGCGTCGCCGGAAGGGGCGCGCACCACCCGCGAACTGGGCGCGCGCATCCGCCAGCTCGACCCCACGCGGCCGATCACGCAGGGCGTCAACGTCGACAGCCCGGCCAACGCGCCGATCTTCGCCGAGATGGACGTGGCGGGCTACAACTACCGTGTCCACCTGTTCGGCAGCGACCATGCGACGCACCCGAAGCGGGTGATGTACACGTCCGAATCGACGTCGAAGGATGCGTTCCGCTACTGGGACCCGGTCGGCACGATGCCGTGGGTGATCGGCGACTTCGTGTGGACGTCGGTCGACTACATCGGCGAGACCGGCATCGGCTGGATGGGCTATTCGAAGGACTGGAAGGAACTCGGCAAATACCCGTGGCACCTGGCCTACTGCGGCGAGATCGACGCCACGGGCCGCAAGCGCCCCGCGGCCTACTACCGCCAGGTCATCTGGAAATCCGGCATCGACCCTGTGGCCGCGTTCGTCGAGCAGCCAGCCGGCACCGAGGACCTGCCGGACCGCGAATACTTCAAGGAACATCCGGAGCTGGACTGGTCGCTGCACGACCTGCACCAGAGCTGGACGTGGAAGGGGCAGGAGGGCAAGCCGCTCAAGGTGGCGGTCTACTCCGAGCACCCGGAAGTGGAGCTGTTCCTGAACGGGCGCAGCCTGGGGCGCAAGACCGTCGGGCGGCAAACCGAATACCAGGCCCTGTATTCCGTGCCGTATGAGGCGGGGCGGCTGGTGGCCGTCGGCTACCGCGACGGCAAGGCGGCGGACCGCTGGGAGCTGCGCACCGCCGGCGCACCGGCGGCCGTGAAACTGTCGGCGGACCGCCGCCAGGTGCGCGCCAACGGCGAGGACCTCGTGTACGTCAGCGCCGAACTGGTCGATGCGGATGGCGTGCCGGTGTATGCGCGCGATGGCGATCGCAGGTTCAAGGTCAGCGTCAGGGGCGCCGGCACGCTGGCCGGGGCGGGCAATGGCAATCCGATGGATGCCTCGAGCCTGCAGTCGGGTGAGCGGACCACGTTCCACGGGCGTCTGGTTGCCGTCGTGCGGGCAGGGACGGAGGCCGGGCCGATCTTCGTCGAGTTTGCCGGAGAAGGGTTGCCGGTGCAGCGTGTGCGGGTGGATGCGGCGAGCCTGTAGAAACGACAGGGGGATGGGGGCGTTGGCCCGCACCTGCCACCCGCCATCCGCCATGCATCAGAAACCGGTGAAGGTGTCGGTTTCCCAGGCCGTTTCCGCAGCCGGGTACACGGCGACGCCGGCACCGCCCAGAGCGCTCGCCGCACCGGGCGCGGAAATATCGCCCTTGATGAAGGCGTCGATCAGGCGCACCGTTTCAAGCGGACGCGCGACCGGGAAGCCGTGGTCGAAGCCCTGGTCCGGATTGATCATCACGGCGGTCACATTGGCGCCCGCGCGCTTGAGGTCGTATTTCGACGTGGCGGTGTAGTTGTCGTAGATGACCTGGTCGCCGCGCCAGGCGGCAAGATCGGTGATGGCCTTCACCAGCATGGCACGCTTGCCGTTGAACAGCGTGCCCAGCCGGCCGTCGCCGGGGATGGTGACGACGCTGCCGTCGGCGTTGGGTGCGGGCTTGACCACGTTGACGGGCGAGACATTGAATCTGTGCGAGTAGTACAGCGATTCCGGCATGTACTGGATCGTAAAGCCGTCGAGCAGCGAATTGCCGTAGCTCGGCGAAGCGCGGAACGCGGGATCGGTGACGGCCGCGGGGGTAAAGGCCTTGCTGATGTCGTACTTCAGCACGTCGTTGTAGACGACCGCATCCCAGGTGGCCTGCACGTTGGCGTAGGTGCGCTGGTCGCCCTGCCACGAGCGCTGCTGGAACTCGGTGCCGGCCAGCCCCGCGGCATCGTTGGCGACGGTGACCCAATCGCCGTTCGCCCATGAATGGCCGGCCGTGTCGGTGCCGGCCTGGGCCGCATTGAAGCCGACACGGACGCCGCGCGTTCCTATCCCCGCCAGGCTGACGACATTGGCATACCGCCCCGGGTTGGCGATGACCATCTCCAGCGCGGTGCCGAAACCCATCGAGTAGCCGACCAGCGTGACGCCGGAGGCCGGGAAGTTGCTGATCCTGTTCATCACCTTCTCGAAGTCGGCGGCGAAATCCTTCAGCGCCCCGATCTTCCTGTTGTAGCTCGACTTGCCGCTGCCGCGGTAATCGAAGGTGTAGACGGTATAGGCGTCGTTGAGCGCATCGATGGAACGGAAGAAGCCCATCATGCCGTCGAAGGCGGCGCCCGACGTGTTATTGCCGGGTATGAGGACGATGACCTTCGGGCCGTGGCCGGCCTTGCGGACATAAATGCTCTCCTTCGTATCGCCGGCGGCCGCGCCGTCGATGATGATGGCGCCCTCGCCGATGGTGGCGATGGCGTCGGCATTGACACCTGGGGCGCCGGGCACGCCCTGGTCGCCTTTGTCGCCGTCGCCCCCGCAGCCTGCAAGACCGATCGCGAGGGGCAGCAAAAGCCGTGGAATGATGCGCCTGGTCTGCAGCATGTGTCCCTCACTGGTTTAGTGGCTTTCAGGGTGCCGGTCCCGTCGCAGGAAGGCGCTGGATAACGATAGCACGACGGGGGAAGGAAAGGGGATTGATGCGGATGCTCCATGCGCGGCCGAATGCCGGCCGTGGACAGTGCGAACCGGCTGCCGGCTGTAACCATACAATTCGATCGGGCCGGCCTTCGAAGCAAGTGTCGTCCCAGCGCCGTCTTGAGGCCGTTGGCAAGAAGCGAGATGATGCTTGCCGCACTGTTGGGAAGCGGAGTTCAGCCCGGCCATGTTGATACCTCGCGGCAGAGCGATGAACTATCGCGCTGTCTTTTCTTGCACGCTTGAGTGCGGACGCGGCAACGGCCGGCGTCAATGACATGCCAAGCCCTTGCCGGACAGGCCCCCTGCTGGACATGCAGTCTAATACGATCTAAAACAAACTTGTACGGTCTAATACGATCTCGAATCAGCGAAATGCTGGGTGAATGAGAACGAAATCGCCTCCACCACGGGAACTCTGGACTGTTTTAGACCGCCCGGCACTGTATTTCTGGACCGTTTTATACAGTTCCGTTCTCGCGTTGGACTGTTTTCGCGGCAAATCGCTGGAGCGGTCCCTGCAGTTATCGGCACGAACCCAGGCTTCCTCGCCGGGAAAGCGCAGCCAGACGAAGCGCCATGCATTCCGTCCGGTCGTGTGCCGGTTGGCGAACAGCGATGGCGTCAATGCCGCGCCGTCGTCCGCAATAATGCGGTCACCGCATACCTTGGCAAACTCGACGGAACTGTCGCGACTGGTCCTCAGTATCGTACCGTCCGGCAGGAACAGTGTTTTCCATTGAAAACCGCGCAACGTCGATCCACCGCTCCGCACTGCCAACCGCTCAGTATCCCTGGACATCCAGCGCTTGACTAGCTCCACTATGAATTCCTCGGGTTTCACGCCAGGGCGGGTATCCAGCAGGTGGAGTTCCAGTTCCGGGTATTCCAGCACGGGAAAACCCACCGCCTTTTTCGCTTCATAATGCATGGCTCGGTCCTTTCGAAAATGGTCTAAACGTTGGGCCGTCAACTGGAGATACAGTTTGTTTTAGGCCGCCGTTACCTGGACTTGGATCAAATTCGACTTTCTTTTAGATGAGATTCAGGCCGGCATCGCCGAAAAAAGACCGAAATAGACTGTTGCAGCCCAAATTAGACCGGATTAGATCGCGAGGGAAAACGGGGGAACTGCGTCATGCGTCTTCCGGCAACCTTCACCATCGAATGCGTTTGAATCCGCTTGACGCCAATCGGGGTTCACCCAAGCTTCAGGCGTAAGCGTCGTCCCAGCGCGACGCCACGTAGTGCGCGTTCGGCGGCCGAGTTGTCGAGCTCGATCCGGCCATCGTCGGCTAGACGGTGCAAGCTCGACGCTTACGTCTAACGCGCGATCGCCATCGCAACAAGCTGCTATGCTGCCGAGCAGAGCTGGGTGTTGAGACAAGCGGCCGTCATCGGCGTCGACGCCCATGCGCCAACAATGAAAGAGTGTGAATGAGTACCGCAGAAAAAACGATGATTGCCGAGTTGGCGTTTGAACTCGGCAAGGTGACAAGACACGCAATCGACAGCTCGGACGTCAAGGGCAATCCTGTCGAACTGGCGAGGATCGCAAATGACTTGCTGGAGGCGGGACATGGGAAAGTTGCCAGCGACCTGCTCATGCTGTTTGTGGCGGGTTTCGAGGAGGGCGATCCTCCCGAACGGCGCACTGACCCGGAGAGCCGTGCGTAGGGTCTCGGCCGATCTTGCGTCCGGGATCCGGCGCAAGCCGCAGCGCGATGCCGGCAACTCGCGTTTCTTCGAGGACGGCCGGCGTCGCGACATCGACAGCCTGGTCGTCAGGCTGTTCCGGCCGGACAGGTCAAGTCCCACACCCGGCCTGCGCCGCAGGCTTACTCGGCCAGCACCGCCTTGTCCAGGAACGTGGCCTTTTCACGCACGTAAAACGGGCGCATGTGCGCCCCATCCATGAAATAGGGACGGCCGTCTTCCGATACCGCGTTGCATGAGGTTCCTTTGCACAGGCTCGGGAGCGGATCGATCACCGTGGCGCCATGCCGTGCCGCCATCTCGACCAGCCGGGCGCGCGCCCTGGCATTCGTTTGCACGAATTCGCTGATGTCGACCGTGGGCGAGCCTTCCCGCCGGGTCAGGGAGGTCCAGCGCGAGCCGATGAGCATGCTTTTTGGCGAGAAGTTCTCGTTCTTGGGAGAGCTCAGCAAAATGTAGACGTGTTTGGTCTTGGCCAGCTCCGCCACGCGCGCTTCCAGTCCGGCGAAGGCCGCGTCGATCCCCTCGGACGTATCGAGCAGCCGCGACGTGTTCCCGACACGGTACGCCACGCGAGGATTGAAGTGGCTCAGATCGCGATCCCAGTCACCGCCAATGACGACCTTGCGCACATCGGCGCGTTGTGCGATCCGCCAGGCCTGCCGGTTGACCTCGGCGCAGGCTGGATGAGTGTGTGCAGCGACATAGAAGAGGTCGGGCATGGTCGGACAGCCCGGGCCAGTGGCAAAAATCACCGAGTGGTGCTGGCTGGACGTCGTGGACATCAGCTGTTCGATACGGGCGCCGTAATGCTCGACCAGCGAATCGCCGATGAACACCGTGTAGCCCGGGGCGTTGCCTGCGCGGGTGAAGAAATTTGGGCCAGTCGCGGATAATTTTGCAAAACTCCTCGGCGGAAAATCACGGTCGAACTGGGCTTCCAGCAAGGTGCCGACGTCGCGCGCGTCGCTTCTCGCGCCGAGATAGCCCCAGCAAGCCGCCAGTCCCACCGCACAGCAGCCGGCAATTGCCGAATACAGGTACACAAGCTGTCGGCGGTCCTTCGTCGGCGTCAAGCGCGGTTTGGAACGGCGCAGTCTTTTCTCGACGAATTGATATGTTCCTGCCGCCAGCAGCATTGCCAGCGCAATCAGTCCGAAGCGAAGTTCCTTGGACATTTCGCCTTGCAGAATCCGGCCGAAGGCAAGCAAAGGCCAGTGCCACAGATAAAGGGGATAACTGATGAGGCCAATGGAAACCATCAGCCGGTTGCCCAGGACGAAACGGTTGATGAGGGCATGCGGGCCAGCCGCGATCACGAGTATTGCCCCGCCAACCGGCACCAGAGCCCACCAGCCCGGGAAGGCGTGCGACTTGTCCAGCATGTAGATCGCCCCGGCCAGCGCGATTGTGCCGGCCAGGGAAGCGACATTGCGCGCCAGCGCGGCTGCAGTGGTGCCGGCATATGTCCCGCCGATATTGCGGCCCGCGTGGGTAACGGTGAAGTACGCCAGCCCCGCGCCTGCCAGCAATTCCCAGAATCGCGTAAACGACAGGAAAAACACGGCGTCCGCATGCGTGTCGATGGCGGCAACATTGACGCCGAATGAGACGGATCCAAGAGCGGCGCACACTGCCAGCAGCGGCCAGCGCCTGCGCCATGCGGCCCACAGCAGGATCGGCCAGACGATGTAGAACTGTTCCTCGACGCCGAGCGACCACAGATGCAGCAAGGGCTTCAGGTCGGCGGCGCTGTCGAAGTAGCCGGTCTCCAGCCACAACGCGATATTGGCGACAAATGCAGCGCCTGAAGCAATGTGCTTGCCCAGCGTGGAGAACTCGTCAGGGGTCAGCACGTACCAGCCGAACAGTCCCACCGGAAGCAGCATGGTGACCAGGGCCGGGAATATCCGGCGCGCGCGGCGCGCGTAGAAATCGGCGAAGGTAAAGCTTCCATTCGCGAGGCTGGTGAACAGGATGGAAGAAATCAGGAAACCGGAAATGACAAAGAAAATATCGACACCCACATAGCCGCCGGCCAGCCATCGGGGGAACGCATGGAACAGCACCACTGCCATCACGGCCAGCGCGCGCAATCCGTCGATATCGCGTCGATATGGCAGGTGTGGCGAGCCGGCACCAGCGGCCTTTGTACCTCGGGTGCTGCCGACATGGGCCTCGGGCAGCCGTTGCGCGTGCTCCGGATCCCTGACTGGCACCAGATCCTTCTCTATGATTGTCATCAAAAGCCTCTCTCGATACTTTCACTTAGCAAGTAAGTATTGCCTGTGGTAAATTTAATACTATAAATGGCAATTTAACCAAGAAGTGACTATTTCTTCAGACCTTTGGTATGTGATGTTTATTTGACACATCAAAGAACGCGGCTGTGCCGACAGGGTGCAGGTAGCGCGCGGCTGGGACGAGGGACGCGAGGCGCATGACTGCCTTGGAGGGACAGGCAATTTCGTGGCCACCTCAGTGGCATGCCCGCTGATCAATACCTTGAGCATTTCCGCCAGCCGATGGACACCGGCTGAGCGGAACCTTACCATCTCCGAACACTAATATATTAGCGCGGCGCTCCGGACGGTATCCCCGGCAGCCGCGCGCACCGGAGACCCATGTCCACCTGTCCCACCTCGCGCAGGCGCTTCCTGCAATCGGCCGCGGCCGCATCCGTACTGAGCACGCTGCCCGGCCTGTCGGCCGCCGTCACCGCGAACACCGGCGCCAAAGCCAGGCCCGTATCGGGCACCGCGCTGCGCTGGCTCGATGGCCAGGCGCCGGCCCGGTTCGAGGGCGCCACGCTGGGCGTGCCCTGGCCGCGCGGCACGCTGCGGCTGCCGGCCGGCAAGCGGCTGGCGTTTGCATTGGGCGGCAACGGTCCGGCGGTGCAGTCCTGGCCGCTGGCGTACTGGCCGGACGGCTCGCTGAAGTGGACGGCACACGCCGTGGCTGGCGGTACGCCGGCCGAGGGCTGGGACCTGAAGGCGGGCGCTTCCGCCAATGGCAATGTCGCGGTGCGCCAGGCGGCGGATCAGGTGGTGGTTACGGCCGGCGACGTCGTGTGGACGGTGCCGGCCCAGGGCGAGCACCTGGTCGCCAGCGCCGTGCGCGCGGGCCGGCTCACCTTGCAGCACCTGAAACTGGTGGCGCTGCGCCAGGACGGCCCGGAGCCGGAACAAGCCGGCAGCGTCGCGCGGCAGCCGTTCACCAGCAAGGTCACGAAGGTGACGGTCGAGCAGACCGGCCCGGTGCGCGCCGTGCTGAAGCTCGACGGCCTGCACACCGGCGGCGGGCGCGACTGGCTGCCGTTCTCGGTGCGCCTGTATTTCTACGCCGGTTCGGACAGCGTGCGCATCGTCCATTCGTTCATCTATGACGGCACGCCGGAGCGCGATTTCATCCGCGGCCTGGGCGTGACGGCGCAGGTGCCGATGAGCGACCCGACCCACGACCGCCATGTGCGCTTCGCCGGCGAGGGCGTGGGCATCTGGGGCGAGGCGGTGCGGCCGGTGACCGGCTTGCGTCGCGATCCCGGCCAGGCATACAGGGATGCGCAGGTGGCCGGCCGCGCGCTGCCGCCGCTGGCCGGCATGGCGAAGCCCGTGCAGGATGGCCTGCAATGGATTCCCGAGTGGGGCGATTTCTCGCTGGCGCAGTTGTCGCCGGACGGCTTTACACTGAAGAAGCGTACCAAGGCGGGGCGCGCCTGGATCGATTCCAATGCCGGCACGCGCTCGAAGGGACTGGTGTATGCCGGCGGCGCCTCCGGCGGCGTCGTGCTGGGCCTGAAGGATTTCTGGCAGCGCGCGCCGGTGCAGCTGGATGTGCGCAATGCCGCCACGCCGATGGCCGACGTCACGGCCTGGCTCTGGTCGCCGTCCGCGCCGGCAATGGACATGCGCTCCTACCGCGGCGAGGATGGCATGGACACGCACCAGGAGCAGATCGCCGGCCTGAACATCACGTACGAGGATTACGAGGCGGGCTGGGATGCCGCCACCGGCGTGGCGCGCACCTCGGAGCTGCAGCTGTGGGTGACCGGCGGCACGCCGTCGCACGAGACCCTGTCGGCGATGGCCGAACAGGCCGCCAACCCGGCGCGGCTGGTCCTGGCCCCCGAACGCATCCACCAGTGCGGCGTGTTCGGCGACTGGGACCCGGTCGATACCGGCACGCCGGCGCGCAAGCTGATCGAGGACCGCCTCGCGCTGCAGCTGGACCAGTACCTGCGCGAGACGCAGCAGCACCGCTGGTACGGCTTCTGGTCGTATGGCGACGTGATGCACTCGTACGACGCCGACCGCCACATGTGGCGCTACGACATCGGCGGCTATGCGTGGGACAACTCGGAACTGTCGACCGACCTGTGGCTGTGGTACAGCTACCTGCGCACCGGCCGCGCCGACATCTTCCGCTACGCCGAGGCGATGACGCGGCACACGGGCGAGGTGGACGTGTATCACCTCGGCCGCTTCAAGGGCTTCGGCACGCGGCACGGCGTGCAGCACTGGTCGGATTCGTCGAAGCAGCCGCGCGTGTCGAATGCCGCCTACCGGCGCATCTATTATTTTCTCACCGCCGACGAGCGGGTGGGCGACCTGATGCGCGAGCTGCTCGATTCCGACGCCGATCTCGCCAAGGTCGACATCTCGCGCAAGCTGCCGAAAAAGGACGGGGCGCCGCAAAGCGAATTCATCAACGCGTCGTTCGGCACCGTGTGGGGTTCGCTGATCGCGGCCTGGCTGGCCGAGTGGGAGCGCAGCGGCGACACGAAGTGGCGCGACAAGATCGTCAACGGCATGCGCAGCATCGCCGCGCTGAAGCGGCAGTGGTTCGCCGCTGGCGCGCCGTACGACCACCGTACCGGGAAGTTCCACGGGCCGGGCGACAAGGCCAGCTTCTCGAACCTGAACGGCGTGTTCGGCGTGGTGGAAATGAATTCCGAGCTGCTGACCCTGGTCGACGAACCGGCCTACAGGAAGGCATGGCTGCAGTACTGCCGTACCTACAATGCGCCGAAGGAGGAAATCGTCGCGCTGCTGGGCCGCGATCCGGGCGGTCGCGGCATGGGCGACACCAATTCGAAGATGACCGCCTACGCGGCTTACCACGAACGCGACCGGGCGCTGGCGCTGCGCGCCTGGCGCGAGTTTTTCCAGTCGACCTGGCTGAAGCCGGAAGGCAGCCGCACGCGCCGCGTCGACGGCCCGGCCGTGCTGCGCCCGCTCGTCGAACTGGCCAATATCGGCACCAACGGCTCGGCGCAGTGGGGCCTGGCCGCCATCCAGCACATGGCGCTGGGCGGCGCCACGCTGGACGATGCCGCCCGCGCCGCCGGACTGATTCCCTAACTTTTTTGGATGTAAAGACATGAAGACATTCGTGATCGCCTTGCTGGCGGTGCTGGCTTTCCCGCTGGCTGGCACGGCCGGCGCAGCGCAGGGATCGGGCGTACAGCCGGCCAATGACCTGAGGCCCCGATTCCTGCTGACCGGCGCGCAGTCGCGCGACATCCAGGACCTGTCCGGCCAGTGGACCTATTCAAAGGACCTGTACCGCACCGGCCTGACCGACATCAACGGCTGGGTGGCCAAGTCGCGCATGCAGCGCTACCGCGACCTGGACGTGGCGGCCGAGGAAGCGCGCGCCACCACCGACTTCTATGAATTCGACATGGACCGCGGCCCGCAGGTGTCGATTCCCGGCGCGTGGAATGCGGCGACGCCGGAAATGCGCTATTACGACGGCCTGGTGTGGTTCCAGCGCAAGTTCAAGGCCCCGGCGCCGGACGGCGGGCGCGCCTTCCTGCGCTTCGAGGCCGTCAACTACAAGGCCTATGTCTACCTGAACGGCAAGGAGATCGGCCGGCACGAAGGCGGTTTCACGCCGTTCGTGCTGGAAGTGACGGGCGCGCTGCGCGGCGGCGACAACCGGCTGACGGTCGGTGTCGATTCCACACACGATGCGCAATCGATCCCCACCTTCATCACCGACTGGGATCTCTATGGCGGCATCACGCGGCCCGTGAAACTGATCCGCACGCCGGCCACCTTCATCGACGACGCCACGCTGGCCCTGAAGGCCGACGGGCGCATCGCCGGCGAAGTGCGGCTGCAGGGCGACAGGGCGGCCGGGCAGGATGTCACCGTTGCCATCGGCACGCTGGCCAGCGCCACGGCGAAGACCGATGCGAACGGCCGCGCCGTCTTCGATATCAAGGCACCGGCGAAGCTGGAGCGCTGGTCGCCGGACAGCCCGGCACTGTACGACGTGCGTTTCTCCGCCGCCGGCGACACGGTACGCGACCGCATGGGCTTCCGCACCATCGCCGTCAAGGGCGACCAGATCCTGTTGAACGGCAAGCCGCTGTTCCTGCGCGGGATTTCGCTGCACGAGGAGGAGTTCGGGCCGAACCCGGCGCGCAACATGACGGAGCAGGCCTCGCGCGCACTGCTCACCGAGATCAAGCACGGACTGGGCGGCAACTACGTGCGGCTGTCCCACTATCCGCACTCGGAAACCACGCTGCGGCTGGCCGATGAAATGGGCCTGCTGGTGTGGAGCGAGATTCCCGTCTACTGGACGGTGGACTGGGAAAACCCGGCCGTGCTGCGCAAGGCGCTGGCGATGCAGGCGGAAACCATCTACCGCGACCGCAACCGCGCCGCCGTCGTGATGTGGAGCGTGGGGAACGAGACGCCGGTGTCGCCGGCCCGCACGGCGTTCCACGGCGCCATGGCCGACAACGTGCGCGCGCTGGACCCGACACGGCTGGTGAGCGCCGCGCTGCTGGTCGACCGGCACAAGGAAAATGGCGAGGACGTCACCGTCATCAAGGATCCGCTGGTCGAAAAGCTCGACGTGCTGGCCGTGAACACCTACGCCGGCTGGTACGGCAACGACACGCTGGACGCGCTGCCGTCGCTGAAGTGGAAGGTGCCGGCCGGCCGCCCACTGATCCTCTCCGAGTTCGGCGCCGACGCGCTGGCGGGTTACAGGAATGATGGCATGAAGAAATTCACTGAGGAATACCAGGCCGAGTATTACCGCAAGACGCTGGCGATGGCCGACCGCATTCCGACCCTGCGGGGCATGTCGCCATGGATCCTGAAGGACTTCCAGTCGCCGCGGCGCGAGCATCCGGTCTTCCAGAACGGCTGGAACCGCAAGGGCCTGGTGTCGGAAACCGGCGTGCGCAAGCAGGCCTTCGGCGTGCTGGCCGACTACTACCGCGGCAAGGCAGGCAGCGCGCCCTGACCGCGCTGTCCGGCATGGCGGCATGCCGATGCTGCGCTGCATTACCTTTGCACATGCTACGATGCACGTTTGGCATGGAATGAAGGGCAGGGTGTGGAGCCGCTGATACTGATCGGCCTGATCGTGTTGAATGGTGTATTCGCGATGTCGGAAATTGCGCTGGTCACGGCGCGCAGAGGCAAATTGATGAAGCTGGCGGCCGAGGGCGATCACGCCGCGGCGGCCGCATTGAAGCTGGGCGAGGATCCGACGCGGTTCCTGTCCACCGTCCAGATCGGCATCACGTCGATCGGCATCCTGAACGGGATCGTCGGCGAGGCGGTGCTGGCCAGGCCGTTGTCGGTCTGGCTGGTCTCGCTCGGTGTCGGCCAGGAGCCGGCCGAAATCATGGCGACCGCCGGCGTCGTCATCGTCGTCACCTACGTGTCGATCGTAATCGGCGAACTGGTGCCGAAACGGCTCGGCCAGATCGCCCCGGAAGTGGTGGCGCGGCTGGTGGCGCGACCGATGGAAAGCCTGGCCGTGGTGTCGCGCCCGTTCGTGATGCTGCTGACCGGTTCGACCCACGCGATCCTGCGGCTGATGGGCGTGCGCCAGACCTCCCAGAGCAGCGTCAACAAGGAAGAAATCCACGCCATGCTGGAGGAGGGCTCGGAAAGCGGCGCGATCGAGCAGCAGCAGCACGACATCGTGCGCAACCTGTTCCGTCTCGACGACCGCAAGCTGGGTTCCCTGATGGTGCCCCGTTCCGACATCGTCTACCTCGACATGCATCTGCCGGTCGAGGAAAACGTGGCGCGCCTGCTCGAGTCGGAGCATTCCCGCTTCCCCGTGTGCGACGGCGGCCTGGCCAACGTGCTGGGCGTGGTGACCGCCAAGCAGGCGCTGGCCGTGATGGCAAAGGGGCAGATGCCCGACTTCGCGGCGATCGCGCAGCCGGCCACCTACGTGCCGGAAACGCTGACCGGCATGGGCCTGCTGGAACAGTTCCGCGCCAGCGGCATGCAGATGGTGTTCGTGATCGACGAATACGGCGATATCGAGGGCATCGTCACCGTGCAGGACATGCTCGAAGCGCTGACCGGCGAGTTCACGCCCCGCAACGAGGAAGAAGCATGGGCGGTGCAGCATCCCGACGGTTCATGGCTGCTGGCGGGCACGATCCCGGTCCATGAACTGAAGGATCGGCTGGGCCTGCGCGGCGTGCCGGAAGAAGAGAAGGGCCACTACCATACGATCAGCGGCATGATCATGCTGCTGCTGGGCCGCCTGCCGACCTCCGGCGACCTGGTCGAATGGGAAAACTGGCGCTTCGTCATCGCCGGCATGGACGACAAGCGCATCGACAAGGTGCATGCTTCCTTCATCGGCAACGTCGAGCCGACGCCCGCCGACGATTGATGGCGCCGGCCTGTCATGCGCGAAGGCGCGAAGACAGGACCAGGCAGGCCGCACCCGCCAGTAACATCATCCAGCCCGCCGGCTCGGGGACCGGCAGCGCCGGCATCGCGGCCGGCAGGCTGGCAATGGGCAGCGCGCCGATTCCCGTGCCGGGTGCCCAGCCACCGAGCGGGAAGCCCGGTGCGTGCGGCGGCGCCGGTGCAGCTGCCGGCCCCGCCACCAGTTGCGCCATCGCGTCGGCCAGCTCGATGTCGGCCTCGGGGGCGCCCGCCGGCAGGGGGATCGATCCGCCACGCGGAACATAGCCACCGCCTTGCACGCCGGGACGGGGAGCGGCCGCGGCTGCCGGTGCGCCGCCGCCGGCGCTGCGCCGGATCCGGCTGATGTTGCCGCAGATGCGCGGCACGATCAGGCAGTGGCCGTCCTCGCAATACACTTTCGCGGGCTCGCGCGCAGTGGCGGGCCAGCGCTCGCGCGTAACCTCTTCGCACACTGTCCGGCGGCCGAAATGCATGCCGGTGATGGCGGGGTGATAGCCGTGGCGGCCTTCGACGGCATCGCGGGTAATGATCACGTCGTCGTCGGCGCTGCCGGCGCCGATCCTGGCGGCCAGGCGGCTGCGTGTTGCCGCGGGAATGTCGACATAACGGGACACCGCTTCCATCGCCGTGCCGCGATACGGATGGCGGCCGGGCGTGTTCCACGAGCAGGCGGGAATCATCGCGGCTGCCGTCATGGCAGCCGAAGCTAATAACAGGGACATGGTGGGGACTCGGCGGCCTGGCGGCCGCGCTACCGGAGTCGATGGCTGATACGGAACAGGCGGCCTGCCATCGCGGCCGCCCGGGTGGCGTCCTGGGCACCGGGCAATGGTGGCGTTATCTCGGCCACGGATGCATCGTAGCATCAAAAAACTACCAAAATGAAACTTTTAGTTTTGCATCATCCTGGATTACAACACTTTGTACGCCCAAGAAGGCATAATTCCCGACGGAATTCAATTGCAAGATTGTAATTGAATTGTCAGCAGGATATACTTGAGGTTACCTAAATCTCAACACACGTGTCCATATGTCCATGTTGCTTGCCAGTGCTGCCCTTGCGACCGCCATGCTGCCGAACTGTTCCTGGAACCATCCTGGCAGGAATCCCTATCGCGGCACCGTCAGCGAGGCGGTGTCCCGTTACGTGGACATCCCGGCACCGGTAAGAACGGCGCTGATTGCCAAGATCGAGAGTGGCCGGGCCGACGATACGGCGGCCATCATGCGCGACAGTATTGCCGGCAAATACGATTACAGTCCCCAGATCACCGACATGCATTTCGGCGAACGCACCGTGTGCGGTACCGTCACGCGCGACCAGTGGGCGGACACGAGGCGCGAGCCGGGCAAGGTGTATTGCGTAGACAACCAGTGCCTGATCGTGCCGCAGATCTGCGGCAACATCAGCCGCGTGCAGCGCGTCGCCGGAAGTGGCGGCGGGACGGCGATTGGCGGCGGCGGCGCAGCCGTGCCAGCCACGGTCGCCGTGCCGCGTCCTGCCGAGCCTGGCCTGGTGCGCGCCGCGTCGCCGGACGACGTGGCGGTTGCCGACGCCATGGCGGGAATGGTGGCCAGCGAGCCCGAGACCCTGATGCAAGCCTCCTCGGCATTCGCCTCGCCGTTCGGATCGGCGAGCTATGGGGCCGGCCTGACTGGCCGCAATCCCGGCGCGGGTACCGGACCGGCGCCGATTTCGCCGGTGCCGGAACCGGCAACCTTCGGCATGCTGGGCGCCGGCCTGGCGATGGTGGCTGGCCTGCTGCGGCTTCGCGGCCGCAGGAACGCGCCGGACTGACAGCTGCGCGCAGCGGCCGGCCGCTTCGCGCCGGCCGCTGCGCACTGGCCGTTTTGCACCGGCCCTTTGATCACGATGCTGATTGCTTGTTCGTTGCGGGCGTCAATGGTTGCGGTAAACATCTGCTTGTAGGCAAAATGGGGCGCTAACACGGCCGCCCGCGCCGGATGTTCAACCACCAGACGAGACGACATTGCGACCAACGACCCCCGCCAGCGCGCTGCTGGCCGCCGGCTTCCTTCTCTCCGCGGCCCTGGCTGCACCCCCCGTAACCTCCGCGACATCCGCCGCCAGGGCCGCGCCGATGCCGGCCGGCGTGTGGAGCCCTGACCAGGGAGACGGCAGCTACATCAACCCGATCCTGGCCGGCGATTACTCGGATCCCGACGTGGTGCGCGTCGGCGACGATTTCTACCTTACCGCGTCGAGCTTCACGAACGTGCCGGGCCTGCCGGTGCTGCATTCGAAGGACCTGGTGAACTGGACGCTGATCGGCCATGCGCTGGCGCGCAACGTGCCCGACGCCCACCACGCGGTGCCGCGCCATGGCGGCGGCGTGTGGGCGCCGGCGATCCGCCACCACGAAGGGCGCTTCTACATCTACTATCCGGACCCGGACTTCGGCATCTTCATGGTCAGCGCCACCGATCCGAAAGGGCCATGGACGGCGCCGGTGCTGGTCGACGACGAGAAGGGCGCGATCGACCCGGCGCCGTTCTGGGACGACGACGGCCAGGCCTGGCTGGTGCATGGCTTCGCCGGGTCTCGCGCCGGCTTCAAGAACGTGATCACCCTGAAGAAGATGAGCGCGGACGGCAAGCGCACGCTGGGCGGCGAGAAACGCATCATCGAGGGCGACAAGCTGCCGAAGGTGGCGACCTCGGAAGGCCCGATGCCCTGGTTTACCACCGAAGGTCCGAAACTCTACAAGCGCAAGGGCTGGTATTACGTGTTCGTGCCGTCCGGCTCCGTCAAGGGCGGCTGGCAGGGCGTGTTCCGCGCCAGGCATATCGAGGGCCCGTACGAAGGGCGCAACGTGATGGACCAGGGCGATACGGCGATCAACGGCCCGCATCAGGGAGCCTGGGTCGATACGGCGGCCGGCGAAGACTGGTTCGTGCATTTCTCGGATGCCGATTCGTACGGCCGCCGCGTGTACCTGCAGCCGATGCGCTGGGGCGCGGATGGCTGGCCGGTGATCGGCGCGCAGCAGGGCAATGCCCCGTATGGCGCGCCCGTGACGCGCTACCGGAAACCGAAGGTCGCTGCGCAGGCCGCCGCCATCCCGGTCACGAACGATGAATTCGACAACGGCTACCATCTCGGCTGGCAATGGATGGCCAATCCCATGGCCGACTGGGTGGACCCCGCCGTCAAGGGCCGCCTGCGGCTGAAGGCCGTGTCGTCGCCGGCCAACCTGTGGGAAGCGGGTCACCTGCTGACGCAGAAGCTGCCGGGCATGACGTTCTCCGTCACGACGGCGCTGGAACTGAAACCGGGCGGCCAGCCGGGCGAACGCGCCGGCCTCGTCGTGTATGGCTACGACTATGCGTGGATCGGCCTGGAAAATACACCGGCCGGCCTGCGCCTGGTGCAGGCCACGCGCCTGGACGCCGACCTGGCCGTCAACAAGGGCAAGGTGAGGCAGAGTTCCGAAACCGTGCTGGCCGCGCCGGTCGAGGTGAAGGGGCCGGTGCACGTGCGCATGGCGTTCGCTCCCGTGGTGGTGCCGGAGCCCGCCCCGGACACGGCCGGCACGCCGAATCCGCCGCCGTACTGGCACTCGATGCTGCGCTCCACGCATGCGAAGGTCACGTTCAGCTACAGCCTCGACGGCGTGACCTTCCAGCCGCTCGGCACGGCCTTCACCACCCAGCCGGGCCGCTGGGTCGGCACGCAGGTCGGCCTGTTCGCCCAGGCGCCGGGTGGTACGCCGTCGAACACGTCCACGCGCGCCGGCTACGCGGAGTTCGATTACTTCCGCTTCGGCCGCTGACCGGTTTCACCGGCCGGGGGGAGCGCGTCATGGTGCGGTCACAGTTGGCATTTACCATGAGCAACCTATGCTCCTCCCACGTTCTCTCGCGCGGATTGCCCCGCGTTCCTGGCTGCCGGCGCTCTGGCCGTTGCTGGCCGTGCTGGCCTGCGCCGTTTACTGGCTGGTCATGGACGCCCAGTTGCGCCACGACCGCCGGCTGGCCGAACGCGACGCGATGCGCGAAGTGCGCTCCTACGCGGAGGCCTACGCGCAGTACCTGACGCGCTCGGTGAGCCAGATGGAGCAGGTCGCCGTCCAGCTCAAGCATGCCTGGGAACAGCCCGGCCAGCTGGACCTGGCGGCGCTGCGGCGCGACGGCATGTTCATCGATGCGGCCTTCGTCGAAGTCGCCATCGTCGATGCCGCCGGCCGGGTGGTGTCGGCGATCCCCCACCGCGGCCGCGCCGCGCTGGGCCTTGACGATCCCGCCTTGCGCTACCACCGGCAGAACAATTCCAGCGCGCTGCGCATCGGCGCGGCGCCGGGCGACACCGCCGAGCCGCAGCGGCAGGTGCGCATGACGCTGCGCCTGGAGTCTCCGGACAATGAATTCGCCGGCATCGTCTCGCTCGTGATCGGCGCCGACTACCTGACGTCGTTCTACAACGAAAGGGTGCTGGGCCGGCACGGCGTGATCGCGCTGGTGGCGGACAATGGCGGCGTTCGTCTGGAACGGCAGGGCGGCGGCGACCGCGGCACGCTGTTCGGCATCGCGCCGCCGCTTGCCGGCGGCGAAGGCGTCACGCAGCTGGCGGGCAACCATTTCACCGACGACGCGCCGCGGCTGCTGGCGTGGCACCGCTCCGCCGTCTACCCGCTGATCGCGGCGGCGGCGAAAACCACCGCCGACGCGCTGGCCTCGGCCGACGAAGGGGCCGCCGCGGTGCGCCGGGTCTGGGCCGTGATCTCGGCCTGCATGCTGCTGGCGTCGCTGGTGCTGGCGGCGGCCACGCGGCGCCACCAGCGGCGCCGCGTGGCCGAGGAGGAAGTGCGCCTGGCCTACCGGACCGCCACCGAAAACGCCAAGGATGGCTTCTACATGGCGCAGGCGGTGCGCGACACCACCGGCACCGTGGTCGATTTCGTGGTGGTCGACTGCAACGAGCGCGGCGCTTCGTTCTACGGCGGCGGCCGCGACGACCTGATCGGCCGGCGCATTTCCGTGATCGAACGCGAACACGGCGGACCGATGCTCGAGGCCTACCACGCCGCCATGGCGGCCGGGATCTACGAGGACGAGCGGCAGATGCCGGCCGGCCGGCGCATGCAGATCACCTGGGGCCGCCGACGCATCGTCCGGGTCGGCAACGGGCTGGCGATCACGCTGCAGGACATCAGCGAGCGCAAGGCCTACGAGAGCGAGCTGCTGTACCTGGCCAACTACGACACGCTGACCGGCCTGCCGGGCCGGCCATGGGTGAGCCGCTTCGTGCCGCACGCGATCGAGGAGGCGGCGCAGCGCGACGGCACGCTGGCCCTGCTGCTGGTGGACCTGGACGGCTTCAAGCACGTCAACGAAACCCACGGCCACGGCGCCGGCGACGACCTGCTGAAGCAGGCCGCGCTGCGCCTGGGCGGCCTGCTGCGGCCGCAGGACATCGTGGCCCGGCTCGGCGGCGACGAGTTCGTGGTGGTGATCGCCCCCGGCGGCTCGGACGAGGAACTGGCGGCGATCGGCGGCCGGGTGGCGGCGTCCCTGTCGCGGCCCTATGACCTGGGCAGCGCAAGCTACGCGATCACCGCCTCGATCGGCATCAGCTGCTACCCGCGCGACGGCGAGGATGCCGCCACGCTGCTCAAGCATGGCGACATCGCGCTGGCCGCGGCCAAGCGCGAGCACGGCGGCCGCTACCGCTTCTTCGACCCCGACCTGTACATTGCCGCCACCGCCCGCGCGCAGTTGCGCCACAGCCTGCAGGGGGCCCTGGCCGCGCGCCAGTTCGAACTGCACTACCAGCCACGCGTGAACCTGGCCAGCGGCCGGCTGTGCAGCATGGAGGCGCTGCTGCGCTGGCGCCATCCCGAGCTGGGCATGGTGCCGCCGGCGAAGTTCATCCCGATCGCAGAAGAGTGCGGGCTGATCGGCCCGATCGGCCAGTTCGTCATCGAGGAAGCCTGCCGGCAGATGGCCCTGTGGCGCGCCGCCGGGCTGGCCGTGGTGCCCGTATCGATCAACGTGTCGGCCCACCAGTTCGGGCACGGCGGCCTGCATGCCCACCTGGCGATGCACCTGGCGCGCCATCACCTGGCCGGCGCCATGCTGGAAATCGAGATCACCGAATCGGCCATGTTCGCCGAAGGCGTCGACGTGCACGGCGAACTGGCGGCGCTGCGCGAACTCGGCGTGCGGCTGCATGTCGACGACTTCGGCACCGGCTATTCGTCGCTGGCCCAGCTGCAGCGGCTGAACATGGACGTGCTCAAGATCGACCGCGCGTTTACCTCCGAGCTGACGGTGTCGCCGGAAGGGCGGGTGCTGTTCCAGGCCATCGTGTCGATGGCCAAGGCGCTCGATATGCAGATCGTCGCCGAAGGCGTGGAAACGGCCGGCCAGCTGGCCGCGCTGATCGCCCTCGGCTGCGACGAAGGGCAGGGCTTCCTGTTCGCCGCGCCGCTGCCGGCCCGCCAGGCCGGCGGCCTGCTGGCGCGGCCGCAGCTGATGTCGGTGCTGGAGGAACGGGCTGTAGTTGTTTTATAGGAAATATCAATTGCAAATGATTATTGTCGTCATGGCGTCGTCATAATTTCTTCATAGAATGTTCGGATACTTTTCCGAGCCGCCATGACCGACACATTCAATCCGTCCCGCCATTCCCTGCCGCGCTTTCGACCGGCCACCGCGGCCGACCTGTGCGTGGCCACGGCCTGCGTGCCGGCCGATGCCAGCAACGGCGACGTGATGGCGCTGTTTAGCGAGCGGCGCGAGCTGATGACGCTGCCGGTGGTGGAAGAGGGCCGCCCCATCGGCCTCATCAGCCGCAACATCTTCATGTCGCAGATGTCCAAGCCGTTCTACCAGGAGCTGTACGGGCGCAAGAGCTGCATCGCCTTCATGGACAAGGCGCCGCTGGTGGTGGAGGCGGACCTGTCGATCGAGGCGCTGACTTTCCGCGCCGTGGAATCGGGCGAGAAGGCCCTGGCCGACGGCTTCATCATCACCCGCGCCGGCCAGCTGCAGGGAGTGGGCTACGGTCTGCAGCTGATGAACGTGGTGGCCAACATGCAGGCCGAGCGCAATCGCCAGATCATGCACAGCATCGAATACGCCAGCGTGATCCAGCGCGCGCTGCTGCGCGCCTCCGACGAAGCGCTGGCCACGGCGCTGCCGGATGCGGCGCTGGTGTGGCAGCCGCGCGACGTGGTCGGCGGCGATTTCTACCACGTCGCCGAATACGGCGATGGCTGGTGCGCCGTGATCGCCGACTGTACTGGCCACGGCGTGCCGGGCGCGTTCATGACGCTGATCGCCTCGTCGCTGCTGACACAGGCGCTGCAGGGTTGCGGGCCGCGCGATCCGGCCGCGCTGCTGGCCGAGCTCAATCGCGGCGTGAAGGACATGCTGGGCCAGCATGCCCGGGCCCGCCACGGCAGCGCGGCATCGTCGAACGATGGCCTGGACGCGGCCGCGCTGTGGTTCGACAGCGCGACGCGGCAACTGTCGTATGCCGGCGCGCGCCTGCCGCTGTTCGTGCTGGCGCCCGGCGACACGGCGTTCCGCATCCTCGATGCCGAGCGGACCGGCATCGGCTACACGGAAACCCCGGTCGAATACCGCTGGCCCGTGCATACCGCCCACCTGCCGCCGGGCAGCCTGCTGTTCGCCTGTACCGACGGGCTGTTCGACCAGATCGGCGGCGAACGCGAGATCTCGTTCGGCAAGCGGCGCGTGCAGCAGCTGCTGCTGGAGCATCGCGACGCCAGCGCCGCCGGCCTGGCCGGGATGCTGGCCGAGGCCCTGGCCCGCTGGCAGGGCAGCCAGCCGCGCCGCGACGACGTCACCTTCCTGTGCTGCAGGCCATGATGCCGGCCGCCGCCGTGGCAACCCTGACCGACGCAACCCTGACCTACGCAACCCTTACCGACGCAACCCTTACCGACGCAACCCTTACCGAAGCAACCCTTACCGGAGCAAGCGCCTTGCAATATCAACAGTTCCAGGAGTTCTGGCATGCCGCCAGCCAGCGCCAGGTCATCTTCTTCTATTCCGGCTATTTTTCGCAGCACGTGGTCAGCGCGATCGCCGAGACCATCAAGGCACGGCTGAATGCCGCCGGTACCGCCGGCCCGACCAGCCGCCGGATCTTTTCCGCGTTCGTGGAAATGTCGCAGAACATCATGCACTACTCGGCGGACGCGCTGACGCCGGCCGAACAGCCGGACCGGCAGATCCGCGGCGGAGCCTTCTGCATCGCCGCCTCCGGCGACCGCTTCCACCTGCTGTGCGCCAATCCTGTGGCCAACGAGAGGGTGGAGTCGATCCGCGGCCGCATCGGACCGCTGTGCGCGATGACGGTGGAGGAAATCAGGTCCGCCTACAAGACCGCCCTGCGGCAGGCGGCTCCGGAAGACAGCAAGGGCGCCGGCCTCGGTTTCCTGACGATGGCGCGCGATGCCAGCGCGCCGCTGGACTTCCACTTCCTGCCCGACAGTACCGATGCCGGCCGTACCGTGTTCTGCATCGCCGCCACCATCTGACTTTCTTACCGATCCCCATGGAACCGTTCTTTCTTCCCGCATCGCCCACCTCGCCCGAAGTCTCGTTCGAATTCACCCGGAACCACCTGTCGATCCGCGGCGAATCGTATCCGGAAAACGCCGCCGCGTTCTACGGACCCGTGCTCGACCAGTTGCGCAGCTACCTGGCGCTGTGCGACGGCCAGTCGATCGACGTGCACGTGGCGCTGGCCTACTTCAACAGCTCGAGCACGAAGATGCTGTTCGCGATCTTCGATGCCCTGAACGAGTCGGCCATCTTCGGCAACGAGGTGCGGCTGCACTGGTACCGCGACGAGGAGGACGAAACGATCCTCGAATTCGGCCAGGAACTGCAGGACGATTTCGCGGCGCTCGAATTCGTCGACTGCGTGCTGCCGGCCGGCCAGGCATGACGGTGACGGAGCAGCCCGACCTGTTCGCCGCCGAGGCCCAGGCGCTGGTGCGGGCGCGCGAGACCTTCGCCAGCGATGCCGCCGGCGCCGACCACCGGGGCGTGCTGGGCGAACTGATCGCGCACTACGAACGGCTGATGCGCGAGACGCGCCGGCTGATCGGGCGCAGCGACCGGGCCGAGCGCGACATGCAGCAGATGAACCGCGCACTGCACGAGCTGGCGCTGCAGCTGCAGCACCGCGCCACGCACGATCCGCTCACCGGCGTGTTCAACCGCGGCGCGCTGATCGACTACGCCGGCGGCGTGCTGCGGCGCGAATCGGCCGCGCTGCTGGTGCTCGACATCGACCATTTCAAGGCCATCAACGACGATTTCGGCCACCCGGCCGGCGATGCCGTGATCCGCGCCGTGGTCGATGGCCTGAAGGCGCTGGTGCCGGCGCCGGCCGCCATCGGGCGCGTTGGCGGGGAGGAGTTCTCGATCGTCTGGCCGGGCCTGGAGCGCGGCCAGGAGGCCGGCGTGGCACAGCGGCTGTGCGACGCACTGCGCGGGCTGCGCCATGCGGACCCGGTCGACAGGGCGGTCACGGCCAGCATCGGCGCCGGCTGGTTCGAGCGCGGCACTACCTTCGAGACCGCCTACGGCCGGGCCGACGCGGCGCTCTACCAGGCCAAGCGCGAGGGCCGCGACTGCGTCAGGTTCGCGGCCTGACCGGCGGCAGCGGCGCCGCTAGCGTGCGCGGCGGCACGTGGCATCTTCCGCCAGCACCCTGGCAATCACGTCGTCCGGCAGCGCTTCGCGGCGCAGCAGCTGTTCGGCCCGCTCGCGCCCGAGCTCCCTGCTGACCGTCAGGGCCGCCTCGACGATGGCCGACTTCACCGTGTTGCGCCGGCGTCCCGAGCTGCCATAGAAAATATTGTTCAGGTCGGGCAACGGGGGCGGCGCCGGCGCAGGCGCCAGCTCGGGAAGTTCCTGGTCGAGCCGGATTGTCTCGCCGGCCACCACCCGCTCGATGACCGGTTCGGGCACGTTCTCGGCATGCAGATAGGCACGCGCGTCCTCAGGGCCCAGCATCTGCCTGAAGATCATGCCGATATGGACTTTCTGCGCCGTCAGTTCGTCTTTACGGGTTTCCTGCATGCTTGTCTGGCCCATGGGAATGGCGGTCCACGCAACTGATGAGTGAGCGGCCTGGACCGGTGCCGTTCGCTTACCGCAAGGCTAACCTGTGTCGCGCCGATTGGGAAGAGACACAATGTTCCGTGCGCGGTGAAAACAATGCGAACCATGGCGGCACGCGTCCGTGCAGCGCGGCAATGTAGCGCTGCTCCATTGTCGATCAGCGTAGACTTTTTGGCATGGACAAAACGTCGCAACCAATCGGGACGAGCAGCGGACCTGTCACCGTGCCGGCTAACGTGCCCGCTAACGTGCCCGCTAACGAGCCCGTCGCCGTGCCCGTAATACGCGAGGAAATCGATGTTACCACCCGTGTCGTCGATACCGGACGCGGGGTACGCGTTACCCGCAACGTCACCGAGCAGCCCGTCGAGATCAGCGAACAGCTCTGGCACGAGGAACTGGACGTGCAGCGTGTCGCCGTCGATCGCGTGGTCGCCGAAGCGCCGCCGTCGCGCTACGAAGGCGACGTGCTGGTGGTGCCGGTAACCGAAGAAATCCTGGTGATCGAAAAACGCTTCCGCATCAAGGAAGAATTGCGCATCACCCGGGTACGCAGGCAGCAGGAGTATCGGGAAACCGTGTCGTTGCGGGCCGAGGACGTGCAGGTCGAGGCGTTCGATGAAGCCGCGCGGGATGGCGACCCCAACCAACCCAAGTCAGCCTAAAAACAGGAGAAACCCATCATGAGCCATACGCTAGCAGCAGTATTCGACAACCGCGCCGACGCAGAGAGCGCCCGCGACGAACTGGTCAGCTCGGGCATCGGAGCCGGTTCCATCAATCTCAGCGCCACCGGCTCCTCGACGGCCGACGCCAGCAGCACCAGCTCCACCAGCTCCACCGGCACCACCGCCTCGTCCGCGACGGAAGAACATTCGATCGGCGACAGCATCAAGAATTTCTTCGGCAATTTCTTCGGCGACGATGACGACGACCGCCATGTCTATGGCGAAGCGGTCAACCGCGGCAACACGGTGCTGACCGTGACCGCCGCCACCCAGGATGAGGTGGAACGTGCCGCCGACATCGTCGAGCGCTTCGGCCCGATCGACATCGATGAGCACCGTTCGCAGTGGGAAGCGAGCGGCTGGAATCCGTCCAGCGCGCGCAGCGGCGGCGGTGCCTTGCTCGGCGCCTCGCAGCAAAGCTCGTCGCAGCAGAGTTCATCGCAAGACAGCGCCTTGCTGCGCGATGATAACCTTCAAGGCACCACCGTCTCCGGCACGCAGGGCGTGCACTATCCGTCCGGCACGCAGGGGTCGCAGCAGGGCTATGCCGATACCGGCTCGCTGCAGCGCGCCGGGACCGACGAGCAGGTGATTCCGGTGATGCAGGAAGAGCTGAAGGTCGGCAAGCGGATGGTGCAGCGCGGCGGCGTGCGCATCTACCAGCGCATGGTGGAAACGCCGGTCAACGAGAGCGTGAGCCTGCGCGAAGAACACGTCAACGTGGAACGCCGCCCGGTGGACCGGCCGGTCGACCCGGCGCAGGTGGGCGCGTTCCAGGAAACCTCGTTCGAGCTGCGCGAGAATGCCGAAGAAGCGGTGGTGCAGAAAACCGCCCGCGTGGTCGAGGAGGTGGTGGTCGGCAAGGAGGTTACGCAGCGCACCGACCAGATCAGCGATACCGTGCGCCACACCGAGGTCGATGTCGAGCAGCTGGGCAGCACCGACGACGAGGATTATTATCGCAGCCACTGGACCAGCAATCTGGCCTCGTCCGGCGGTACCTATGACGATTACGCGCCGGCCTACCGCTACGGTTCCTCGATGCGCGGCAGCGACAGCTATGCCGGCCGCTCCTGGGACGATTCGGAATCCGGCCTGCGCAGCAGCTGGGAATCGCGCTATCCCGAATCCACGTGGGAGAAGGTGAAGGCCGCCGTTCGCCACGGCTGGGAGCGCATCACGCAGTAAAGTCTTTCCCTCGTAGTCCATTCCTGCAGGCCGCCGGTGTCGTTTCAACGATGCCGGCGGCCTGCCGCATTGCGGGCGGTGTGCGCTCGAGGGTGTGTACAGGATGGTGTGTACAGGACGGTGCGCGCACGATGGTGAGCGATTGGGCCGAATGGCTGACTTCGAGGCCCAATGACGCTATGCTGGGCAGCTCCGCCATCCGCTTCCAACGCCATGCCCATCGCCCCGACGTTCGTCCCGAAGATCTTCTCCGCCACGGCGTGCCGGCTGGCCGCCGCGGCCACGCTGCTGGCCATGGCCGGCAGTGTGCTCGCCGCCCCGGTCACCGAGCAGCGCTACCTGTCCGGCACCGGCCCCGCTACGGCGGTGCCGTGGGAATTCAAGGTCTCCGCGGGCCGGCGCGCCGGCGATTGGAGCACCATCCCCGTGCCGTCGAACTGGGAGCTGCAAGGATTCGGCGGCTATGACTACGGCGAAGGCGACAAGCGCCATACGGAACAGGGGCAGTACCGCCTGAAGTTCGCCGTGCCGGCAGCGTGGCAGGGCCGCGCGATCAGGCTGGTGTTCGAGGGCGCGATGACGGAAACCACCGTGCGCGTCAACGGCGTGCAGGCCGGCGAGCCGCATGTGGGCGGCTTCTACCGCTTCAGCCATGACATCACCAAACTGGTCAGGCACGGCGGCGACAACGTGCTCGAGGTCGATGTCAGCAAGAAGGCGTCGGACCCGCTGACAGACAAGGCCGAACGGCGCGGCGACTACTGGGTATTCGGCGGCATCTTCCGGCCGGTATGGCTGGAAGCCGCGCCGCCCCGGTCGATCGCCCATGCCGCCATCGATGCGCGCGCCGACGGCAGCCTGTCCGCGACGGTGACGCTGGCCGGCCCGGCTGCCGGCGCCACGGTGGAAGGCCAGGTGCTCGATGCCGCGGGCAAGCCGGTGGGACGGCCGTTCAGCGTTGCCGCGGACCAGGCAGGCGGCCCGCTGAAACTGTCAGCCGCCATCGCCCGGCCTCGCCTGTGGTCGGCCGAAACGCCCAACCTGTACACCTTGCGCCTGACCCTGCGCCAGGGCGGCAAGGCACTGCACACCGCCACCGAGCGCTTCGGCTTCCGCACATTCGAGGTGCGCAAGGGCGACGGCCTGTACCTGAACGGGCGCAAGATCGTCATCAAGGGTGTCAACCGGCACAGTTTCCGGCCGGCGACGGGGCGCGCGCTCGATCCGGAAGACAACTACGCCGATGCGCGCCTGATCAAGTCGATGAACATGAACACGGCGCGCATGTCGCACTATCCGCCCGACCCGGCCTTCCTGCGGGCGGCCGACGAACTGGGGCTGTACGTGATCGACGAGCTGTCCGGCTGGCAGGCCGCGCACGGCACGCCCATCGGCCGCAAGCTGGTGAGCGAGATGGTGCCGCGCGACGTCAACCACCCCAGCATCCTGTTCTGGGCCAACGGTAACGAGGGCGGTTTCAATCTCGAGCTGGATGATGAATACCACAAGTACGATCCGCAGAAGCGCCCGGTGATCCACCCGTGGGCGATCTTCGGCGATATCGACACCAAGCATTATCCGAACTGGAAGCTGCTCAACGAACGGCTGCAGGGCCCGAACCTGTTCATGCCGACGGAATTCATGCACGCCCTGTACGACGGCGGCGGCGCAGCCAGCCTGGACGATTACTGGAACGCGATGATGGCCTCGCCGGTCGGCGTGGGCGGCGTGATCTGGGCGCTGAACGACGAAGGCGTGGTGCGCACCGACCAGTGCAACCGTGTCGACCCTTATGGCACCTATGGGCCGGATGGCATCGTCGGGCCGGCACACGAGAAGGAGGGCAGTTATCACGCGGTCCGGCACATCTGGTCGCCGGTGTGGCTTGACGACGCGGTGCTCGACGCGCGCTTCGACGGCAGGCTGAAGGTCGACAACCGCTACGACTTCCACAACCTGGACCAGGTGCGCTTCGGCTGGCGGCTGGTGCGCTACGCCGATCCGTCGGCCGCGTCGACCGCGGTACGCATCCTGGCGAAGGGCGAGGTTTCCGGACCGCGCGTCGCGGCACGCGGCAGCGGCACGCTGGACTTGCGCCTGCCGGCGGACTGGCGCGGCCGGGGCGCCGATGCGCTGGAAGTGACGGCCACCGGGCCGGATGGCGGGCAGTTGTGGACCTGGACCTATCCGGCCCCGGACCTGGCCGCCCGCGCGGCACCGGCCAACAGCGTGGCCGTGGCCGTGGCCGGGCCGGCGGCGGCCACGCCGCGCGTGGAACAGGTGGCCGATGGCTGGCGAATGGTGGCGGGCGCCGTCACGGCGAGTTTCGATGCAGCCGGCCGGCTGCTGGCGCTGAAGAACGGCGACCGCGTGTCGGGGCTGGCCAATGGTCCGCGTCTGGCCTATGCGCGCCCGGCCACAGGGGCGGCGGTCGCCTGGCTGCCGTTTGCCCGGGAAGATGCCGCCAGCGGCATCCGCCAGCTGGCCAGTGCGCAGACGGCCAGCGTGATCGAGATCCTGCCGGACCCGGACAGGAAGACGGCCTATGCCCGCTTCAAGCTGGAAATCAGCGCCGACGGGAAGACCTGGAAGACCGTGTTCGACGCCTCGCGCCGGCGTTCCGACGGCAACGAGTATCGCTTCCCGCCCCAGCCGGTACTGGCCGTGCGGCTGTCCCAGCCCGTGGATGAGCACGGCCAGCCGCTCGCTTTCGGCGATGTACGGCTGGGGCATGCGGCGCAGCGGTTCCCGGCGGCCGATGGCGCGGCCGCCCGGGTCGCCAGCGGCACCGGCAATGGCGCCGGCAGCAGGCCGGCGGCGTGGCTGGAAGCGAGCGGCGGCGCCGGCCTGGACCGCGTGCGCTGGACGCTGGAGGCCGATGGCGCGCTGCGGCTGGACTATGCGTACCGGCTCGACGGCACGGTGCAGTACCACGGCGTGACGTTCGATCATCCGGACAGCGCGCAGCGCTCGATGCGCTGGCTGGGGCAGGGGCCTTACCGGGTGTGGAAAAACCGCCTGCACGGCACCTGGCTGGGTGTGCACGAGGTGGCGCGCTTCGACCAGCAACCGGGCGAGACCTTCCGCTACCCCGAATCGCAGGGCTTCTTTGCCGGGGTGCGCTGGGCGCGGCTGGACTCGGCGTCCGGCGCGCTGCTGGTCAGCACCGGCCAGCCCGACGGCTACCTGCGCGTGGGCACGCCGCGCATTTCACATGCGAACACGACGGTGGAGTTCCCGGCCGGTGACCTGTCGTGGCTGCATGCGATCCCCGCCATCGGCGAAAAATTCAGCGGCACGGAGGTGCTCGGCCCGGCGGCGGCGTGGCCGGTGGCGCAGGGCGAGTATCGGGGGAGTCTGACGTTCCGGTTCGAGTGATCGACCCGGAACGGCGAGGGGCGCCGCGCGGGGCTGGCCGCGCGGGGCTGGCCGCGCGGGGCAGATCGCGCAGGAACGTGCTTGCGCAGGCTGGCCGCTTACTCGTCGAACTCTTCGGCGAGGTTTTTCCAGCCGCGGCTCTTGGCGAAGGCGGCGAATTCCTCGGGCGCTTCCAGTACGATCAGCTTGCTTTCCTGCAGGCCGGCATCGCTGAGGCCGAAGTCGGGGCCCTTGTAGCCGAGCGTGCGGAGGCGCTCGACGAGCTGCTTCAGCAGCACGGCATCCTTGTGGCCGCCGTCGAGGGGCTTGGCGAAGTCGACGTAGACGTCGATGATGCCGTAGCCTTCGTCGAAAATGCGGATGGCCTTCACGTCATGGGTGCGGCCGCTGCTGTCGGTGGCCTGGAACGCGCCGGACAGTTCAATATCGGAATCGGTAGTCATGGCCGAAGCATAGCAGGTGGTGTGCGCGGATGGCGCATCTTCCGGGCGCGCGGGCCGGCATCGGCGGCGTCTTTGCCGCTGAGTTGCTTTTTGGTTAACGTGTTGACATTCCGTTTCGATCCGGTACGCTGAATGGACCGACACCCGCAGGAGCGCGCCATGAACTACCGGACCAGATGGTTTCAGGTGCTGCGCATGCTGCTGTGCGTGCTGCTGTTCGGTGCCGCCGCGGCGCAGGCCCGCGACGGTTCCTTCCCGATCGCCAACTATCCGGTCCACGGTACCGAACTGAGCCCGGTCCAGCTCGATGCACTGCGCTGGTACTCGGGAAAGCTGGTCGACGAGATCGCCGCCGAGCGGCGTGTCGAAGTGCTGGTGATCGGCCATGCCGACCTCGACCAGCGCGGGCGCGACTTCGAAACCCAGATCAGCCGGCAGCGCGCCGACAATGGCGTGGCGAAGCTGCGCGAATTCGTCGACGAAGAGGCGCGGCGGCGGCAGCTGCCGCCGGCACGCCTGGGCCTGATCGCTTACCGTACCGAGGCGCTCGGCACGCGCGAACTGATCTACGAGAAGCCGGCCAGCGAGCTGCAGCGCCGCGCCAACCGGCGCATCGAGATCGCGTGGATGTCAACCACGCCGCCGCCGAAACCGCCGGGCCCGTCCAAGTCGACCGAATTCGAGATACGGGTCGTCGGCGGTTTCTCCGCGGCGCTGCTGCTGCAGGCCGATAACTACATCTTCCAGATCGTCGACCTGAACGCGAAGAAGACGGCGTTCTTCTTCTACACGGCCGGCGGCCTCGGCATTTCGCTGCCGAAGATCCCCGGTCCCGGCTCGATGACGTACGCGGGCCCGCCCAGCCGCTTCACGACCACGCGGCCGGTCGAGCTGCACCAGTTCAACTCGAAGGCGTCGCTGTTCCAGGACCCGGGAGCCACGGTGGGACCGCACAGCGCCGGCGGCACGTTCCGGCTGTCGATCGAGGAAATCATCGATGCCCAGGGGCTGCTGGCGTCGACCCGGCCGGGCATCATTCCGGTCGAAGGCGGCAGCGGCCTGCAGATGCCCGGTCTCGGCTCGGTGACCACCGGCGTGCTGGCGCTGCACAGCGCCGTGTTCCCCTTCAACGGTTACTAGCCGTGCACGCGCCCGCCGAGCCAGTGCCTGGCGCCGGTGCCGCTGCGGACCTGGCCGCCCTGGTCGCGCGCCTGCAGGCCATCGATGCGCAACTTGACGGACTCGAAGCCGGCGGCGCCCGGGACGAAGCCGCCGCGCACCTGGCCAGCGCACTCGACAGCATCGACGAGATCGAGCAGATGCTCGACGAGTTGCAGCAGGCGCGCATGCAGTGGCAGGAAGCGCTGGCCGAAAGCGCCGCGCAGATCGAAGCGCTGGTGGAGGAGCTGCAGCAGGAATTCGCCGCGGCTCAGGACACCGCCGCGGCGCATGCCGACAGCGCCGCGGCCGCCTCGCAGGCACTGGAAAGCGCGGTGCAGGAACGGCTTGCCCAGCTGGTGGACGACGCGGCCGGCCTGTCGAAGGCGGCCGAACAGTCGTTCGGCGAGGCCATGCGCGCGGTGTCCTCAGGAACGGAGACGTTGCGCGACAGTGCCACTGCGCAGCGGCTGGAGCAGGTGCGCGCCGCCGGCAGCGAAGTGTTCGCGACACTGAACGAGGCCCTGGACGGGATCGAATCGGCCGGCTTGGGCGCGGCCGACGACGTCATCGACGTGCTGGACGACATCACCCGGCAGATCGACGGCATCGTCCAGGTCGTCACCGGCATCCGGCCGGCCCTCGACGCGGTCGCCGCGATCGCGTGAGCGGCCATGAGCGCACCGGCCGCCACCGCCCTTGCCGGCATCGCCGACGAACTGCGGCAACTGGCGCAGCAGGTGACCGGGCTGGTGCAGGTGCAGCAGACGGCATGGCAGGAGCTGGTCGAGGCCGCGGAAGAAATGCGCAGCGAGCTGGGCGAGGCGCGGCAATCGTTGCAGGAACGCGCCGGCGAGCTGGGCGACCGCGGCGAGGCCCTGGCGGAAGCGGACATTGCCGAAGAGCTCGAAGCGGCGGAGACAGCGCTGGGTGCCCTGGACGGCACGCTCGACAAGGAAATGGGGAACGCCTTCTCCGCCACGCTGTCCAGGTTTTCCGACAGCTTCGGCGACGCGCACGATGCCTTGCAGGCCGGCGTGCAGCGCAGCGCGGCAACGCTGAACACTGCCGTGGCCGAGCGCGCCGAGCGCCTGGCGGACAACGCCGCGGCGCGTTTCTCGCAGGGAGTGGAACAGGAGGCTCGCGCGCTATTCCGGCAAGTCGAACAGGACATGTGCCGGGAGATCGCCGACAACGTCGTGCTGACCCAGGCCAGCGTCGCGATCATGGGTGCGGTCGGGCCGCTGGTGCCGCAACTGGTCGCGCTGCGGGCCGCCGTCAGCGTCATCAAGGCCGCGCTGCAGCTGGCGCGCGGCGGATTCTGAAGCGGGGGAGCCGATGGCGGACGATCTCGCGGTGTTGCAGGAAACCGTGGCGGCGCTCGACGCGCGCCTGCTGCCGTTGCTGGGGGCGCCGGACGATGGCGACGATGGCGCGGCCGACCTGCTCGACGCCCTGGCCGCCGCGCTGGCGGACCTGAACCAGCAGGTGCAGGAGAGCGCCGATGCCGCGCTGGAAAGCAGCGAACGGGCGTTGAGCCAGCTGGCGGCATGGCAGACCGTGGCCACCGCGGAAGTGGATGATACCGTGCAGGCGCTGGACGGACTGATCGCGCGGATCGATGAATTCGCCGACGGCCTGCGCGACGAGGCCGGTCAGTTCTCCGATGCCTGCGGCGATGCGGCCGGGGAGGTGGCGGACGCGTCGGTGGAGTTCGCCGATGGCCTGGGCGAAGCGGCGCAAGGCGTGCTGCTGACGCCGTTGACGGAGGCGTTCGAGGGCCGCATCGCCGAGGTCGACGCATTGCAGCGCCAGGCACTCGACGCCTGCGCCGACCGGCTCGACGAGGCCGCGGCCGAGCTGCAGGGCCTGCTGTTGGCCGCGCTGGCGGATGCCCGCGAAACGCTGTCGGCGGCGATCCGCCAGTCGGAGGGGGAGCGGGCAGCCACACAGCCGCTGCTCGATGCCGTGCAGGTCGTGCTCGATCCGCTGCTGGAGCAGGTCGAGCGCGTGACCGGCCTCGCCGAGGCGGTCGGCATATCAGTGTAACGGGGGGGGGGCATGGCGGAAGCGGCAGGCATCGACGAAGCGCTGGCACTGGCCCAGGCCTTGGCCAGTCGCATGGACGCGCTGGAGCAGGCCGGCGGCGACGCCGCCGGGCCGGCCGTCACGGCGGACCAGCTTGCCGCACTGGCCGGGCGCGTCGAGGCGCTGCGCGAGCGGCTGCAAGGCGAATGCGCCGCGCTTGCCGATGAAACGGCCGCGGCGGCCGAGGCGCTGGTAGCGGCGGCTGAAGTTGCCGAGGCGGCCATCGAGGATGCCGCCGGCGAGGCCCGCCTGGCGGCCGACGCGTTTTCGGAAACGCTGGTGGAACTGGCGGAATCAGCCGCGGCGGTGCTGGCGGCGGGGCGGGACGACGTGGCTGGCGTGGCCGGGCGCGCCGACACGCAGCTGACCGACGCGCTGGAACAGGCCAGTTCGGCATGGCAGGAAACGGCGGGCAACGCGCAACGGCACGTTGACAGCTTGCTCGACAGCAGTATGAGCCACTTGCGCGGCGATGCCGACGAGGCTGCGCAGGCCATGCGCGAGCGCCTGCAGCGCTACGTGGCGCTGCAGGCATCGATGGCGGACGTGGTGCGCCGCGTGGACGACACCATCGGGCTGTTCACGGACTCGATGCGGGTGACCCAGACCGGCCTGAACCTGACGGCCGGCACGTTGGACGATATCGTTGGAGTGTTGTCCGATGTTGCCTGAAACCGCAATGGATGCGCCGGACGGCCGCGCGGACGCCGGCGCGCTGCAGGAAGACGTCGCCCGGCTGCGCCGCGACGTCGCCGCCGAGCGGGCCCGGCTGTCGCGGCGCCGGAGCGACCGCGGCAAGCTGGGCGAGCTGGAGCGCCGCGCGCAGGACCTGGCACCCGCGGCCCGCCCGCCGGCCGAACGGCTGGCCGCCTCGCTGCGGCGCCGGCTGGACGAAGCCGTACTGCTCGACGGCGACGATGATGCGCTCGCCACCCGCCTGCGTGAACTGGAAGAGGCATTGCTGCAGCGCAGCGACGCCCTGGCCGCCCAGCGCAAGCGGGCTACCGCACCGGCGCCTGGTCCGGCCGCACCGCCCGAGCGTGCACCGCCGCCGGACCGGGCCCGCCAGCGCCGTGTGGAACGGCTGGAGGCGGAGCTCGATGCGCTGGACGACGAACTGCGCACCCACCGCAACGATCTGCGCACGGAGGGCGGCCAGCCCGATGCCGCGCGGGAGCTTGCGGGCAGCACGTCGCGCCAGCGCATCGACGCCTTCGAACTGGACGCGCGGCGCCTGCTGCAGGCCGCCGCACGACGGGCGCGGCAACTGCACGTGCAGCGTATCGCCGGCGAGCAACTGCTGCGCCGCTTCGACCTGCTGGCGCCGGCAAGCGGGGCCGAGCGCATCGAAGCGTTGGGACGGCACCTGCGCGAGGAGCATGGGCGAACGCTGGCGGAGCTGGAGCGCTTCTGGACGGCCCAGTGGGCCGAGATCGCGCGGCGTGCCGATGTCCTCGTCATCCAGCGGCTGGCCTCCACGCATGCGATTCCCGATATCGACCCGGCCTTCGAGATCGTGTCGCTGCGCGAGGGCGACCTGGCGGTGCTGGCTGGCTACCTGCGTTTTGAAACCTGGCAGCTGATGCAGGCCGCGGCGAACCGACTGCCGCGCCGCAGCCGGCAGGCCTTCCTCTGCGCGCGCGGCGACGGGGCAGCGGCCGGGCAGGCGGCGCACGACGACCTGTTCGTGCCACCGCTGCCGCCCACCGCCACCCTGGCGCTGGCGCGCAAGGCGGGCGCGCTCGACGACCTGCAGCCGCTTGGCCGCATCGATGCGTCGCCGGGCGCGCGCTGGCGCCGCGGCGACTATCTTGCTGCCATCGGGCGCTTCGCCAAGGAAGTCACGCGCACGCCGATGGCGATACTGGGGCCCCTGGGCTTCCTCGCCATGTTGGGCCTCTCGCCGAATATGCAGTTGAAGGGGTTGGCAAAGGAATACTGGGGCGTGGGCGCGCTGGTGCTCGTGGTGGCCATCCTGGTCTCGGTGTACACGTTCTGGCGTAAATCGATGCTGGCCGAGAAGACCGTGCTGGAGCGCGGCAAGGCGCAGCTGCGCGAACTGCTGCGCAAGCGCGGCGACGCCGTATGGCAGGAGTGGCGCCAGCAGCTTGCCGAGCACGGCGAACGGTCGATCCGCCGTTCGCTGGCGCTGCTGGCCGAAGGGGCCCCGCTAGTGGGCAACCCGGGCAGCGGAGCCCGCGAACGCCAGCTGGCCGAAACCCAGGCGCGAGATGCGGGCGCGGCAGTAAAGCGCCTGGAAACAGGTGCGGCGGCGCTGCGCCGCCTGCGCGAGCGGCGCGTGCCGGAACTGCGGTCGGCACTGCGGGCGCTGGAGGAGGGCGGGCCATGACTGCGCACGTCGAAATCTGCGCCGCGGCGCTGGTGCTCGAAGTTGCCGGCAAACGCCACGCCGTCCAGGCCAGTGCGTGGCTGACCCGCGCAGGCATGGTGCTCTGCCGCGAGGACGACGAAGGACTCGATGACTTTCCCGCCGCCGAACTGAAAGGCAGCCTGAGCCTGCATGCCGGCGGTCCCTGGACGCCGGGCGACACGGTGACGGCCGTGGTGGAGCCCGGCCTGTTGCCGCGCGCCGCGCGCTGGGCGGCGGCATTGCGCGCGCTGGCAGCCGCCGGCCAGGCAGACATTCAGGACGTGACGCTGCGGCTTCCCGGCCTGGACGGCGCGGACTACCTTCTCGACGCGTGCCGCGCGCTGGCCCTGCTGGACTGGCGCCTGCAGGGCGAGATCCCCGCCGCCGCGGAATTCATTGCGCCCTGGCGCGAGTGCCGGGCATGGGCCGAGCTGGCATGGGAGCAAGGCCGGGGCACGCAGCCGCTCGTCGCCGCGCAGGGCCGGCTGCCGGCACGGAAACGCTTCGGGCGCCAGACCAGCCAGTCGCCCGCCATGCCGCGGCTGCTGCTGGACGGCGAGGCGCTCGACTTCGGCAGCCATCGGCTCGACGAGCTGGGCCAGACCCATGAATTCGAACTGGTGTGGGAACGCGACGGCGCGATCCGGCTGGACCTGCTGATCGACGAGACGTGGCGCCCGCTGCCGCTGCTGCATGCGGCGCCGTGCCGCACCGTGCGTAACCGTTTCGCCGCCGATACATACGCAGCATTGGGCTACTGGGCGGCCACGCTCGGACATGTCCAGGCCGACATCATCGCACCGCTGGCGGCCATCACCGGAGAGGCGGCATGACGGCCGGGGTGCAACGCGACGAGCTCGATCCCTGGCCGCGACTGGCGGACTGGGATGATGACCAGGCGACTGGCGCGGGTGGCCTGGCCGGAGCGCAGGCCCTGCAGGGCGGCGGTATCGAGTCGTTTTCGGCCCTGTGGGTGGTGGACCTGGACGATCCCGCGCTGCCGGCCGGTACGACGGTGGACAGCCTGTGCGCGACGCTGTCGTCCTGCAGCGGCCGGCTGCCGCTCAATGTGCTGGACCATGGGCAGGTCCCGCCGGCCGCGACGGCCCAGGCTCGTACGCAGTTGAAGGTCCGGCTGGTGGCCGATGGCAAGCCTTGCGCTCCCTTCGACGTTGCCAATGGTGCGATGATTGTCGGCACACCCGGCTCGGAAGCCGTCGTGGAAGGGTGTGCGCGGACCCGGTTCCCGGACGCTGCAAGCTGGCGCGCCATGGCCGGCAGGGTCTCGCCCGAGGTGTTTTGCCTGCTCGATAGCGGGACTGTGCGAGACTCGCACGGCGCATTCTCGAGGGCCGTGTTGCGCGCCTGGCTGCCGTCTGCGCTGGCCGTGTTCGGCGCCGGCGTATGGCTCGAGGTCAATACCTACGAACAGGTGCAATGGGCGGTGGGAGTCTGCGCGCTGCTTACCGCGGCCGCCAGCACGCTCTTTTACCGCGTGCTGAAGCAGTGGAGCGCCAGCCGCGAGACTTGGGCGATGGCGCTTGCACAAGTTGTCGCCGCGGCGTATGGCCTGATGCTGCTGCTGCTGTGGGTCGTTCCGGACCAAATGCTTGGGCACGGGTATCTATGGCTGATGACGATGGCCCTGCACGGCACGCTGCTGTGGCTGTGCCGGAAGGGGCCGCGCGCGCTGATCGCCGGATGGTGGGGCACCACGCTGGCGTGTGCCGCCATGGCAAACCTGACCTATCTGGCCAGCATGACCGGGCGTGCTCAGCCGCTGGCTGAGCGGCCCATGCTGTTCGCGCTGCTGCTGGCCTGGGGCGGCCTGCTCCTGTGGCGGCACCGGCCCGCTCGCGTGTCGGGCCCGCGTACGCCGACCGCGCCGTCGCCGTCGCCGCCGTCACCGCAGCCGCAGCAACCGCAGCCACGGCCATCGCCGTCCCCCGTCGATCCCGGCACCATGCGCCGCTCCCAACGGCTGATGAAGCGGGCCGGCACGGCAATGATCGTGATCTACGTGCTGCTGCTGCCGGCGGTGATCATCAATGCACCGGTGCGGGCGCTGGGTATTCTCTTTACCGTAACGACGCTAGGCAGCTTTATGTGGCTGGTGGCGTTCCTGCTGCTGCGCTGGTGGCTATTGCGCCGAACGGCCGTGTTGCTGCTTGGGATGATGGCGTTAACCTGGTCTCTGGCGCTGTTCGGGTGGGCTGCGTGATTGCCTGCTGGTCTGAAACGCTTGCCGTGTCTGCCTGAACCGTCCTGCCCAGCAGGACGAACGAAATCGCGCCCACGTCCGTTAGCTGAAATCCGAACGGCCGGGTTTGCGAAATATACCGGGCATGTCATAATGCAGGGCTGTGCCCCGGTGGTGAAACTGGTAGACACACCGGACTTAAAATCCGTTGCTTGCAAGGGCGTGCCGGTTCGATTCCGGCCCGGGGCACCAGTATTCATGCGGGTTTCAAGCCGATTGATGGTCCAAACCCGCTGCCCGCCAGTTCCGCAATTCTGGCGTAGTTCCGCAATAATGTTAAACGTCACCTTCGGCGCATCGCGGAATTGTGTCGCCGGGATCACCGTGTTGGCGGCACCAGCTTGCCCCGGCTGTGCCGGATATAGTGCGCCGTCATCTGGTCGGAGCTGTGGCCCAGCTGGTCCTTCGCCGCGCCCGCGCCGTGCGATTCATCCTTGTCCGTGCCGGCCTTCGCGCGCAGGTCGCGAAACTGGTACTGCGCGATTTCGTCGGCCAGGTCAGGATATTTCTCAGCCGCTGCCAGCCGGGCCCGGTCCAACGCACCGCGGTATTCCCACCGCGAGAGCGGCAGCCCGTGCTTGTTGTTGACCAGTTTCATGCTCATGGGGCTGCGGGCGACGCACCGGGCGATCACGCGTTCGAGCTCGCCGATGACGGCGGTGGCTGCTGATATTCTCGGCCTCGCCGCAGACACGGGCCGACTCGTGCGGAAGTTCGAACGTCTCGAGCAGCGTTTCGACGAGTGCCGCGCGCTAAATAATGGCCCGGTAGCGGGCGAAACGACGGTCGAGTAGTGTCGGCTGCTATACTGTATGGGCGTACAGTATTGGCAAGAGGTTCGAATGTCTGGCACCAGCAGTCTAATGAGCGCGTCACCGCGCACCGAGCGCCCGCAAGGGTTGCCGGTTTCTGTTGTCCTCCTTCGGCGCGACGGCGAGCGCATCACGTGCGACGAGTTCCGCGCCGCGGTACCGATGGCCGGCCGCCTGCTGCTGGGTCCGACCAGTAAACACCAAACTGGCGGTGGCGCGTCGCACATGGCCGACCTGATAAAGGTGGGCTCGACGCACCTGGGCTCAGTCTACAAACCGCTGTTCGACCCGCTCGTGGAGAAGGCCGGTGAACGCGGCTTCGTGTTGAGTGGCTACGAGATCAAGGCGGAAGATGGCCAGCCCGTGCACGTGGAACAAGTGTGGCTCGTGCGCCCGTTGACGGCGACTGACCCTTTCTCAGGCTGACAACCACCGTAGCGGTGATCACAAGGCACGGGTGATCACTACCGGCTAGCGCCACTGGGACGTGCTGCCGGTGCCAATGAGCGATTAACGCGAGGCAGCGCGCTGTCGGCGGCGTGCCATGAACCCTATGAGACCGAGCCCAATAGCAGACATGGCAATAGCGGAAGGTTCAGGAACAGAAGAGATGGATACGGTGGTGACATAAGGATCTGTAGTCCAGCGACCCCACGGGCCATCCCACGGGCCACGCGAGTCGATCTCCCAATCTGCCATTGTTTCTGTTGCGCCAAAACGGCCCGCTAAATCAAAATGGCCGTTTGGAAAATAGATGCCATGAGCGAGACTAATATAGAAATCACGGTTACTCAGGTATTGAAAAGTAGTGATGTAGTACTCCTGCTGAGGCGGCGGTGGACTAGTGAAGTCTATGCCAAACGCGACCAGTTTGCTTACTTCATCGAATGTAATCACCTGATCATTATTGAGATCTTCTCCCTTAAAGCTGATTTCCAGCTTGGCTGAAGGGTCAGTTATCATCTCTCCACAATCACAATATTTGAGCGCGCCTAGATAAGAAATTTCGACGGACACTGGTGCGGCGTAGCCAGCAACAGCACTTGCTGATAACAGCAAACCTGCGAGCGCTTTTTTCATTTTGTTTACCTCCTGTCAACAGAATGCTCGACGATATCCGATAATTGCTTTCTTCACAATATCACTAGTTATGTGCAAGTCGTGTGGCGTGTGAGGAGCCGTCGCTCGCGCTTCCATCTTCGAAGCTGCTCGGCTTTTGACGCACATCAACCGTCGCTGACGCGCGCCGGCCTACCCCGCGGGCAGGGGGGGAGGCCATGAATAATGAGCGAGTGATACCGATAGACGCGGGCTGGCAGGCATTGCGCGCGCTGGCGGCCGAGCTTGAAGCGGCACACAGCGCGCCGTCCACGAAGTGCTTTTTCGAGGAGCACGGCGACGTGATCGGGCGGGTGCTCGCGCTGCTGACTGCCGGCGGCCCGGCGCCGGCCGACGTCGGCGAGCTGGCGGACAGCGGTGTCGACCAGGTCGCGCATCCGCTGGTTGGGTCTATCGGAACGATTATCCATGGTTGCCGTCTGCCGGAATTTCGGCATTGAATCTTGACGGATCCGTACCTTTTGCTTGGGAGTCAGTTCCGCAAACATGGCGAAGAGTGAGCATCCATGCGGGTCGGAGTAAACCAGTTGCGGAACGGTTTTTGCACCTAAGTAATTGATTTGCAATGGTTGCGCGACAGACTTAAAATTCGTTGCTTGCAAGGGCGTGCCGGTTCGATTCCGGCCCGGGGCACCAGTATTTGGCGGCTTGCAATGCCCTTCTGTAGCGGGCGACCCCTTCGCATGCCCGCCTGCTCCCTGCCATAGCCGCAGTGGGGCCCATGGCAGCGATCGACGCACGGCCGGTCTTTCGCCCGTCCCCCTGATTGGTGTAGCATGCTGGACGGCACGCCTTGCGCGTGCCGCTTGCTTTTTCAAGGAATACCAATCATGCAAATCCAGATCAACGACATGCTGCGTGCCTATATCGAGCCGCTGACCGAGGCCGAACACGAGGCGCTCGAGCGCAGCCTGCTGGCCGAAGGGTGCCGCGATGCGCTCGTGCTGTGGGGCGACGTGCTCGTCGACGGCCATAACCGCTATGCCATCTGCCAGCAGCACGGCATCCCGTTCAGGGTCGTGCAGAACGAGCGTTTCCAGAGCATGGAAGACGTGATGCTGTGGATGATCGACAATCACCTGGGGCGCCGCAGCGTGTCCGATTTCCAGCGTGGCGTGCTGGCGCTGCGCAAGAAGGACATCCTGGCCAAGCGCCTGGAAGAAGATGCAGCGCGCATCAAGGCGGAGGACGCGGCCATCGCGCCGCCGGACTCCGATGCCGAGCCGGTGGCGCCGAAGGTGCGCACGTCGCGCGAGGACATCGCCCGCGCCGCGCGCCTGTCCAGCAATACCATCTCGCAGATCGAGAAGATCCAGAAGACGGCTACGCCGGAGCTGGTGGAAGCCGTACGCACCGGTACGATTTCCATCAACGCCGCCGCCACGGTGGCCACGCTGCCGGCGGACGAGCAGGTGAACGCGGTTGCCGGCGGCAAGAAATCGCTGCAGCAGGCCGCCAAGGAAGTGCGCGAGCAGCGCGCCGCGTCGCGTCCCGTCAAGCCGGCCAAGCCGGCGCCGTGGGAGGACGGTGGCGAGACGCCGACGCAGCCGGACCAGCCGCTGACCGAAGTCGAGCACCTGCGCGCCGAGGTGGCGGAACTGAAGGCGAAGAACGCGGCGCTGCGCGCCGAAAATGCCGAACTGCGCGAGCGCATCGACCAGCTGGTCGACGCCTCGTAACCAACCATTCGAAAGGCCCTCATGCCGAGAATCGCCGCCGTACCGACCTGCCTTGCATTTGCCTGCCTGCTTCCCGTCGCTGCGCTGGCGGCTCCGGCCGTGCAGGCGTCTCCAGCCGCGCCGCGGGCGGCGAAGCTTGAGCCCGCCGAAGTACTGCGCCTGCAGGCGCAGGCGAAGCGGGTGACGATCCTGCGCGACCGGTGGGGCATTCCGCATGTCTACGGCAAGACCGATGCCGATGCGGTGTTCGGCATGCTGTATGCGCAGGCGGAAGACGATTTCCGGCGCGTGGAACGCAATTTCATCACCGCGCTGGGCCGCATGGCCGAGGTGGAAGGCGAGAAGGCGCTGTACGAGGACCTGCGGATGAAGCTCTTCATCCGGCCCGACGAGCTGAAGGCGCAATACAAGGCCAGCCCGGCATGGCTGAAGAAGCTGATGAACGCGTGGGCCGACGGCTTGAACTGGTACCTGCACACGCACCCGCAGGTGCAGCCGCAATTGCTGACGCGCTTCGAGCCGTGGATGGCGCTCAGCTTCTCGGAAGGCAGCATCGGCGGCGATATCGAGGAAGTGGACGTGCCGTCGCTGCAGCGCTTCTACGCCGATATCCCGGTACTGGCCGCCGCGCCGGCCGGCAGCGGCCTGGCTGACACGGAGCGCGAGCCGGGCGGCTCGAACGGCTTCGCCATCGCGCCGGCGCTCAGCAGGAGCGGCAACGCGCTGCTGATGATCAATCCGCATACATCGTTCTACTTCCGGCCCGAGATCCACGTGGTCAGCGAGGCGGGGCTGAACGCCTATGGCGCCGTGACCTGGGGCCAGTTCTTTGTATACCAGGGTTTCAACGACCGGCTGGGCTGGATGCACACGTCCGGCGGCGGCGACGTCATCGACGAGTTCCTTGAAACCGTCACGAAAAAAGACGGCAAGTACTGGTACCAGTACGGCAAGGAGCAGCGCCCGGTCCGCGAAGTCGAGATCGTGCTGCCGTTCAGGGTACCGGGCGGCATGGCCGAGAAGAAGGTCACCGCGTACTTCACGCACCATGGCCCGGTAGTGCGGCGCGAGGGCGACAAGTGGGTCTCCGTGGCGCTGATGAACCAGCCCCTGAAGGCGCTGCAGCAGTCGTACCTGCGCACCAAGGCGCGCGACTACAGGGCGTTCTGGAAGGCGATGGAATTGCGCACCAATTCGTCGAACAACACCGTGTACGCCGATGCGGACGGCAATATCGCCTACTTCCACGGCAATTTCATTCCGAAACGCGATGCGCGTTTCGACTACACCAAGCCGGTCGACGGCAGCGATCCGTCCACCGACTGGAAGGGCCTGCACGCCGTGGACGAAACGATCCGCCTGTTCAACCCGAAGAACGGCTGGATCCAGAACACCAACAACTGGCCCTATTCGGCGGCGGGACCGTACAGCCCGCGCCAGCAGGACTATCCGGCCTATATGTCGATGAACCCGGAAAACCCGCGCGGCATCCATGCGGTGCGCGTGCTGCGGGACAAGGATGACTTCACGCTGGAGTCGCTGATCGCCGCCGCCTACGACAGCCAGCTGACGGCCTTCGAGCCGCTGCTGCCGCTGCTGTTGCGCGCCTATGACGAAACGCCGGCGAGTTCCCTGCAGAAGGCCGGCCTGGCAGGGCAGATCGCCGAACTGCGCGACTGGGACATGCGCTACTCGCTGGCCTCGGTGCCGACCTCGCTGGGCATCTACTGGCTGCAGGATCTCGTCAAGACCCATGGCCCGGCGGCGAAGGAAGCCGGCATCCCGGTGCTGGAATACGCCGAGAAGCGCATCACGCCGGTGCAACGCCTCGAGGCATTGACGCGCGCATCGGCCAGGCTGGAGAGCGCGTTCGGCACCTGGCGCACGCCCTGGGGCGAGATCAACCGCTTCCAGCGCCTGACGGGCGACATCGTGCAGCCGTTCGACGACAGCAAGCCGAGCATCCCGGTGCCGTACGCATCGGGCAACTGGGGCGCGCTGGCGGCCTACGGCATGACGTCGCCGCAAACCACGAAGCGCATCTACGGCGAGCGTGGCAACAGCTTCGTGGCGGCCGTGGAATTCGGCAAGAGGATCCGCGCGAAGAGCATCCTGGCCGGCGGGCAAAGCGGCGACCCGGCATCGCCGCACTTCAGCGACCAGGCCGAGATGTACGCGCGGGGCGAATTCAAGGATGTGCTGTTCTACAAGGAAGACGTGCTGAAGAACCTGGAGCGGGAGTACCACCCCGGGCTGTAGATAAGCAGTGGCAAAACCGGTGACAGGCTCCGATTATTTTGAAATGTTTCAGGAAAATGGGAGCCTGTCACCGGTGTTGCGGTAGCGGCGGGCGTAGAATCGATCCACCAGCACGGTGGAGGACGCCATGGCCGCAACCGACGACGAGCAAGTCCCCGGCCACGTGGCGGCCGATGGCGAGAGGCTGCGGCTCGAAGAATTCATCTTCGTGCGCGAGCTGTACGAGGTATTCCTGCTGCTCGACCATATCTCCGGCCGCTGGGACAAGGACCTGCGCGCCGAAGCGGGGGCCGACCCGGCGCAGATCATCCGCACGATCTGCGAGATCGGCCTCACACCTGCCGCCGATCCGAAGCTGCGCCTGGAGCAGGCCGTGGCGCTGATGCGCGCGAAGGACATGCTCAATGCCGTGGCGCGCCCGGCCACCGGGCTCTCGGTGGCGTTCACGATCCTCGTCGTCGGCGAGGAAGACCGGCGCAAGAAAATGAACGCGCTGCGCCGGCTGGTGTGCGAAGTATTCAGGCGGCCCGCCAAGGAACCGCCGGCGCCCCCGCCGCAGCGCGGGCAGGGTGGCCCGCTGTGGGACAAGCCCACGCGCGTCACGCTGGCCCGCTATGCCTACCCCGGCCTGATCGGCGTGGCCATCAATTTCAATCACCGCATGCTGTGGCTCGTGCTGTTCCTGCTGTTGTCGCTGACGCTGACGTGCGCGCTGTCGTGGCACGTCACCGCCGGGAACGTGATCCTGGAACACCTCGATGCCGTGCGCACCCGCACCAGCGAACTGCGCGCCGAGATCTCCACGGCCGAGCTGAAATACACGGCAGACGAGCGTGCGCGCCTGATGGCGGCCGACGCGACCGGCAGGCTGGCCCGCGATCCGGAGCCGGTGCGCTTCTGCGCGCTGGCGGGGCCGGACGGCAAGCCGCGCTACCGCACCACCGAGGAATACCAGTTCTGCGACCGCGCCGAGGCGCTGCGCGAGGAACGTCGCGCGGTGCGGCTGAACCTGCGCGAATGGCTGGCGCCGTGGCGGTCGTTCTACAGTATTTTCTACACACCAGAGCCGGAGCGCACGCGCGATGCGGAAGAGGTGAACGTGCGCCGGCGCGGCACCGAGGAAATGGCGCGCATCGTCACGCTGGTGGTCGGCACGTCGTTCCTGCCGCTGGCCTACGGCATGCTGGGCGCGGGAGCGGCGGTAGTGCGGCGGCTGTGGGAGCGCATGCGCGAAAGCCTGCTGTCGCCGCGCGACTCGACGCTGGCGCTGCTGCAACTGGCGCTGGGCGGCACGATCGGCGCCTGCATCGGCCTGTTCATCAACCCGGCCGGCGCGGCGTCCGGCGAATCGCAGGGTTTGCTGGATGCATGGGCGCTGTCCGGTTCGGCGCTGTCGTTCATCGCCGGCTTCGGGGTCGAGGGCGTGTTCCAGGCGCTGGAGAACTTCGTGCGGCGGCTGTTCCGTACCGATGAGCCGAAGCGCCGCGATTCCGGACAGTAGGCACGCCTGGCGAAGCAGGGCGGCAAGGCGGTGCGGCAAGCAGGATGGCCGGAGATCGGCGGCGGCCCGACGTCGAATCGCGGCGTCAGGCTGCGCCGTCGGATCGCCGGGTCAGATTGCTGCGCCAGAGCGCGGCGTCAGATCGCGGCCTTGAATCGCGGCTTTGACCTGCGGCCTTGAATCGCGGCCTCAGATCGCGGCCAGCGCCCCGGCCAGGTCGCGTTGCAGGTCGCCGGCGTCCTCGATGCCCACCGACAGCCGCACCAGCCCGTCGCCGATGCCCAGCTGCGCGCGCTGCGCGGCGGGGATCGTGGCATGCGTCATCAGCGCCGGGTGCTCGATCAGGCTCTCCACGCCGCCCAGGCTTTCGGCCAGCGCGAACACCTCGCAGCGTTCCAGGAAGCGGCGCGCGCCGGCGAGATCCGTGGCCAGGTCGATCGAGATGATGCCGCCGAATCCGTTCATCTGGCGGCGTGCCAGCGCGTGCTGCGGGTGCGAAGCGAGGCCTGGATAGAACACCTTGCGCACCTGCGGCTGCCGTTCCAGCCATTGCGCCAGTTCGAGCGCGCTGGCGCAATGGCGTTCCAGCCGGACCGCCAGCGTCTTCACGCCGCGCAGCGCGAGGAAACTGTCGAACGGGCCCAGGATCGCGCCGACGGAATTCTGCAAGAAGCCCAGGCTGTCGCGCCAGGCGGCCTGCCGCTCGCCGCCGGCGACGACGGCGATGCCGCCGATGATGTCCGAATGCCCGTTCAGGTACTTGGTGGCCGAGTGCACGACGATGTCGAAGCCGTGTTCGAGCGGGCGCTGCACGATCGGGCTGGCGAACGTGTTGTCCGCCACGGCGATGATGCCCCGCTCACGGCAGATCCGGGCAATGGCCGCCAGGTCGGCCAGTTTCAGCATCGGGTTGGTCGGCGTTTCCACCCACACCATCCGCGTTTCCGGCCGCAGCGCGGCAAGCAGGTTCTCGGGGTTCGTGAGATCGGCATACGTGAAGTCGTGGCCGGCGCTGCGGCGGCGCACCCGCTCGAACAGCCGGTAGCTGCCGCCGTACATGTCGTCGCCGGCGACGATGTGCGAGCCCGCGTCCAGCAATTCCAGGACGGTGGAAATCGCGGCCAGCCCGGAGGCGAATGCATAGCCCTGAGCGCCGCCTTCCAGGTCCGCCACGCAGCGCTCGAACGCCCAGCGCGTGGGGTTGTGCGAGCGGCCGTAATCGAGCCCCTTGTGCACGCCGGGGCTCTGCTGCACGTAGGTGGACGTGGCATAGATCGGCGGCATGATCGCGCCGGTCGACGGATCGGGCGCCTGCCCGGCGTGGATCACGCGGGTGGCCAGCCGCTGTTGCGGTGCTTGTTCGTCGTCGGATGGGCTCATAGCTTCCTGCGCAAGTGGTTGAGAAGATCGTAGCGGGTGATCAGGCCGTAGAACCGTTCGCTGTCCGCCACCACGGCTGTCAGGCCGCGGTCGAGCGTGCTGCGCAGCGCCTGCACGCTGTCGCCCGGGTGCAGGGTTTCCAGCCGGGAGGTCATGGTGTCGCCGACCAGGCCGGCGAACTTGCCGCCGCTACCGTTCGCGCCGTTATCGACCTTCAGCAGCAGGTCCGATTCATCGATGATGCCGGCCAGCCTGCCGTTCTCGATCACCGGCAGCTGGGCCAGGTCGGCCGCGCGCATCCGGTTGAAGGCCACCAGCAGCGTGTCCGAGGGCGCCACGCTGACCACTTCGCCGGCGTCGTAGCGGCGCCCGATCAGGTCGCGCAGGTCGCCGGTCGGCGGCCGTGCGATCAGGCCCTGGTCGAACATCCAGCCGTCGTTGTACATCTTCGACAGGTATCGCGTCCCCGTGTCGCAGACGAAGGTGGCCACCCGTTTCGGTTCGGTCTGCTCACGGCAGTATTTCAGCGCCGCGGCCAGCAGCGTGCCGGTCGACGAGCCGCCGATGATGCCTTCGGCGCGCACCAGCGCGCGGGCGCTGTCGAAGCTTTCCTGGTCGGTGATCGTGTAGGCCTGCCTGACGCGGGAAAAATCGGCGATCGACGGCACGAAGTCCTCGCCGATGCCTTCCACCGCCCATGAACCGCTGGTCGGCGGGACCCGGGCGGTGCGCAGGAATTCGGTCAGGATGGAGCCCTTCGGGTCGGCCAGCACGAAGGCCAGGTCCGGGTTGGCCTTGGCGAAATAGCGCGACAGGCCGGTCAGGGTGCCGGAAGAGCCGACGCCGACGACGATCGCGTCGAGCTGCCGGCCGCTCTGCTGCCACAGTTCGGGGCCGGTGGCGGTCTCGTGGGCCAGCGGGTTGGCCGGGTTGTTGAACTGGTCGGCATAGAAGGCGCCGGGGATGTCGGCGGCAAGCCGTGCGGCCTGGTCCTGGTAATACTCGGGGTGGCCCTTGCCGACGTCGGAGCGGGTGATGTGGATCTCGGCGCCGAGCGCTTTCAGGTGCAGTACCTTCTCGGTCGCCATCTTGTCAGGCACCACGAGCACCACGCGGTAGCCCTTGATGCGGCCAACCAGCGCGAGCCCCAGCCCGGTGTTGCCGGCCGTGGCTTCGACGATCGTGCCGCCGGGCCGCAGGCTGCCGTCGCGCTCGGCCGCTTCGATCATCGACAGCGCGATGCGGTCCTTGATGGAGCCGCCGGGGTTCTGCGATTCGAGTTTCAGGAACAGCTGGCAGGGACCGGTATCCAGGCGGGTAACTTCGACCAGCGGGGTATTGCCGATCAGCCCGTATAGTGCGGCGGGCGTGGTTTCAGAAGTGCGGGTGTTCGCCATGGTCTCTCCTCGTGGGATCGAATGATCGCGAATGAAAAATGGCCAGCGAGCCGTGATGCGGCGCGGCCGACGGTGTCGTGGCAGTATGCGCCGATTCGCAGGCGCTTGCCAGCGGCGGCGCCCCGGGCCGGGCGGATGCTGTCTTATAATCCCGGATTACATTTTTTACAGCAGGTCCGCAGTGGCAAAACTCTATTTCCGTTACTCTGCAATGAATGCAGGAAAATCCACTGCGATGCTGCAGGTCGCCCACAACTACGAAGAGCAGGGCCAGTCCGTGCGGCTGTTTACCGCCGCGATCGACAACCGCTTCGGCGTGGGCAAGATCACCTCCCGCCTGGGTTTGCAGCGCGACGTGGAAACCTACGACGCCGCCACCGATTTCCTCGCCATCGAGAAAGTGGCCTGCGTGCTCGTCGACGAGGCGCAATTTCTCACCGTGCCGCAGGTGCAGCAACTGCATCAGCTGGCACAGGTCAAAGGCGTGCCGGTGATCTGCTACGGCCTGCGCACCGATTTCCGCGGCGAGCCGTTTCCCGGCTCGATCTACCTGCTGGCGCTGGCCGATACGATCGAGGAACTGAAGAATATCTGTACCTGCGGCAAGAAGGCGACGATGAACATCCGCGTGGACGAGCACGGCAATCGCATCCGCGAAGGCGCGCAAATCTCCATTGGCGGAAACGAGCGCTACCGGCAGGCATGCGGACGCTGCTTTTATAGCGGCGGCCATTAAGCCGGGCCGCCCAAGTGTCCATCAGGCGGGCGCTACCGGCGGCGCATTAACATTTGTTTATATTCGGCTGTAACGGATTTACAAGTTTTTGCAATCCGGTCATTCAAATGGCAGATCGCTTTCCCGTCTTTAATACGACCTTAAGGGTGAGTGGCGAATCGTGGCCGTGTCTCCTGTAGAATAAGCCGCGAACAGGCTTGAAATGAATGGGCCTGTCCGCAAATCGTTATTTTAGAATGTGGAGCATGCCGATGAAGAAGCAAACGCTGCTGGCCGCGATGTCGCTGGCTTTCCTGTCCGCCTATGGTCACGCCGCACCCGCCGCACCCGCCGCCGACAAGGCCGCCGTCGAGCAACTGAAACCCGCCGCCCAGCAGACGCAGGCCGCGCTGTGGGCATCGCGCGTGCTGTCCCGCTATCACTACAAGGCGACGCCGCTCGACGATGCGATGTCGGAAAAGATCTACGACCGTTATTTCAAGTCGCTCGATGCGGAAAAGCTGTTCTTCGTGCAGGCCGATCTGGATAAATACGCGGGCGCCAAGGCCAAGCTCGACGATGCGATCGTCGGCGAAAACCTGCAGATGCCGTTCGAGATCTACAATCTTTATCAGCAGCGCTTCAACGAACGCATCGCCTATGCCCGTGAACTGCTGAAGACCAAGCCCGATTTCACGCTGGACGAAAGCTATCAGTACGACCGCGAAAAGGCCGAGTGGGTCAAGAGCGAGGCGGAAGTGAAGGACCTGTGGCGCAAGCGCGTGAAGAACGACTGGCTGCGCCTGAAACTGGCCGGCAAGGACGACAAGGCCATCCGCGACACGCTCGACAAGCGCTATGAGAACTACCTGTCCCGCTCGCGCAAGCTGAACGGCGAGGACGTGTTCCAGATCTTCATGAACGCCTATGCGATGTCGATCGAGCCGCACACCAACTACCTGGGCCCGCGTGCTTCCGACAACTTCGATATCCAGATGCGCCTGTCGCTGGAAGGCATCGGCGCGGTGCTGCAGACGCGCGACGAATACACGGTGATCCGCGAGATCGTCACCGGCAGCCCGGCCGGCATGTCCGGCAAGCTGAAGGTAGGCGACAGGATCGTCGGCGTGGCGCAGGGCGACGCCGGCACGGTGACGGACGTGCTGGGCTGGCGCATCGACGACGTGGTGCAGCAGATCCGCGGCCCGAAGGATTCCAAGGTGCGCCTGCAGGTGCTGCCCGGCGATGCCGGCCCCGATGCGAAGCCGGTGATGATCTCGCTGGTGCGCAAAAAGATCAGCATGGAAGAGCAGTCGGCCAAGAAAACCATCATGGAAGTGAAGGATGGCGCCGTGAAACGCCGCATCGGCGTGATCTCGCTGCCGACCTTCTACCAGGACTTCGAGGCACGCCGCCGCGGCGACAAGGATTACAAGAGCGCCACGCGCGACGTCGCGCGCCTGCTGGGCGAACTGAAGAAGGACAAGGTCGACAACGTGCTGATCGACCTGCGCAACAACGGCGGCGGGTCGCTGACCGAGGCGGTCGAACTGACGGGCCTGTTCATCGACAAGGGCCCGGTGGTGCAGCAGCGCAGCGCCGAAGGCCGCGTCGAAGTGGAAAACGACACGATCGCCGGCCTGGCGTGGGATGGCCCGATCGGCGTGCTGATCAACCGCGGTTCGGCGTCGGCCTCCGAGATCTTCGCCGCTGCCGTGCAGGATTACGGCCGCGGCATCGTCATCGGCGAACCGAGCTTCGGCAAGGGCACCGTGCAGACGCTGATCAGCCTGGACCGCTTCGCGCAGGACAAGCAGCGCCTCGGCGAACTGAAGATGACGGTGGCGCAGTTCTTCCGCATCAACGGCGGCACCACGCAGCTGCGCGGCGTCACGCCGGACATCAAGCTGCCGCAGCTGTCCGATGCCGAGAACTTCGGCGAGTCGAGCTACGACAATGCGCTGCCGTACACGGTGATCAAGCCGGCCGTCTACATTCCGGCCGGCGAGGTGAAGGACATCATTCCGCTGCTGACGAAAAAGCATGAGGCGCGGGTGGCGAAGGACAAGGACTTCCAGTTCCTCGTCGACGACGTCAACTACATCAAGAAGCAGCGCAAGGACAACCTGATCTCGCTGAACGAGAAGGAGCGCCGCAAGGAACGCGACGAGCAGGAATCGCGCGCCAAGCAGCGCGAGGTCCGGCTGGCCGCCGCACCGTCCGCGGACGATCCGATCCTCGTGCCCGATCCGAAGGAAGCGGCGAAGAACGCCATCGCCGCCAAGCCGGCCGGTGCCAAGCAGACAAAGCAGGCCGCCGCCGCCGTGAAGGGCGTCAGCCGCACCGACGATGGCCTGCAGGGCGATGAACGTTCGCTGGCCGCCGAACTGGAGGCGGAAAAGGCCGCCAAGAACGCCAAGGACGTGCTGCTGCTCGAAGCGGTGCACATCATGGCCGACGAAGTGAGCCTGCTGAAAACCGATACCCGTCTGGCGTCGCGCGTACTGCCGTACTCGTCGGACCGCTGATCATTCCCGGCAGGGATGACTCCTGGGGAGCCTTCGGGCTCCCCTTTTTTTGCCCGGCGACCGCCGCGCGGCCATCCGCTCAGATCCTTGACTATTTGAAGTTATAGGGCTCAGCAATATCTAGTATCACTACAATTGAGTTGCGCAATATGGCGCGGCGCAGCATAATTCACCTGTCTCCTCTATTCCCCTCCAAGGAAATAGACTTCAGCCCGCCAACTTGGCGGGCTTTTTTTTTTGCCCGAGCACGGTACGCACCCAGCAAAAGTAGGGACGGACCCTGTTTTTAGGGAAATATTGCCTTAAAAACAGGGTCCGTCCCTATTTTTACAGATGTTGCCGTGGAGGCAATCGTGCGCCGCGTGCCGGCATTTTTGCGTGTAGTCGAGTTTCAGTCGCCCCTCCCAACGGGCGGAAAGGACTCGCTCATGCAAGCAGTGAAACCGGCGCGGCCGACCGGGCCCGCCATCGTCGTCAACGGCGTCGAGCATCATATGAACGTGGACGTGCGCACCACGCTGCTCGATTACCTGCGCGACCACCTCCACCTGACCGGCACCAAGAAGGGCTGCGACCATGGCCAGTGCGGCGCCTGCACCGTGCACCTGAACGGCCGCCGCATCAATGCCTGCCTGGCCCTGGCGCTGGCCCACGAAGGCGACGAAGTGACCACCATCGAAGGGCTCGGCTCGCCCGAACGCCTGCACCCGATGCAGGCCGCTTTCGTCCGGCACGACGGCTACCAGTGCGGCTACTGCACGGCGGGCCAGATCATGTCCGCGGTGGCGCTGCTGGACGAGCCGTGCGATGGCAGCGACGCGGCGATCCGCGAATGCATGAGCGGCAACCTGTGCCGCTGCGGGGCTTACGCGAACATCGTCGCGGCGATCCGCGAGGTGCGCGGGGAGGGCGGCACATGAGGCAGTTCGAATTGCGCCGCGCCGCCAGCGTGGAGGATGCGGTGCTGCTGGGCGCCGCGTCGCCGACCGCGCAGCAAGGCGCCAGCGTGCGCTACCTGGCCGGCGGCACGACCCTGCTGGACCTGATGAAGCTCGATGTCGAGCAGCCCGCCCACGTGGTGCAGATCGCGCACCTGGGGCTGGACCGCATCGAAGCGGCGCCGGATGGCGGCCTGTCGATCGGCGCCACCGTGCGCAACAGCGACCTGGCGCACGACGAGCGCGTGCGGCGCGGCTATCCGGTGCTCTCCGAAGCGCTGCTGTCGGGGGCTTCCGGCCAGTTGCGCAACATGGCGACGACGGCCGGCAACCTGCTGCAGCGCACCCGCTGCGTGTACTTCCGCGATCCGCACATGGCGTGCAACAAGCGCGCGCCGGGCAGCGGCTGCGACGCGATGGACGGCTACCACCGCAACCTGGCGCTGCTCGGCACCAGCGAGCATTGCATCGCCACCAATCCTTCCGACATGAACGTGGCGCTGGTGGTGCTCGATGCACGCATCCACGTGACCGGCCTGCATGGCGGGCGCGAGATCCCGATCGCCAATTTCCACCTGCTGCCGCGCGATACGCCCCACATCGAAACGCCGCTCGCGGCCGGCGACCTGGTCACGCATGTGACGCTGCCGCCGCTGCCGCCGGGTACCCGCTCGGGCTACCTGAAACTGCGTGACCGTGCTTCCTACGAATTCGCGCTGGCCTCGTGCGCCGTCGTGCTGCGGATCGCCGGCGGGATCGTGGAGCAGGTCAGGATCGGACTGGGCGGCGTTGCCACGCGGCCCTGGCGCGCGGTGCAGGCCGAGCACCTGCTGGCCGGCCAGCCGCTGACGATCGCCAATGTCGAAGCCGCCGCGGCCACCGCCTTGCAGGATGCCCGACCGAGGCCCGGCAATGCCTTCAAGGCCGAGCTGGCGCGGCGCTGCATCGTGCAGGCCATCAGGAACGTGGCCGGGGAGGAGCTGCAATGAGGGAAGAGATCATCGGCGCGGCATTGCCGCGCGTCGAGGGCCCGCTGAAAGTCAGCGGCCACGCGCGCTACACGGCGGACCATCATTACCCGGACATGCTGGTGGCGGTGCCGGTCTGCGCCACCATCGCCGTGGGCACGGTGCGCCATATCGACTGCGGCGCGGCGCGGGGGATGCCCGGCGTGCGGGCCATCCTGACCCACAGGTTCATCGGCCATATCGCCCGCCTGCCCGAAAAGAGCCGGCTGCAGATCGACGAGACCGTGCCGCCGATGCAGGATGACGAGGTGCGCTACTACGGCCAGTTCGTGGCGCTGGTGCTGGCCGATACCTTCGAGCAGGCGCGCGACGGCGCCCGCGCGGTCCGGGTCGACTACGCCGCCGAAGCGCCGGACGTGCGCATGGACATGGCGCCGGACGATGAACCCGACGTGGCCACCGAGCGCGGCGATCCGGACGGCGCCTTCGCCAGCGCCGCGGCGCGGATCGACGAAACATACTGCACGCCGGTCGAGACGCACAACCCGATGGAGCTGCATGCCACCGTGGCGCGCTGGGAGGGCGACCGGCTGACGGTGCATGAAACCACGCAGGCCGTCGTCAACCACCGCGGCGTGCTGGCGGCCATGCTGCAGGTACCGGAAGAACACGTACGCGTCATCACCTCGTACCTGGGCGGCGGTTTCGGCGGCAAGCTGTGGCCGTGGACCCATTCCCTTCTGGCGGCGCAGGCGGCCCGGGTCGCCGGGCGCCCGGTCAAGCTGGTCGTCACGCGGCAGATGATGTTCCGTAACGTTGGCCATCGCACCAATACGCAGCAGCGTATCCGGCTGGGAGCCGATGCGGACGGGCGGCTGGTCTCGCTGCGCCACGATTTCATCTATCACGATTCGCGCGCCGGGGTGTCCGAGGAATCGTGCGGCGAAGCCACCGGCTATCTCTACGCCGCGCCGAACCTGCGCGTGACGGGGGCGGCGTGCCGGCGCGATCTCGGCGTCAATACGGCGATGCGCGGGCCGGGCGTGGTGCCGGGCATGTATGCGCTGGAATCGGCGATGAACGAACTGGCCGACCGCCTGGCGATGGACCCGCTGGCGCTGCGCCTGCGGAACGACACGCCACGCGACGAATCGAAGAACGTGCCGTTTTCCTCGCGCCACCTGAAGGAATGCCTGGAGCTGGGCGCGCAGCGCTTCGGCTGGTCGCGCCGCGATCCTGCCATCGGTGCGATGCGCGACGGCGATGCGATCCTGGGCTGGGGCATGGCCAGCGCCACCTGGCCCGGCATGCGCACCAGGGCGCAGGTGTCGCTCAGCCTGCACGACGACGGCACCGTACGGGTGCGCTCGGCCACGCAGGATATCGGCACCGGCACCTATACCGTGCTGGCCCAGATGGCGGCGCATGAGACGGGCGTCGACGTGGCGCAAGTAAAAGTGGAGATCGGCGATACCGACCTGCCGCCCGGGCCGACCTCCGGGGGCTCGATGGCCACCGCCTCGCTGGTGCCGGCGGTCGTCATGGCGGCGCGGCACGCGATCCGGCAACTGCTCGACGTGGCCGGCCGGCTGCACGACGGCGGCGAGCCGGCTTTCGAGGACGGGCGGGTGATGCCGGGCGGGCTCGCATTCGGCGATGTGCTGCGGCGGGCCGGTGTCGAACGAGTCGAAGGGCAGGGCATATCGAAGGGAAGTTCGTCCGACCCGCACGCGAAGGATGTGTCGATTCGCTCGTTCGGCGCCCATTTCGTCGAGGTGGCCTGGCAGCCTTCGATGGCGCGTCTGGCCGTGCGGCGCATTGTATCCGTGATCGACGGCGGCAGGATCGTTAACGCCATCACCGCGCGCAACCAGATCGAAGGAGCGGTGCAGATGGGCGTGGGCATGGCGCTGCTCGAGGAAACGCATTACGACCCACGCTACGGCGCACCCGTCAACTGCAACCTGGCGGATTACCTGATGGTCACGCATGCCGACGCGCCGGCCGTCGACGTGACCTTCCTCGATCATCCGGACGTGGCGCTGAACGACTACGGCGCCCGCGGCGTGGGCGAAATCGGGCTGGTGGGCGTGGCGCCGGCGATCACCGCCGCCGTGTACCACGCCACCGGCAAGCGCATCCGCTCGCTGCCGGTGAAGATCGAGGATTTGCTGGGGTAGGCATCGCGGAGCGGGGGCATGAACCGGTGACGAGAGCCCCTGACGAGAACCGGTGACAGGCACCAGTTTTTCTGCAATGGGTGTTGCAGATTAATAGGTGCCTGTCACCGGTTTTGAGGTGCCGCCCGGTACCGTTATTTCGCCGGCGCGGGTTCCCGCATGCCTTCCCCGGGCTCGCCATCCTCGGGTTCGCCATCCTCGGGCTTGCCATCCGTATAGGTCGGTACCGCCCGGTGCTGGTTGGGCGCCGGCTTGCCCGGCAGCGGGGCGAGGGCGCGGGCCTGTTCCAGGTCGATGCCGGCGGCTTCGGCCACGCGGCGGCCGTAGTCCTCGTCGCAATGCCAGAAGTGCCACACCATGCGCTGCGCGATCTGTTCCGGGCACTGGCGCAGGTCGTCGCCCAGGTTCTTCACCAGCTCGTCGCGTTCCCAGTCCTCGAAGGTGCGCCAGCGCTCGCCCGCCTGGCGATAGTCGTCCAGCGTGCGGCTGGTCTGGTAGCGGCCGAGGTGGCCCTCGACCCACTGGCGGTATTCTTTTGCCGGGCGCGGCGCTTCCTGCAGGCCGCCCATGCTGCTCGGCTCGTAATTGATGTGCCTGTCGAGCTTTTCCTTGCCGCCGTCGTCGACGTAGTACGCCATCTGCCCGTCGCGCTGGTTGGTGCGGGCCCGGGCGCTGTCCTGTGGCGCATTGACCGGCAGCTGCAGGTAGTTCGGGCCGACCCGGTAGCGCTGCGTATCCGAATAGGAGAGGGTGCGGCCCTGCAGCATCTTGTCGTCGGAGAAATCGATGCCGTCCACCAGCACGCCGGTGCCGAAGGCCGACTGCTCGGTTTCGGCAAAGACATTGTCCGGGTTCCGGTCCAGCACCATGCGGCCCACCGGCAGCAGCGGGAACTGGTCTTCCGGCCAGCGCTTGGTATCGTCGAGCGGGTCGAAGTCGAGTTCCGGGTGGTCGTCGTCGCTCATCAGCTGCACGCAGAATTCCCATTCGGGGAAGTCGCCGCGTTCGATCGCCTCGTACAGGTCTTTGGTGGCATGGCCCGTGTCGTGCGCCTGGATCTCGGCGGCCTGCGCGGCGGTGAGGTTGCGCACGCCCTGTTTCGGCACCCAGTGGAATTTCACCAGGTGGGCCACGCCCTCGTCGTTGACCAGCTTGTAGGTGTTGACGCCCGAACCTTCCATTTCCCGGTAGTTGGCGGGGATCCCCCACGGGCTCTTCACCCACGTGACCATGTGCAGCGCTTCCGGCGAGTTCGACACGAAATCGTAGAAGCGCCATGGTTCCTGCCGGTTGGTGACCGGGTCGGGCTTGAAGGCATGGATCATGTCCGGGAACTTGATGGCGTCGCGGATGAAGAAGATCTTCAGGTTGTTGCCGACCAGGTCCCAGTTGCCGTCGACGGTCTTCAGCTTGACGGCGAAGCCGCGCGGGTCGCGCGCCGTTTCCGGCGAATCCTTGCCGCCGATCACCGTTGAAAAACGCATGAACACGGGCGTGCGCACGCCGGTCTCGTTCAGCACGCGGGCGCGGGTGTACCGGCTGGCCGGCTCGTTGCCGATCTTGCCGTAGGCTTCGAAGTAGCCGTGCGCACCGGTGCCGCGCGCATGCACCACGCGTTCAGGGATCCGCTCGCGGTCGAAGTGGGTGATCTTTTCGATGAACTGGTAATTCTCCAGCGTGGCCGGGCCGCGTTCGCCGACCGAACGCATGGCCTGGTTGTCGCGCACCGGATGGCCCTGGCGCGTGGTGAGGACGGGACGCTCGCCGCCGGCTCCCCCTGAAGTTGGCTTGCTGCTCATGGCTTTCCTTTCAGTGTGAATGATTGCTTGCGGGCGGACACATTCTAGTCGGCGTCCGGGCGCCCCGGCGCGCGGTATTGGCCGATGTGGTCTGCGGCGATATCGAACCGGGCCTTGTCATCGCCCGTGCGGAGCCCGCTGCAGGCGTGATGTCCCCGGTTTTGCCGGCGAGCGCCGGACGTTCGCCGGCAGATCGGGGCAGTTCGCCCCCGTGGCGAAGCGCTTGGCCCCACGGCGGTGTGCGCACGCCGGTGTTCCTGCTAAGCTTGCGTTTCCTGCAATGAAGAACCGCACCCGTGAATCGAAAACTCATCGCTGGCACACTGTCCGGCGCCATCCTGCTGGCCGGTGCCGGCGCCCTGTATCACACCCTCCGCCCGGCAACGGGCCCCGTTGAAAAGCCGGCCGCGGCGCCCGCGGTGCTGACACCCGCCCAGGCCCGCACCGAACGCTTCTGGAGCGCGCGCGTGACGACACTGGGCGGTACCGGGATGGCCGGTTTCGCCGATGGCGCCGCGGCCCGCAGCGCGTTCAGCGACCCGTTCGGCGTCGCGGCGGGCCCGCGCGGCACGGTCTACGTGGCCGACGGCGGCGACAGCAACCGTATCCGCACGATCGCCCCGGACGGCACGGTGGCCACGCTGGCCGGCGGCCGCGAAGGCTACGCCGACGGCAAGGGCGCAGCGGCCATGTTCCACACGCCCTCCGCGGTGGCGCTCGATCACCTGGGCAGCCTGGTCGTGGCCGATACCGGCAACCATGCGATCCGCCGCGTCGCCGCGGACGGCACCGTGACGACGCTGGCCGGCAACGGCCAGCCGGGTTTCGCGGACGGCAAGGGACAGGCTGCGCGCTTCAACGGTCCGGTGGGTATCGCCGTGGACGATGCCGGCAACGTGTTCGTGGCCGACACCTACAACGACCGCATCCGCCGCATCGCGCCGGACGGCACGGTCACCACGGTGGCCGGTGCAGGCCGGCCGGGTGCGCAGGATGGCCCGGCGGCATCGGCGCTGTTCGACACGCCGAGCGGTATCGCGGCCGCAGGCGACGGCACGCTGTTCGTTGCCGACACGGGCAACCATGCGGTGCGGCGCATCGATGCCGCCGGCATGGTGACGACGGTGGCGGCGCCGGCGCAAGGCGAGCGCCGCTCGCCGCTGCGGCGGCCCGTGGGCATCGCCGCCACCCGCGACGGCTATCTGTATGTCACCGCGGGTTCCGGCCGCGTGCTGCAGGTGACGCCGCAGGGCGAATTGCAGGCGCTGGCCGACTTCGACCGGCCGGCCGAGCCGGGTTACGGCAGCGACGGTACCGTGCAGTTGTCCAGTCCGCGCGGGGTTGCCGTGGCGCGCAACGGCGATGTCATCGTGGCCGAAGGGCTGGCCTTCACGGTCGTGCGCCTGGCGCCGGCCGTGGAGGGCGAAGCCGCGCCGGCGGGCCGCGTGCGCGCGCCGGCGCCGCGCCGCGACCGGTCGATGCCATGGCCGGTGCTGCCGCAGGATACGCCGCACGAGGTGGTCGGCGTGATGGGTGAAGTGCGCGGCAATTTCGAAGGCGACAGCCGCGACCACTTCCACATGGGGCTCGACGTGCGGGCCGACGTGGGCGCGCAGGTGGTGGCCGTGGCAGCCGCCAAGGTAACCGACCCTTACCCCAACTGGGGCTATGCCACGCTCAGCGAAGGCATGAGCGTGGGCACGCTGTCGTACATCCACATGAAGGTGGGCCGCGACCGGCGTGACAAGGCGCTCGACGGGCGCTTCACGCTGCTGCCCGACCGGCGCGGCAAGCCGGAACGGGTGCGCGTACGGCGCGGCACGCGCTTCGCGGTGGGCGACACGCTCGGCACCATCAACGGCATGGCGCACGTGCACCTCGATTACTTCCCCACCGGCGGCGTGGAAAACCCGCTGACGCTGCCGTTCGCCGGCCTGCGCGACACCGTGCCGCCGCGCATCCAGGGCATCGTACTGCTGGCCGACGGCGGCAAGCGGCTCGGCGCGCCGCGCGTGAAGCGGGACCGCAAGGCCAAGGCGCCGCCGCCGCCGAAACGGGTCACGGTGCCGCGCGCGGTCGGCGAGGTGGACATCGTCGTCGATGCGTGGGACCAGATGGACGGCAACCTGGAACGGCGCCGCCTCGGGCTGTACAAGCTGGGCTACCAGCTGCTGCGGGAGGACGGTATGCCGGCGCCCGGCTGGGAACAGCCGCGCATCACCCAGGTGTACGACCGGCTGCCGCGCAACCAGGATGCCGTGAAAGTGGTGTACGCCGCCAGCAGCGGCATCACGGTGTACGGCAGCAAGTCGACGCACTTCGCCTATGCGCTGAACAACACCCTGTCCGACGGGCAGGTGAGCCCGGGCTCGTGGGACGTCTCCGCCATCGCGCCCGGCAACTACACGCTGCGCATCTACGCCGCCGATTACGCCGGCAACGTGGCAACCGAAGGCCGCGACCTGCCGATCACGGTCGAATAAGCAAAAACTGGGGACGGACCCTGTTTTTCAGGAAATTTCCGAGAAACCGGGGTCTGACCCTGTTTTTCAGGAAATTTCCCAGAAAACAGGGTCCGTCCCTATTTGTTTGCCGGTTTGTTCGCCTGGTGCGCTGTCTTCAGTATCAGGGTTGTGTTTCCGGGCGCGATGCCGGTGGCACCAGCAGCCGCAGCCTGCCGTCCAGCGCTTCGAAGTGCAGCGGCGTGGACAGGGTCAGCACTTCGCCGTCGACGGCGGCCTTGATGCGCCGGCGGCCGTAGAACGGCGTGCGCACCGTCATGCGGCGGAAGCCGAAGGTGACGACGTCGCCGGTATCGCCGAGCCGGCCCAGCACGCCGTTCAGGAGGATGCCCAGCATGCCGAGCTTGCCGGCGGGCTTGGGCGCCACGGCGGCCAGTTCGCCATCGGCCACGTCCGGCGCCTGCTCGGTCAGCCCGACCTGTTCCATCTGCAGGCGGTTGTTGCCCACGAACAGGGTATGGGTGCGCAGCTGCAGCGTGCGGTCTTCCGCTTCCAGCGTCAGGCGCAGGCGGCGGTGCGGCAGGAAGATCGTCTTCAGGGCGGAGAAGAAGGCCACGACGCGGCTGCGACCATAGTGGCGCTTGTCCTGCTCGCGCTCTTCGAGCAGCTTCGGGTACAGCCCGATGCTGGCGTTGACGAGGAAGATGCGGCCGTTGACGGAACCGATCTGCACCGGCCGGATCCTGGCTGCCAGCAGCCCCTGCACGGCTTCGGTCAGGTCTTCGGAGATGCCGTGCGTGCGGCCGAAGTAATTGAAGGTGCCCTGCGGCAGCGCACCGAAGGGGCAGCCGTGTTCGACGGCCTGGCGCGCCACGGCGTTGATGGTGCCGTCGCCGCCCGCCGCCACTAGGATGCCGCCGTTGGCGCAGGCCTGGCCGGCATGGGCAATGGCGGCTTCGTCGAGCTTGCCGCCGTCCTCGACCAGGTGCAGGAAGAAACGCCGGCCCGCCGCCGTCAGCACCTCCTCGATGGCGGCGCGGCGCTCTTCCTTTTCGGAGGCGCCGGAACCGGCGTTGAGGACGATGTACAGCGGGGCATCGGCGGGAAGCTTGGTATCGGTCATGGTGACCAACTGTAACACCGGGCGGGCCGTCACGCGCGCACGAACGGCTGAGCGTGGCGGCCTTGCATCAGGCTGGGACAGTACCCGGCCGGCGTTGCGATTACTCGGCCACCCGCACCGTGCCCGATGCCGGCGGCACGGCGCCTTCGCCGATGTAGAAGCTGGTGTGCGGCGGCTGGTTGTAGCCGGCGTTCTGGGTCGCCACCTGCACCCGGTACTGCGCGTCGTGCATCAGCGTGGGAATGCGATGCGTGGTCGGGATCGTCGTGGAGAACACCAGCAGTTCGGTGTTGTCCGCCGTACGCCACACGACTTCCTCGCGCCAGTCGCCCAGGATGTCCGCCGACAGCACCGGCGTCGACTTGGTGCCGTTGTTCGACGCCGCGTTGTAGGTCGCGCCGTTGAGCAGGCTTTCAAAGGCGAAGGTGGCCGGGTTCCACTTGTCGATGGTGACGCCGTCCAGTGCTTCGCGCAGCAGGTCGCCGTCCCACCAGCTGGCGAAGTTCATCTTGCCCGGCCGGTTGGTCGAGATCTGCTGGCCGCTCACGTTGAACAGGCCGCCGCGCGATGCCCAGCACTCGGCGCCCGGATAGGCCGGATCGATGTCGAAGCACACGCCGCGGCCCACGTCGACCGTGGCCGGGGCGCCCCACAGCAGCGCGCCGGTGGCGGCGTCATGGAAGCTCGCGCCATTGCCCTTGTAGCAGGACGGGCTCTCGTGGACCATGTAGATCTGCTGGCCGGGGCGGGCCGGATCGAACTTGCCCACGTGCAGCGCGTCGCCGTGGCACAGGCCGGTGCTGTACATCAGGTGGCCGTCGCTGCCGATTGTGGCGGCGCCGTAGATGATGTCGTCCTTGCCGTCCTCGTCGACGTCGGCCACCGAGAACGAGTGCGCGCCCTGGCCGCGCGCTTCGGCGCCTTCGTTGTTGGTATCGAATACCCAGCGGCTGGTCAGCTGGCCGTCGCGGTAATCCCAGGCGGCGATCACGGCGCGCGTGTAGTAGCCGCGCGAGAAGACCGCGCTGGGGCGCGTGCCGTCGAGGTAGGCCACGCCGCCCAGGAAGCGGTCGACGCGGTTGCCGTAGTTGTCGCCCCACGAGCTGACAGTACCGCGCGCCGGCAGGTAGTCGGTGGTGGCCAGCGCCTTGCCGGTGCGGCCGTCGAAGACGGTCAGGAATTCCGGGCCGGACAGCACATAGCCGGCGCCGTTGCGGTAGTCGGCGGCGGGGTCGCCGATCACGGTGCCGCGGCCGTCGACGGTGCCGTCGGCCGTCTTCACCATGACCTCGGCCTTGCCGTTGCCGTCCAGGTCATACACGACCATCGTCGTGTAGTGGGCGCCGGCGCGGATGTTGCGGCCCAGGTCGATGCGCCACAGGCGCTTGCCGTCGAGCCGGTAGGCGTCGATGTAGGTGTTGCCCGTATGGCCGCTCTGCGAATTGTCCTTGGCATTGGTGGGCTGCCACTTGACGACCAGCTCGTAGCTGCCGTCGCCATCCAGGTCGGCCGTGGAGCCGTCGTTCATTTCATAGGTGTATGCCACGCCATCCGTGGTCACGCCGCCTTCGGGCTGCTGCAGCGGAATGCGCAGCACCGGCTCGCTCCACGTGGCCAGCGCGTACTCTTCCTGGCCTTTCTTTTCCTTGCCCTTGACGACCGGCCGGATCAGGTAGCGCGCGCCGCTGGTGCCCGCCGTGTCGGTGAAATTGCTCACCTCCAGCGGTTCGGCATTGAGCTTGACCTTGTCGCGGTAGATGTTGAAGCGGGTCTCGGGATCGTCGGTGCCGAGCACGCGCCAGCTGACGAAGACATTGCTGCCGGTGCCGGTGCCGATGGCAACGGCGCCGCGGTCGAGTTTCTCAAGCTTCCTGCCCTGCTCGGCGAATGCCGGCTGGATCAGCGCGAGCGTCACCAGTGCGATCGGTGCGAAGGTACGTTTCATTGGTTCCCCATTGTTATGGTTGGCGAAAGAGCGGTGGTGGAACGCGCCATGCGGATGGTCGAGTATCCGTGGCGGGGTGCTGTGCATCGCCGGCGCGTCTCCTCGCGCCGAGGCCGTGGGTGCTGCCGTGGCCGGCCGTCACGCCGCATGCGCCGGATAGGCGCAGGGTTTGCCGGCGACTCACGGCGGTTGCGCCGTGCTGCCGCCATTGCAACCTTGGGTGGGAATCGAGTATCGGCAGGGCGCGGATGGGTGTCAATCCGGCGCGCCGAAGCTCTCACGAAGATGAGCGGCGCGCGCCGGCAGCCCGCGTGTATGATGGAACGACCGTGCTATTCACGCGATGGCCGGCATGTCGAGCAGCCGAACCGAGGAGACCGCATGAACCTGGACTATTCCCCCGATGACGAGGCGTTCCGGCGGCAGGTGCGCGCCTTCCTGGACGCGAACCTGCCGCCGGACCTGCAGCGCAAGGTCTGCGATCACCTGCGGCTCGGCAAGGACGATTACGTGCGCTGGCACAGGATCGTGGCGGCGCAGGGCTGGGCCGCGCCGGGCTGGCCGGTCGAGCATGGCGGCACCGGCTGGAATGCCGTGCAGCGCCACATCTGGGAGGAGGAGTGCGCGCTGGCCGGCGCCCCGCCCATCCTGCCGTTCGGCGTCAACATGGTGGCGCCCGTCATCATGGCGTTCGGCAGCGACGCCCAGAAGGCCCATTACCTGCCGCGCATCCTGCACTGCGACGACTGGTGGTGCCAGGGCTATTCGGAGCCGGGCGCCGGCTCCGACCTGGCCGCGCTGAAGACGACCGCCACCCGCGACGGCGACCATTACGTGGTCAACGGCCAGAAGACGTGGACCACGCTGGCCCAGCATGCCGACATGATGTTCTGCCTGGTGCGCACCGACCCGGCGGCGCGCAAGCAGGACGGCATCTCGTTCCTGCTGGTCGACATGAAAAGCCCCGGCATCACGGTGCGGCCGATCGTCATGCTCGACGAAGAGCACGAAGTCAACGAAGTCTTCTTCGACGCCGTGCGCGTGCCCGTGCAGAACCTGGTCGGCACGGAGAACCAGGGCTGGACCTATGCGAAGTTCCTGCTTGGCCACGAACGTACCGGCATCGCCGCGGTGGGCCGCAGCAAGCGCGAGCTGCGCTTCGTGAAGGCGCTGGCGATGCGGCAGGAGCATGGCGGCCGGCCGCTGCTCGACGATCCGCTGTTCGCCGCCAGGGTGGCGCAGGTGGAGATCGAGCTGATGGCGCTGGAGGTCACGGTACTGCGCACCATCGCGCGGCAAGACCGCGCCCCGGGCCCCGAGGCTTCACTGCTGAAGATCAAGGGCACCGAGGTGCAGCAGATGCTGACCGAACTGATGGTCGAGGCGCTGGGCCCGGCCGCGCTGCCGTTCGACCCGGACGGCCTGGCAGGCCGGCCTGGCCCCGCGGCCGGGGACGACATCCATATCGCGCCGCTGGCCGCGTACTATTTCAACTACCGCAAGACGTCGATCTACGGCGGCTCGAACGAAATCCAGAAGAACATCATCGCCCGGATGATCCTGGGCCTGTGAGGAGGCGGCATGGACTTTGAACCGAAGGAAGAACAGCGGCAGCTTGCCGATGCGCTGCGCCGCTGGATCGAGCGCGATTACACGTTCGCGGCGCGCAGGGAAATCGTCCGGTCGCCGGGCGGCATGTCGCCGGCCGCGTGGCAGGTGCTGGTGGAACTGGGCCTGACGGCGCTGCCGGTGCCGGAAGCGCACGGCGGCTTCGGGGGCACCGCGGCGGACATGTTCTTCGTCATGCAGGAACTGGGCCGTGGCCTCGTCGTCGAACCTTATTTCCCCACGGTGCTGGGTGCCCGCCTGCTGCAACTGGCGGGCGGGCAGGGCGCGCTGCTGGAGCGGGTGGCCGCCGGGCAGGCGAAGCTGGCGTGCGCGCTGGGCGAGGCGCAGTCGCGCCATGACCTGGCCGACATCGCCACGACGGTGTCCGGGCCGGTGGATGCGCTCGCGGTGTCCGGCGTGAAGACGGTGGTCGACGGTGGCGGGCAGGCCGACGCGTTCATCGTCTCGGCGCGCCGCGATGGCGGGCGGCGCGACCGCGCCGGCATCGCGCTGCTGCTGGTCGAAGCCGATACCTCCGGCCTGGTCATCCGCGACGGCCGCACGATCGACGGCCGGCGCACCGCCAGCGTGACGTTCGACCATGCCCCCGCCACGCTGCTGGGCGACCCGGGCCCGGAGGGCAAGCCAGGCAAGGAGGGCGATGGCTGGCCGATGCTGGAGGCGGCAGCCGACTGGGGCGCGGCGCTGCTGTGCGCGGAGGCGGTGGGCGCGATGGACGCGCTGTTCGCGGCCACGCTCGATTACACCAGGACGCGCCGCCAGTTCGGTGCGCCGATCGGCAGCTTCCAGGCCCTGCAGCACCGGATGGCGGACATGTTCGTCCACCTCGAGCAGGCCCGCTCGCTGGCGATGCTGGCCGCCGCCAGGGCGGAATCGGGCGATGCCGAAGAGCGGCGCCGCGCCGTTTCCGCCGCCAAGGCGCGGGTCGGCCAGGCGGCCCGGTTCGTCGGGCAGGAGGCGGTGCAGCTGCATGGCGGCATGGGCGTCACCGACGAACTGCCGGCCGCGCACTGGTTCAAGCGGCTGGCGGCCATCGGCCTGACGCTGGGCGATACGGATCACCACATGCGCCGCTTCGTGGAACAGCCGGGGTTCCGGATGGAACCGCGGCCCGGCGCCACTGCCTGACGGCGCGCGCAGGCAACGCCGCGGTCAGAAGAACACCGCGGTCCGGGTCACGATCGTGCCGTTGTTGGTGTAGGGCCCGGTGGCGCGCACGGCGCCCGTGTCGGGCTTGCCGTCGTCGAGCTTTGCGTCGATCTGTTCGGCGAAGCTGTCGGGCAGGTTGTCGAAGCGGATGCCGTTGCCGCCGCGCCCGGCCACCACGTCGTTGTACACATACACGGCGCCGCCGTGCGCGCTCGTCATGAAATCGGTGCTGCCGTTGAACGAGCCGGTGATGAAACCGCCCAGCGCCAGGTGCTGCGGCGCCAGCTGGTATTCGGCGATCTGGCCGTCGCCGTTGCCGTTGCCGCTGGTGCCCGGCACGTGCGCGGTGGCCTGGGCATCGTCACCGGGCAGCGCGCGGAACTTGTCCTGGTAGGCATTGACGGCCGCCTGCAGCGATGTCGACTGCTGGATCACGTTCTTGACCTTGGCATTGTCGATCAGGCTCTGGCCCTTCAGCACACCGCCCAGCAGCAGGCCGATGATGACGAGCACGATGGCGATCTCCACCAGCGTGAAACCTTGAATACGGGGGCATACCCGCAGGGGGCGTACGCGCAGAGGGCGTGCCCGCTGGGGGCGTACCCGCAGCGTTGGAGAGGCTTGCAAGATTGTTACTCCTTGATGCTTTGCGTGGTTCACATCTTACAGGCCCGGCGGCATTAGCGCACCTGCCCGTGTCTGCGGTGCGACGCTGCGCGCTCCAGTTCGCGCAGCCGGCCTTCCAGGAAAGCGATTTCATTCGGATCGGTGACCGTGCCGCCGGCCAGCAGCGCACCGGCGACAGCGCGCGCGCTGTCGAGTTCGTTCATGTCGCTCAGGATGAACAGTTCGAGCTGGCGGGCCCACGCCGGCGCCGACGGCGCGCGCAGCCGGATCGCCTGCGCATAGCGGCGCGCCAGCGCCATGTCGTGCAGGCGGTGGCGGGCCACCAGCACCGCCTGCGCCATCGCCGGCCAGCGGCGCGCCGGATCGGCGGCGAATGCCCGCTCGACGACATCGAGCATGATGCGGACCCGCGCCGGGTCGGCCACCGCGCCATAGACCTGGGCGGCCGCCACCAGCGGCTGCTGGCTGCGCGGGTCGAGCGCCAGCGCCGTCTCGAGCCAGCCGGCCAGGCGGCCGTAGTCGAGTTCGCGCAGCGGAACGCCGGTGTCGAGCGCGTGCAGGTACAGCATGACCAGGCGCGCCGCCGCGGGGCCGTCGCCCAGGCTGGCCAGCCGCAGCGCCGCGACGGCAGGCGGCGCGGGTGGTGGCTGGGGCATGGCGATCGCGGCTGGCGGCAATCGTGCAGGCCCGAGCGCATGCAGGACACATTGGGCGGCCAGCGCGGCCAGCAGCAGCGCATTGATACCGGCGGGCGCGCGGCGGCGCATCTCAGAACTCCTTGCGGTACAGGTCGAACAGCGCGGCGCCGGCCAGCAGTGCCACGTAGATGGCGCTCTGCACGGCCACGAAGCCCAGGTCGGCCACCGTGCCGGTGCCGTACAGCAGCCATTCGCTGCGGGCAAACGCGTCGAGCCGGGGCAGCACGAACGCCAGCGCGTCGGTGCCGGCGCCGATGACGCGCTGGCCGGCATCGGCCGCCGCGCCGTGGCCGGCCAGCTGCAGCGCCGTCACGCTGCGCGCCAGCAGGTAGAAGCCGGCGGTGGCGCACAGCGACGGCAGCGCGTGCTGCAGGGTCAGCGTGCAGAACACGGCGAAGGCGGCAACGATCCATAGTTCGCCCAGTAGCGCGGCGGCCCACAGCGCGGCCTGCGCCGGCGCTGCCGCGGTGGCGACGAGAATGCCGGCCACGGCCGCCGGCAGCAGCGCCAGCAGCCCGCAGCCCGCCAGCCGGCCGAGCAGCCAGGCGGCGCGCGGATAAGGCAGGGCGAGCAGCATCTCGACCTGCTTGTCGGCGTATTCGCGCACGATGGCCGTGACCGCGAAGATGGCGACGATACCGGCACCGGCGAGACGCAGCAGCGCGGCCAGCAGGACGGTATTGGTGGCGCGGCCCTCGGCCGGCAGGGCGGCCTGCAGGAAGCCGGCCAGGCCGACGGCGCCCAGCGCCAGCGCGGCGAGCAGCCACAGCAGCCGGCTGCGCAGCGCTTCCTTCAGCGTGCCGGCGGCGATCGTCCGGACCGCGGCCATCATGGGCTGGCGCTCATGGCAGCCGGCCTGCCGCGATCAGGCGGTTGAACAGCACGTTCGGCGAGACCCACACGACCAGGTCGTCGTAGGCGCCGCCCGGCAAGGCCGCGTTGTCGCTGGCGCCGCGGGCGATGAAGGCGGTGCCGGCCGGGTTGATGTTGGCCTTCTCGTCGACATTGCCGGTGCCGGCGTCGAGCGCACGCACGCCCAGGTCGGAGAAGCCGCCGTAGCCGTTCTTGCCGGTGGACAGGATCACGGCCGGGATGTCGTTCGGTGCGGTGGCCGCCACCAGGTTGCCGGCGGCATCGCGCGTGGCGACCGTGATGTCGCGCGGCGTCGCCAGCCGGAAGCGCTGCGCGCTGTCGGCGAATTCGGGCGTCACGCTGTACATGAAGATGTGGCCCCAGCTGTCGAGCTTTGGCATGCCCAGCGTGGCCCAGGGCAGGAAGCCGGTGCGGCGCTCGCCGGCGCAGCGTTCGCCGTCGCGGGCTTCCAGGCCGTTCGCGGCGGAGACGGCGGGGCAGGGCAGGTAGCCGTTCAGCGCTGCGAAGCCGATCAATGCTTCGCGTGCCTCTTCCATCGCACGCTGGGTATCGGTCGCGCGGCGCTGCTCGAGCTGGGTGGACAGGGGCGTGATCAGCCCGCCGATCAGCAGGCCGACGACCACCAGCACGATGGCGATCTCGACCAGCGTAAAGCCCCGTTGGGGATGGGCAGGAGTTCTCATGTGGTTAACGTTGGCAAGAGGGGATCAGGGCAGCGTGCGCGCGGCGGCCATCCGGGCGTACAGGGTGTCCAGGGTGACGGTGACCAGCAGGTCGTCGAACGGACCGCCGGGAATGGCCGGGTCCGCCGATGCGGCACGCCGGAAGAAATCGGTGCTGGCAAGGTCGTTGGCGACTTCGTCGAGGTTGGTGCGCGCGGCGTTGGCCTGCGGCAACCCGTCCACGCTGGTGCCGAGGTTGTTGCGGCCGTGCGAAAAGACCACGGCCGGCAGGCATTGCGCATAGATCAGGCACTCGCGCTGGCCATGCTCGTAGCGCAGATTGCCGGCCCCATCGCGGGTCAGCACGCGCTTGGTGGCGATGGCGGACAGGCGCAGCAGCGGCCGCGCCGTGAACTCCGGCGTAACGCTGTAGCGCAGCCGCTTGCCCCAGCTGTCGGCCCCATCGACACCCAGCGTCACCCATGGCAGGAAGCCGCTGCATTGCGCCTCGTCGGCGCAGGGCTCGCTTTGCTCGCGCCCGTCCGTGGCCGAGACGGCCGGCCGCGGCAGGCGGCCATGCGTGCTGGCGAAGCCCACCAGCGCATCGGCTGCCCGGGCCAGCACGGCCAGCGTGCGGCGTTCCCGCACACGCTCCACGTCGCTGCGGCCGAATGCGGAAATCAGCAGCGTGGCGAAGCCGACGCTGGCCACCGCCAGCAGCATCAGCAGGGCGGCGCCGCCCTGGCGGCGCGGATCAGCGCGCATCCCGGACCGTGCCGTCGCCTGGATCGATGGACTGGCCGGGCTTTGCCAGCACGCGCCCACCCGGGGTATCGACGGGGATCGCGCTGCCGGGGCGGTAGCGGCGCAGCACGGTCTCGCGCGCTTCGTTGTCGATCCAGACGGTGGCGCGCCCGTCGCTGCGGCGCACCACGCCGGTGAAGCGTATCGGCGCGGGCGGCGGCGGCGGCGGCGCGGTTGCCGCCGGCGGCGGCGCCGGCGCCGGCTCGACCGGGGTGGCGACGGCCGGTGCGCTGGCGCGGTCGCGATCGATGCGCAGGCGCTCGTCGGGCGCCGTGAACAGCCGGCCCAGCGCCGGTTCGGTGTACTGCGCCGCGGCTGGCGCCATGGCGGTGGCGGCCAGCGCGCCGAATACCAGCGCAGGCTGCAGGCGACCCGGCCAGGCCGGCAGCAAGGCCGGCAGCCAGGCCGGCAGCAAGTGAGCGCGGCGCGGCTTCATCGCGGGCTCCCGGTGCGGCGCGCGCCGGGCGTCAGCGTCAGCCAGTTCAGCGTGCAGTCGGATGTCAGGTCTGCCGCCGGGCCCGTCGCGCCGGCGCCAGCGGCGGCGCCCGCGGTGCGCCGGATCGCGCATTGCTGCACCGTGAAGACCCCATGCTGGCGCAGGTCGGTCAGGAAGCCGAGCAGGTCCATTTCGTGCAGCAGGTCCATGTGCAGCGTCATGCGGCTGCCGCGCAACTGGTAATCGCCGGTCGACAGGCGGCCCTCGATCTTGTAGGGCTGCTGCGGTTCGATCTCGTAGGTCAATGGCAGCAGCCGGCGCCGTTCCTGGATCTGGCGGATCGCGTCGACCCAGTCCAGGCGGCTTTCGGCGCCGACGAAGTGGCGGCGCTGCAGCTCGATGAAGAGCGGCTGGTAGGCGCGGATCTCCATTTTTTCCGATTCGGCATACAGGAAGCGCTTGCGCGCCGCTTCGCGCTGCGCCTGTGCCTGCCGTTCGTCGGCGCGCGCCTGGTCGAGTTGCAGGTAGCTGGCCAGCACGCACGTGAAGCTGATGCCCGCCGTGACGAGGAAGGTGGTGACGGCGGGGCGCACCAGCGCGAAGTCGCGCACCCAGTAGGGCAGCGGCAGGCGCAGGCCGGCAGGGCGGCCGGCCGCGCGGGGAGTCAGGGCGTCCATGTCATGTCCAGGGTGAATTTGTTCTGTTCCTGGCCGGCGGCCGGTGCGCCGACGGTGCCGGACAGCTTCTGGGTCGGCCGGATATCGAACGGCAGCTGCACGATTTCGACCGTCATGCTGGGCATGCCCGCCAGCCGCTGCGCGAATGCGTTCATCTCGCCGAGCACCTTGCGGTAGTCGTCGCCCGCCGTCAACACCTCAGCCTGCAGGCGCAGCGTCTGGGAAGGCGATTTCGGAATGCCCAGCGCGAGCGACGACGTGGGTGCGGCCAGCGCCGGCGCGCCGGCCGTGGCGCCGGGCGCGGGCCCGCTGGGCGCGCCCGGTACGTTGGCGTGCCAGTCGAGCTGCACGACGCGGATCTGCGGCGACTGTTCGAGCGCGCCGCTGATCATGCGCATCATCGCCACCGGCCACGGTCCCTGCCGGGCCACGGTGCGGTCGATCGACACCGCGGCGCGCATATTGGCCGTCTTGTCCGCCGCCGGCGGCATGCTGGACATGCTGCGGTCGTAGTTGGCGCGGTAGTGCGCGGTTTCGGACCGCAGCGCTTCGGCACTGCCGTGCGCCAGCGTGTAGCTGGCCAGGTTCAGGACCGACCAGACCACGCCGGCGGTGGCCAGCACCGCGCTCGACGCGTACAGCGACAGGCGGGCCTGCAGCAGGCGGTAGTAATTGCCGGCGGCGCCGGTCGGATAGTGGCTGGCCGGCGTATTGCGCGCCAGCATTGCAAGCAGGGTCGGCTCGGCCACGTGCGCCGCCGTCGCCGCCGCGGCGCTGCCGACGTGGAGTGCCGCGGCGGCCGTCTCGAGCGGCACGATCTGGTAGATCGTTTCCGCCGTGTCCGTGCATTCCGCCGCCAGGTGTTCGACCTGGTCCGCCGCGGCCAGCACCAGCACGTGCAGCACGTCGCCACGCGCCAGCAGGTGTACGCTGCCCAGGAACTGCTGCGTGCGGGCGGTCTGCATGGCCACGGCGCGGATCGGCGCCTCTTCCGGGGTGGCCTGCACCAGCCGCGAGAACTTCACGTTGCCGCGCAGGAAGTAAGTCTGGCGCAATCCGGCCGTATTCCAGCTCACCAGCAGCACGTGGCGATGGCGCAGCGCCAGGCGCTGCAGCACGTCGCGGCCCAGCATCGCGCACGAGTAGATGCCGGCCAGCGGCGTCTGCATCAACTCCATCGCGTCCACCCACGGCGTCAGCAGCAGCGGGTTGGTCAGCGCCGTGAACAGCAGCTCGTCGTCGCGCCGGCCCTCTTCGCTGCGCCCCTGCACGAGCGTGGCGCGATAGGGCGTCTCGCGGTAATGCTGCACCAGGCGGCGTTCGCGCAGCTTGCGCCCGGCGCGGCCGCGCACGTGGGGCAGCAGCAGCCGCGTGTAGTCTTCCTCGATCAGGTCGGTGAGGAGGTAGCCCGGCCGGTTGCCGTGCCGGTCCAGGTAGGCCAGGAAATCGTTCAGGCCCGCGCGGGTGGCCGGGAAAATGTGCGGCCCGAACAGCGTGTTGCGATGCCACTGCCACGCGTGCAGCTGGTCGCTGGTGAGGTAGAAGAGCTGTTTCGCCAACATGTCAGATCCTGATCGCGCTGATCGTGTCGTAGATCGGGCCGAGCACCGACAGCATGATCCAGCCCAGCAGCAGGCCCAGCACCACCGTCATCGCCGGTTCGATCATCGACTGCACCCGTTCGATCTGTTCACGCACTTCGCGATTGTAGAAGTATGCGACGTTGCGCAGCGCGCCGTCGAGCGCGCCGGTGGCTTCGCCGACTTTCAGCATGCGCACCACCAGCGGCGGGAACAGGCCGGTATGGCCGAAGGCGCCGCTGACGCTGTGGCCTTCCGAGATCAGCTGGGCCACCCGGCGCAGCGCCGCCGCCACGGCACGGTTGCCGGCGATGCCTTCGGACAGCCGGATGCATTCGAGGATCGTGATGCCCGAACCGTACATCATCGCAAAGAACGTGGCGAAGCGCGCCAGGATGATCTTGTGCAGCACCGGCCCGACCGGCCAGACGCGCAGCTTGGCGCGGTCGAACGCGTACGCCGCGCGCTCGTTGCGGCGCAGCCACCAGCGCGCGCCGAACCATGCCGCCGCCGGCGCGGCCAGCAGCAGGAACCAGTAGTCGATGAACACGTTCGACACGGCGATCAGCGCGCGCGTGTGCAGCGGCAGCTCCTGGCCCATGTTGCGGATGAAGCTCGTCAGCTGCGGCACCAGGTAGATCATCAGGAAGAACGTCACCGCGGTGACCACCACGAACACGATCGCGGGGTAGGTAACGATCTTCTTCGCCTGCGCCGCCAGCTCGTCCTGCCATTTCAGGCTGTCGGCCAGGTTGCGGAACACCTCGTTGACCTTGCCGCTTTCCTCGCCGGCGCGCACCAGGCTGGTGAAGGTCTGGTCGAACGCTTCCGGGTAGTTGCCCAGCGCGCTCGACAGCGGCACGCCGCCCTCGATGTTCTCGATCAGGTCGGTGATGATTTCGCGAAAGCGTGGATGATCCATCGATTCGCGCAGGTCGTTCAGCGCATCGAGGATCGGCACGCCGGCGCTGGCCATCTGCTCCATGTGGAAGCAGAAGTTGATCAGGTCGCGCCGGTCGATGCGGCGCCGGCCCAGCGCGATGACTTTCTGGCGCGACTGCCGGTAGTCGATCAGGTCCAGCTCCATCCTCGACAGGCGCAGTTCCAGGTCCGGCACGTTCAGCGCATCCATATTGCCGGGCACGATCTGGCCGGCGGCATCCATGGCACGGTAGATGTACTGCGGCATGTCAGCCCAGCCTGTCGGTGAGGTCTACCACGCGCGAGATCTCGTCGATCGTGGTGGCACCCTGCAGTACGCGGCGCATGCCGTCGTCGACCAGCGAGCGGAAGCCGGCGGCGTGCGCGGCGGCGCGCAGCTCGCGCACGGCGGCGCGGCGCGCCACCAGTTCGTCGAGCTCGGCGTTCATCTTCAGCAGTTCCATGATCGCCACGCGGCCCTTGTAGCCCTGGTGGGCGCAGCGTTCGCAGCCGACGGCGCGGTAGATGGTTGCCGGCGGCGCTTCCTCGGCGAGTCCCAGCAGGCGCCGTTCCAGCGCGTCGGCTTCGAAGCCTTCGCGGCAGTGGATGCACAGCCGCCGCACCAGGCGCTGCGCGATGATACCGATGATGTTCCCGGCCAGCACGTCGGCGATGACGCCGATGTCCAGCAGCCTGGGAATCGCGCCCACCGCGGAGTTGGTGTGCAGCGTGGAATACACCTGGTGGCCCGTCATCGCCGCGGCGAGCGCCATGTCGGCCGTTTCCTTGTCGCGGATCTCGCCGACCAGGATCACGTCCGGGTCCTGCCGCAGGATCGAGCGGATGCCGTCGGCAAAGCCCAGCTTGGCCGATTCGTTCACCGAGGTCTGGCGGATCATGTTCATCGGGTACTCGACCGGGTCTTCCAGCGTCATGATGTTGACGGCTTCGGTATTGATGTGGTTCAGGATCGAGTACAGCGTGGTGGTCTTGCCGCTGCCGGTCGGGCCGGTGACGAGGATCAGGCCGTCGGGCCGGGCGATCATCAGCTTCAGCAGGTCCAGTTCGTGCTCGGCCAGGCCGAGGCCATCGAGCGGCACGATGCCTTTCTGGCGGTCCAGCACGCGCAGCACGAAGTTTTCGCCATGCGTGGTCGGCTGGGCGCTGGCGCGGAAATCGATCTGCCGGCCGGAAAACTTGATCGCGATGCGGCCATCCTGCGGCGCGCGGGTTTCGGCGATGTTCATGTTGCTGATCACCTTCAGCCGCACGGCCATGGCCGGCCAGTACGATTTGTGCAGGCTGCGGATCTGGCGCAGGATGCCGTCGATCCGGTAGCGGATGCGCAGGAAGCTCTGTTCCGGCTCGAAGTGCACGTCCGATGCGCCGTTCTGCACCGCGTCGGCCAGCAGCGCATCGATCAGCCGCACCATCGGGTGGCTGTATTCGTCCGAGGTGCCCAGGTAGCTCGAATCGCCCGTCTCGATCTCCTGCAGGATGCCGTCGATCGACAGTTCGAAGCCATAGTACTGGTCGATGGCGCGGGCGATGTCGGAATCGTTGACCAGCAGCGGCGTGATCGTGATGCCCTTGACCAGCATCGCGTGGATCTGGTCGAGCGCCACGATGTTGCTGGTGTTGGACATGGCCAGCACCAGGTTGTCGCGGTCGCGCTCATAGACGATGGGAAACACGCTGTAGCGCTTCGCCACGTCCTTGGGGATCAGCTTGAGCGCGATCGCGTCGACCACCAGGCTGTTCAGGTCGGCCGACTGCGTGTTGAGGTTTTCCGACAGCGCCTCGCGGATCGTGGCTTCGGTGACGAAGCCCATGCCGACCAGCAGCTTGCCGAGCGGTTCGCGTTCGCGCTTCTGCTCGATCAGCGCGATGCGCAGCTGGTCCTCGCTGATCACGCCCTTGTCGATCAGCAGCTTGCCGATCGGTTGTTTGACCCGTTCCCCCATTGCGCTAATTTCCCGCGGCCGGCGCGGGCGCGGGCTGGGGCGCCTGGATGGTGGTCGGGGCGGTGGCCGGGGCGGGCGCGCCAGCGGCCGGCGCCACGGCGGGAACCAGTTCCAGCAGGCGGCGCTGTACCGCCGTTCGGTCGAAGGCCGCGGCGCCGCCGGCGGCCAGCGCCAGCGCGCGCTGGTAATACTCGCGCGCCAGGCGGGTCTGGTTCAGCCGGTCGAGGCCGACAGCCAGGTTGAACGCATAGTCGGCATTGCCGGGTGCCGCGGACCAGGCATGGAAATATGCCTGCTGCGCTTCCTGCCAGCGGCGCTGGCGGGCATACAGGTTGCCGAGCGCAAAGTGGATGGGGGCAGCATCCGGGTTGTCGCGCAGGACGCCCTTGAGGCGTACTTCGGCCCGGTCGCCGTCGCCCGGCCTCAGTGCGGCAAGGCCGGCAATGGCCTCGGTGTCGCGCGGATCGATCGCCAGCAGCCGGGCGTACAGGCGGGCGGCTTCGTCGTCGCGCCGTTCGCGCGCGGCGATGGCTGCGCTGCCGAGCAGCGCATCGCGGTTGTTCGGATCGTTGCGCAGGGCGGTGCCGTAGTGCCGGCCCGCGGCCGCCAGGTCGCCGGCGTTGAACGCGGCATAGCCGGCCTGTACGGACGGGCTGATCATGGGGCTGGATGTGCCGCGCGTCACCTGTACATCGCCGCGGGGGGCGGCATCGGTGGCGGCTGGGGCCGGGGCCGGGGCCGGCAGGCCGTTGTCCGGCACGGCAGGCGCCTCGGCGCTGGACGGCTCCATCCTCTGCGCGCGCTCGGCCCGTTCGATCGCGTCCCGCATCGCTTCACGGCGCACCTCGGGATCCTCGATCGCCGCCAGCTGGGCAGCGGTGGGCGCGACCGGTGCGGCGGCGCCGCCAGCGCGGGGCGCCGGGCGCGCCGCCACCGGTGTTTCGGCGGCCGGCGCAGGAGGTGGCGGGGCGGTCGTGGCAGGTGGCGCGGCCGCCGGCGGCTGCGCGGTGGCGGTGTCGCTCGCCGGCGCGGCCGGGCCGAGCGGGCCGAACGGCGCGCCGGACGGCGCAACGACGATGCCGCCATCGCCGCCGGCGCTGGTGGCGCCGGTGGCGCTGGGTGGCGGCATCGGCACCATCGGCAGGCTGGCACCGGGGCCGGGGCCATTGACGGCCTGCCAGTACAGGTAGCCGCACGTGCCGGCAACGATCACGAGCACGCCGGCCAGCCCTGCGACACGCAGCCGGGACAGGTCGACGCCGGACGTGGCTTCCTCCCGCGCCGGCGCGGTGCGCGGCATGGCGCGCCGCTCGGGCGCACCGGGGCCGCGCCGGGTGCTGGCGTCGGCCCCCGCGGGGCGCGCCGCGGCGCGCGCATCGGCAACCGGGATATCGCCGGACCCGGCGCGCCGCGCGGCACCTTCATGGCGCGCCTGCGGAGGCACCGGGTTGTGCGTTGCCTCGATGGCCGGTTCGATCGCCGGCCGCGGGGGCGGCGCAGGCGCAGGCGCCGGCGCCGGCGGGAACGGCGGCGATTCGCCACGCGCCGGGGGCGCATCGAGCGGCTCCAGGCTCAGTTCGAGCCCGCCGGAGGTGCCCGGCGCGCGCCCGGCCGGCGCAAGCGGAGCATGCGGCGCATCCGCCGCATCCGCCGCATCCGGCGCGTCCGGCGCATCCGGCGTCTCCGGCAGGTGCGCGCCGGGTCCCGCGTCATCGCCAGGCTGCCGGGAAGGAACGTGGCCGTCCTCGACTGTCTCGTCCGGCATGTCCTCTTCCTGGAGGCCGCTTTGCCGGGCCCGTTCGGCCTTCTTCAACGCTTGCATCAGCAGGCTCATGGCGACACCGTCGGCTCGGTTGGGCCCGCGGTGGGGCCATAAGGTGTCTGGCCCAGTGGTTCCTTGCCGGGCAACAGGTAGCGCAGTTCCCTGTAGTCGCCGTCCATGCTGGCGTCGTGCACCACGACGGCGCGCAGGAAGATCACCAGTTCGGTCTTCGAGACGTTCTCGTCGCGATAGGACAGCAGGTTGCCGAGCAGGGGCACGCGCGACAGCAGCGGCAGGCCATCCCGCGAATTGTCCACCGAGTCCTGCATCAGCCCGCCCATCACCGCGGTCTGGCCGCTGTGCAGCTTCATCACCGACTCCAGTTCACGGGCCTGTATCACCGGCACCGTGCTCTTCACGTTCAGCCGGCGCAGTTCCGGGTTCGGGTCTTCCACTTCGCCGACCACGCGCGTGATGGTGGGCCGCACGTTCAGCGTCACTTCGCCGTCGCCGGAAATCTGCGGCGTCACGCTCATCACGAAGCCGACCGGCACCGTTTCCACGCGCGATTCATAGGTGGCCGGGGCCGCCACGCCGCCCGAGGAATTGGTGACGGCCGGGGTGACTTTCAGCGTGAAGAAGATGCTGTTGTCGACGACTTTCAGCAGCGCGGTCTGGTTGTTCAGCACGGAGAGCTTGGGGCTGGAGAGCACATGCACCTTGCCATACGATTCGAGCAGCTGGATCGCTGTCTTGATATTGCCGATGGCGCTCATCGGATTGAAGTAGGTCAGGCGGAACATGCCGCCGCTGTTGGGGTTCTCCCCGGTCAGGGGGCCGATGGCGAGGTCCGGATTGCCCTGGCCGAACGTGGCGCCGCCGCTGGCAATGCGCTGCCAGTTGATGCCCTGCTGGTACTGGTCGGACAGGCGCACCTCGAGGATCGTGGCCTCGATCATCACCTGCCGCTTGGCGGCGGCCTGCAGCGTATCGAGGAATTCGCGCACCTTGTCATGCTGGCGGCCGGTGGCGCGCACGGTGACGATGCCGCCTTCCGGATTGACGATCACATTCGGGGCATTGCGCTGCGCCGCGCGGCCCTGCGCGGTGCTGGCCTGCACGCCGGGATAACTGGCGTCCGCCGGCTGCGTGGCGCCGGCGGCCGGCGTGAACGCGGGCTGGTAGGCGCCAGGTTGCGCCGTGCCGTACTGGCCAGCCTGGCCCATGTTCTGCTGGCCCTGGGGCTGGCCGGGCTGGCCGGGCTGGCCGGTCTGCTGGCCCGGCTGCTGTACCGCCCCCTGGCCGGTCTGCTGGCCCTGCATGGAGGTCTGCTCGCGCAGCTGCGCCAGCGGGTCCGCCAGCGGATCGTTCAGGTTGGTCGGCCGCAGCATGTCGCGGATGTTCTTCTCGAGGTTGTACCAGAAGTTGTTGTCGGCCCGGTTCGCCACGGAAGTGGTCGAATTGTTGCTGCCCTGCTGGAGCGAAGTGCCGGCGCCGGCGATCGTGCCGGTGCCGCTGTTCGATCCGGTATAGCTGGTCCCGGCGCCGCCGCCGCCAGTGGTGGAGATCTGCGTGGCGATGCTGACGTTGCTGTTGGTCGTGCGGGCGATGTTGACGTAGTCGATGCGGTAGCTGCGCCAGTGCGCGTCGTCCGGCAGCACCAGCAGCGTGGCGCCGTCGATCTCGTAGCGCATGTCGACCTGCCGGGCGATCCGGTCCAGCAACTGCTGCAAGGTCTGGTCGAGCGCGTTCAGTGTGACCACGCCGGTGATTGCCGGGTGCACGTCGACGTTCATGCCCGCGTCGCGCGCCAGCGCGAACAGCACCGATTCGACCGGTGCGCGGTGCACAGTGACACTGAAGGTCTCGGCCCTGGCGGCCGCGCGCGGTGGCGGCAGCGCGCCGCTGCGCTGCACGGGCTCGGGAATCGTGCCGGCGGGGCGCGGTGCCTCGCTGACATGGGCCGGCGACACGGGCAGCCTGGGCGCGGCGCACGCGCCGAGCAGCGAACAAAACAGGGTGGCCGCGACTTTTTTCATTGTTCTGTTTGCCGGATGGAGGATTTCAGGGCCGATCATAATCTTATAAATCGAACGGATGTGCAAATGCTAGCGCGATCAGAGGGCTATCGCCGCGATCAGTGCAGCCAACGTCGCCATCATGAGGGCAGCCGCGACAATGCGGCGCGCGGGCCGGAACACTGCCGAACGCGCCTGTGCAAACCCGCATTCGCGCTCGGCCAGTCGCACGTGGCGGACCTGCACGGTGGCGGCATCGTCCGCATACGCGGCGAGCAGCGCCTTGTCCGCAAGGATGTTGATACGGCGAATGATACCGCGTGAGGCGCGCGCGATGCGCCGCGTTGAGTCCGCGGTAAACAGGGCGCCGTCGGGATGGCCTGCCGTGCGCAGGCGGAAAGCCAGGAATGTGCCCACCTGGCCTGGGGGCAGGGCAGGCACGAAGAAACTGTGCGTGATCCGCTCGGCCAGCTGGCGCATGCGCGGCAAGGCCAGGTGGGTGTCCAGCTCGGGCTGGCCGAACAGGACGATCTGCAGCAGCTTGTGGCGCGACGTTTCCAGGTTTGTCAGCAGGCGCACCGCTTCCAGCGATTCCAGCGGCATGGCCTGGGCTTCCTCGACCAGCAGCACCACCTGGCGGCCCGCGGCGTGGCGCGCGATCAGTTCGTCGTTCAGCTGCCGCAGTACCTGGTCGCCGCGCCCGCCCGAGGCATCGAGCCCCAGTTCGGCGGCGATCGCGTACGGTACTTCGCCTGGCGCCAGGTTCGGGTTGACCAGCCACAGCACGTCGACATGCGGCGGCAGGCGGCGTTCCAGCATGCGGCACAGCATGGTCTTGCCGCTGCCGACCTCGCCGGTGACCTTGATGATGCCTTCGCCATGCGCCACCGCATACAGCAGCGCCGCCAGCATGTCGCCGCGCGTATTGCCACCGAAAAAGAACGCCGGGTCCGGGGTGATCGAGAACGGCGCCTGGCGCAGGCCGAAGTGCGTAAAGTACATCATGCAACCGCGTCCAGGAAGGCAGCTTCGAGATCGGCGGCGCCGAACCGGGCGATACACGCCGCCGGCGTGCCGTCGAAGCGGATGTGGCCGCCATGCAGGATGGCGATGCGGTCGCACAGTTCGGCGATGTCGGCCAGCGCATGCGAGGTGAGCAGCACGGCGGCGCCGGCCGCGCGCCTGGCCAGCACGGCACGCTTGAACAGGGCGCGTGCCTGCGGGTCGAGGCCGCTGGCCGGCTCGTCCAGCACGTACAGGCGCTTGTCGAGCAGCAGCGTGCCGGCCAGGCCCAGTTTCTGGGTCATGCCTTTCGAATAGTGGCGCGCGGTGCGGCGCAGCGCGGCGCCATCGAGTTCCAGTGCCGCCAGCATGGCCGCGGTGGCCGCCGGATCGGGGCGCTGGCCGTGCAGGGCCTGCACGTGCGCGAGGAATTCGCCGCCGGTGAGATGCGCGGGCGGACTGAAGCGCTCGGGCAGGTAGGCCAGCGGCTGCCGCGCGGCCGGCCGGGTATGGGGCACGCCGAAGATCGCGATGGCGCCGCCGTCGAGCGCGCAAAAATCCAGCAGGCAGCGCAGCAGCGTGGTCTTGCCCGCGCCGTTGATGCCGGCCAGGCCGAGGATTTCGCCGGGAGCCAGTTCCAGGTCGACGCCGGCCAGCACGGCCTGGCCACTTTGGTGCCTGGCGACGTGCCGGAAGCACAAGGCGGTTTCGGACATGCGATGGGATTGTGACATTGACGATTCGCCACTGTAGCAAAGAACCGACGCCGTCCGCCAGTGGCACGGCAGGGTTTCTAGCTTGTGGGCAATAATTCGATCTACAATGCACCGTTAAGCTTGATCAATCTCAAGGTGAGGGACGCGCGTATATGGCAAGGCCGGAAAAAGTAAGGCTCGGGGAAATTCTGGTACAGCAGAAACTGCTGTCCGAGGAGCAGCTCGGCCTGGCGCTGGCGGAGCAGAAGCGCAGCGGCCGCAAGCTGGGCCGCGTCTTCATCGACAGCGGGTATGTAACGGAAGAACAGATCGCCGGCGCGCTGGCGCGCCAGCTGAACATTCCGTACATTAACCTCAAGTTCTATAACATCAACCCGGACCTGGTGCGCCTGCTGCCCGAAACGCAGGCGCGGCGCTTCCGCGCGCTGGTGCTGGAACAGCGCGATGCCGGCATGCTGGTGGGCATCTCCGACCCGACCGACCTGTTCGCGTATGACGAGATCGCCCGCATCGTCAAGCAGAACGTCGAACTGGCGGTGGTCAACGAGACCGAGGTGCTGGCCGCGATCGACCGCATCTACCGCCGCACCGAGGACATCACCGACCTGGCGCGCGAGCTGGAAGAGGAGATGGGCGACGTCTCCGTCGACTTCGGCGCGCTGGCCGCCAACCCGGGCCTGGAAGAAGCGCCGGTGGTGAAGCTGCTGCAGTCGGTGTTCGACGATGCCGCCCAGGTGCGCGCGTCGGACATCCACATCGAGCCGCAGGAAAACCGCCTGCATATCCGCTTCCGCATCGACGGCGTGCTGCACCTGCAGACGCAGGCCGACATCAAGATCGCGCCGGCGCTGGCGCTGCGCCTGAAGCTGATGTCCGACCTCGACATTTCCGAGAAGCGGCTGCCGCAGGACGGCCGCTTCGCCGTGCGCGTGAAGAACACCCGGATCGACGTGCGTATCTCGACCATGCCCACGCAGTACGGCGAATCGATCGTCATGCGTCTGCTGTCGCAGGGCAGCACCAACCTGCGGCTCGACGCGATCGGCATGCCGCGCCCGCTGATGGAGAAATTCCGCGCCATCGTGCAGCGCCCGAACGGCCTGGTGCTGGTGACCGGGCCGACCGGCTCCGGCAAGACCACCACGCTGTACAGCGCGCTGGCCGAGCTGAATTCCGTCGAGAAGAAGCTGATCACGGTGGAAGACCCGGTCGAGTACCGGCTGCCCGGCATCAACCAGGTGCAGGTCAACGAAAAGATCGAGCTGGACTTTGCCCGCGTGCTGCGCTCGGCGCTGCGGCAGGACCCGGACGTGGTGCTGGTGGGCGAGATGCGCGATCAGGAAACCGCCCAGATCGGCCTGCGCGCCGCGATGACGGGCCACCTGGTGCTGTCCACGCTGCACACCAACGATGCCGCCAGCACGCCGCTGCGCCTGATGGACATGGGCGTGCCGCGCTACATGGTGGCCAGTTCGCTGCAGGCGGTGCTGGCGCAGCGGCTGGTGCGCGTCATCTGTGAAAGCTGCACGGAACCGTACACGCCGACGCCGTCGGAGCGCGAATGGCTGAGCCTGGAACTGAACGACAAGGTCGACATGGCGCGCTATTTCCACGGCAAGGGTTGCTCGCACTGCAACGGCATGGGCTACCGGGGCCGGACCGGGGTGTACGAGCTGCTGGAAATGACGACGGCCGTCGTCGATGCCGCCAACGATCCGGACCCGGGGCATTTCCTGAAGGTGGCGGCCAGGGAAATGGCCGGCCAGACGCTGCGCCGGCATGGCGTGCAGCTCGTGGTGCAGGGCCGCACGACCATCGCCGAAGCGATGCGGATCAGTAACCAGCAAGAGGATTGATGCCTTATTTCGCGTACAGGGCGCGCGACAAGCGCGGCGAGCTGCTGCAGGGGGTGCTGGAGGCCGCCGATCCGGCGGCCGTGGCGGAACAGCTGATGGGCTCGGGCGCCACGCCGGTCGAGATCGCACCCACCCGCGCGCCGGCCAAGGCCGCCGCGGGCGGCGAAAGCCTGTGGCAGCGGCTGACGCGGCCGAAGGTCACCGACATGGATGTGCAGCTGTTCAGCCGCCAGCTGTATACGCTGCTGAAGTCGGGCGTGCCGATCATGCGCGGCCTGGCCGGGCTGCAGGAGTCGGCCGTGAACCGCTCGTTCGCCCAGGTCATCCGCGACCTGCGCGAATCGCTCGACGCGGGCCGCGAACTGTCGGCGGCGATGCGCCGCCATCCCGCCGTCTTCAACAATTTTTACCTGTCGATGGTGCGCGTGGGGGAAATGACGGGCCGGCTCGATGCCGTGTTCCTGCGCCTGTTCGATCACCTCGAGTTCGACCGCGACATGCGCCAGCGCGTCAAGACCGCGCTGCGCTACCCGACCTTCGTGGTCGCCGCCATCGTGGTGGCGATGGCCGTGGTCAACCTGTTCGTGATCCCTTCCTTTGCTCGGGTATTCGCCAGCTTGAACGCCGAACTGCCGCTGATGACGCGCATCCTGCTCGGCACGTCGAATTTCTCGGTGGCCCACTGGCCGGCGATGGCCGGCGCGGCCGTGCTGGCCGTGCTGGGCTTCCGTTCATGGCTGAAGACGGCAAAGGGCCGTTTCGACTGGGACCGGCTCAAGCTGCGCATGCCGGTCGCCGGCAAGATCATCCTGAAGGCGACGATGGCCCGCTTCGCGCGCGGCTTTGCGCTGTCGGCGCGCAGCGGCGTGCCGATCGTGCAAACCCTGGCCGTGGTGTCGCAGACCGCCGACAACGCCTACTTGGCATTCCGCATCGAGCAGATGCGCGACGGCGTCGAGCGGGGCGAAAGCATCCTGCGCACGGCGACGGCCGCCAACGTGTTTACGCCGGTGGTGCTGCAGATGATCGCCGTGGGCGAGGAGACCGGCGCGCTGGACGACCTGATGGACGAAATCGCCCAGATGTACGAGCGCGAGGTGGACTATGAACTGAAGACGCTGTCCGCCCAGATCGAACCGATCCTTATCGTATTCCTCGGCTTGATGGTGCTGGTGCTGGCGCTGGGCATCTTCCTGCCGATCTGGGATCTCGGCCAGGCGTCGATGCGGCGGTGACAGGCTGTACTGCCATTGTCGCAAGGGTCTTATTGTCGCGTTGCAAAACGGCGAAAAACTCTCGTTCAGGACAAAATTCTTTGTGCCGTGTGGAAAGTTTTTGAGATTTCACAGTAAAATGTACTTGCTTGTGGGATACAAGCCGCCGGGCAGCGAACTGCCTGCCATCACATCAATCGCACCGTCGATCCGGTGCAGTACGGAGAGAGAATTAATGAACCAGCAGACCTACGCCCGGATTTCCCAACAACGCCAGGGCGGTTTCACGCTGATCGAACTGATCGTCGTGATCGTGATCCTCGGCATTCTCGCGGCGACGGCGCTGCCGAAGTTCGTGAACATGGGTGCGGATGCGCGGGTCGCGGCGCTGGGCGGTGCACGCGGTGCGCTGGTGGCGGCCACGTCGATGGCACGCGGCCAGTACCTGCTGAAACCGACGAGCTCGTACACGTTCGAGAACGTGACGGTCGACTATGTGTCGGGCTATCCCGCTGCCAGCGCCAAATTCCTCGAAGCTGCCGGCGTAAACAGTGATTTCGACGTTATCGTTGGCGTCAACGCCGACACCACGAAGGGCCCGGTGACCACGGACAAGGACATCGCCGTCATGCCGAAGAGCGTTGCCGGAACGGCCAAGGCCAGTACCTGCTTCATCAAGTACACGCAGGCAACCGACACCACCGCACCGGTCGTGACGGCAGTACCGGCAGTCGCCGGCTGCTAATCCAATCTGGCGGGCGCCTGCTCACTCGCAGGCGCTCTTGTTAAGGTCCGCCACGGCGCAAGCCGTCGCGGACCTTTTTCTTTCCACGTACTCCGGTGTCGCCACCGCCGCGGCATTGCCCGGGCAGGCGGCGGCGTTGCAGGCCGTCGCCTCGATCCGGTACAGGTTCTTCACGACCGCCTGTCCTGTTGCCGCGTCCACTTCGCTGAAGGCCGTTTGCGCGCAGGTCACCGAGGCGCGGAAGCCTGCGACAGTGATCACGCCGTGCAAGCAGGTGTCGCTGACCAGCGCCCGGTACAGCCCCCACTCGATACCCGCGCGCGCGGCCTGGTCGGCACGCGCCGATTGCAGGTCCATCGTGCTGGTGGCCTGCTGGGTGGTGCTGATGCGCATGACGGCCAGCGCCAGCCCGCCCAGTGCGACGAGGACGAGCACCGCGGCGATATAGCCGAAGCCCTGCTGCCTGCGCCGTGGCGTGATTCTCGGAATAATGCCTGGCGTGATGCCTGGCGTGATGCCTGGCGTGATGCGTGGCTGATTGCGTGGTCTGGTCATGGCAGGTTGTCGGCGTAGGCGCCGTAGAGCAGGTCGACGTCGTCGCCGCGGTCCGACAGGCGCAGGCGCATCTGCATGTAGCCGGCGGCCTGCTGGGAACCGGGATTCGGATCGTAGGTGAATTCGCACAGGGCGACCCGGCTGGCCAGCACGGCGGTATCCGCCGCCGGCGCCTTGCAGGCCGACGGCGCCGCGGCGTCGAAGCCGTAGCCGGAGAAGCGGTACAGCGTGCCCGTGCCGGTGCCGTTCGCATCGACCCCGGCATTGGCGCAGGAATAAAACACCGCTTTCTGGGCATCGGGCACCACCACGAACCTGCCGCCTTCATAGCCCGGCGGGAACTGCTTGGTGGCGATGCCGATCCGCCATGCGCCGAGCGCGTATGGCGAGGACGATGCCGGCGCCGCCGCGACCGAGGCGATCCTGGCGGCACTGGCCAGCGTATACAGATCTTCCGGCACCTGGTTGCCGACCACCAGCCAGTCGCCCACCGCCGGCGCGGCCGGCAGGATGGAAATGACGTCGAGTTCCGTGGCCGGCTGGTAGGTATCGAGCGGCCTGCTGGTGCCGCCGGCGGCGCTGTCGGCGCCGATGCGCAGCCGGCCGCCGGCCGACGTCGGCACCACTTCGAAGCACTGGGCATTCGGCTGGCGGATCGAATTGGGGACGGCCGAGCGCACGTCGCGCATCATCGTGCGCATCGCGCCGTCCGCCAGGTCGGTCAGCGTGGCACGGCGCGTGGCCATCGCGTAATTCTCGAGGGCGGGCCGGAAGAACACGACGAGGCCGGCCGCCAGCACGCCGGTGACCACCATCACCACGATCAGTTCGACCAGCGTGAATCCGCGCTGTTTCATTGCTGCTGCTTTCCGAAGTTGGTGCGCCAGCCCACCAGGCTGACCGTGTCCGATCCGCGTGTCACTGCGACCGTGATCTTCAGCCGGTCGGCGGCCGCCACGTCGGTCAGCTCGGCGGCATCGGCTACCGTGACCTGCACGTTCATGCCTGGCAGGATGGTCGTGCCGTTGACGTCGCAGATGCCCGTCGTCGCATAGCCGTGGTAGTCGCGCACGTCGTTGAAGGTCGTGCGCGCGCAGCCGGCGGATGGCGCGGGGGCCGCGACGGCGAAGGGCATGCGGCGGATCTCTTCCATCATGCCTTCGGCAACCGCCATCATCTGCTTCTGCAGCACCGGGTCGCTGCTGCTGCGCACTGCCGACGTGAAGGCAATCATCACGCCGCCGACGCCGATGCCGACGATCATGATGGCGACGATCAGTTCGATCAGGGTCATGCCCCGGGCGCGCTGGTTCAATATGCTTTTCACCATATTGTTCGACATCTTATTCGACATGGCCGGTCAGCCCGTCGATCCGCACCGCCGCCTCGCTGGTGATGGTGATGTTCCCGGCAACGGTGCCGCCGGCGTTGACGACCGTGCCGTCGGGCCGGAAATACAGCGTGCCCAGCAGGCCGCCCGCGGTCACGCCGGCATCGCGGCTGGCGTATGGAGTGCCGTCCGGGCTGGGCAGGTCGGTATCGCAGGACAGGGCCGGGGTGCCGGGCGCCGGCGGGTTGGTGCTGGCGATGCGCAGCGTGACCGCGCTGGCCGAGACCGTGGCGCAGACGATGCGGCGATGGCTGACGGCGGCCTTCTGCGCGTAGCGCAGCGCGCTGACGACATCGGCACGGAACACCGTGCTGGAAACGCCGCCGCCGCTCATCAGCCGCGGCACCGCCACGGCCGCCAGCACGCCGAGCAGGATCATCACGGTGACCAGTTCGACCAGCGTGAAGCCGTGCGCGCGGGCGTTCAATTGTAGACCTCGCGGACATGGACGATGGCACGGCTTTCCGGCCTGGCGCCGCCGAACACCACCGGTGCCCACGGATCGGCCTGGTTGCTGCAATCGCCATACCGGCTGCGCAGCCAGTAGTGGCGGCCGGGAGCGCTGGCCGGGTGCACCGCCAGGCACGATGCATCGGCCGCGCCGGCCCCCAGGTTGAGCGCGACGTTCAGCACGGCCTTGCCGGTGGCTGGCCGGCTGACTGTCAGGTAGCCGCTGCCGCTGGCGAGCTTGGCCGCACCGATGCCTGCGCCGTCGAGCTTTGCGCCGTCTTGCGACACGCCCGCGGAACCCGCCGGGAAGGCGGTAAAACTGTCGTCGCCGTTCTTGACCCACGATGTGCCGCTCCAGTACTGCGCGGTGACCGGCATCTGGGCGGTGGTTGCCAGCGCGCCCGCGGTGGCGCGCGAGAGCAGCAGCCGGCCGCTGCGGATAATGACGCTGCCGGCGGTGCCCGCCCTGTCCGTGTCGAGTTCGCCGATGCCTTTGGCAGCCAGCGCAACGACACGCGGCGCGGTCTCCAGCGTTGGCAAGCTGTATTCGGGCGCCGGCCTGGCAACGCCGCCGCTGAACTGGCTGGTACTGCGGGTGTGGTTCGCCAGCGTGCCGGCCGGGGTGCTGGCAGAGGTGGCGACCAGCGTCACCGTGCCATCGGTGCCACCGGTGTCCAGTTCTTTGCCGAAATTGGTGGTGGGCCCGCCGTTGTACTCGCGTGCGGTGATCGTCACGTCGCCGATCGGCTGGGACGAATACCACCATGGCAGCTTCGTCATGGCATTCCCTGGAACAGATACTTTGCGTGCTTCGGGGGCTGTTATTGCGACATCGTAATGGTCCGGAATCGAGTACAGCACTTCGGCGGCCGTGGCGCTGGCCGGCACCTGCGCGGAGCCCAGGTAGCCGTCCGAGGTCAGCCTTGCCGTCAGGCTGGCGATGCCGGTTTCGGTCCAGGACGGCGTGGCGCTGGCAACGCCGGCGGCGACACTGGTGCTGGCGCCATTGCGGGTTTCGCCCGCCACGCCGCCATCGGACGTGGCGGGCCGGGACAGCACGATCGCGATGCTGACCGTCTCGGGCGTCGTCTCCTTGCCGAAGTTCGGGGTCGCCACGCCGCTGCTGTTCTGTGCCGCCACGTTCACCGTGAACGCCGTGCCGGCCCGAACCGGCGATGCCAGTGCCGGTGTTTTCGTGAAGGCCAGCCGGTAGGGCGCGACGATGAAGGTATCCGTGCCGGTGATCGACGTGGCCGGATCGGTTGCCGTGAGGCCAAGCGCGCCCGCGTCGGCATAGGTCAGCGTGCCCGACGCGCTGCCGGATGAATCGAACGTCAGTGTTGGCGATGTGGTGGTGCCGCTGGCGCATGCCAGGCTGGTTGCCGCGCCGCCCTTGGCGCCGATGGCCAGCGCCTTCGTGCCGGTCGTCGGGTTGCTGTACGAGCAGGCGAAGCGGATGGCGCGCGCGCCCTGGAAGGCCGGCGTGCAGACATTGGCCTTGTCGCTCTTCCTGACCGCCCTGACGGTGAAGTCGGTGGCAACCCCGGATTTGTGGTCGGGGACAGACAGCAGCAGCGCGCTGTCCGCAAAGGCCAGCGAGCAGCTGGCCGAGCTGCCGTTCCAGCAGGTATGGATGGGGGAAGAGGATGCCGTGAAACCGCTGGCGGCCAGCGTGACCGTGGCGGGCGTGGTGACGGCCAGCGACGCGGTGGCCGAGGAGGATCCCGATGGAATCGAGAAGGCCGCGGAAACGCCGCCACCGCTGACCGTGCCGCTGACGCCGGCGGTATAGGCGGTGCAGCTGCTGCCGCTGTCGGCGCCGGCACAGGCATGCACGGTAATGAGCGCCGGTGTGCAGGTGGCGGCGCTGCCGGTATGCACCAGGCGCACGTGGTGCAGTGCGCTGGCGGCCGGCGGCGGCGCCGCACCGGTGCATTTCGGCGGATAGTTCCCGTATGGCGCCGTGCACTTGCCATAAACGACCGAGTTACCCTCGATCGTGATCTCGCTGCCGGCCGTCACGTCGCCATACACGATCGTGTCGCTGCGTATCGCCATCTGGGCGCCGACGCGGATATTGGCCGTGATGGTGACGTCCTTGCTTGTCGCAAAGGTGCCGCCGACATCGAGGTACGCGGCCTTGATGTCCATCGGCGCATTGGTATTGAAGTTGCCGTCGATCTGGAAATAAAAGGGATTCGACGCGCTCGGCACCCTGACGAACAACGGGGCGTTGGCACTGAACGTGCCGACGATGCGCAGGGTGATCGGCGCCGTGATATTGAGGATGCTCTCCTTGTCGATCGTCGGGTTGCCCTGGCAGGTGTAGACGGAGCCCGACGACGTGCATGGATACTGCAGGTTGCTGAACAGCTTGTTGAGGTCCGCCGGGATGTTGTAACTCCTGGCCTGGGGGTTGGGGGTCGGTGTCGCGGCAAGCGCGGACAGGGCGCACCAGCTTGCAAGAAAGGCCAACAGCCAGGAACGGTAACGGTGCAGTAGATACATGCCGAATCAAAGCATGCACGATCCAAATATGTCAAGACGGTGCCGTACGGAAATTTACGTGTGCGTCCAGTATGAGACACGCAGGGTGGAATTTCGCCTGCGGAATGGCGAATTTCCCCTATAGAGGCTAAGATGGCCGGTCATTCACAACGAATAGCCCAGCTGGTGCAGCCAGGCTCGCAGGAATGGGATTTTTCTCCAGGGTACGAAAAGTGGACGGCTTGCTGGCCGTGGCGTTGTCGGGCGACGGCATCCAGGCTGTATCGGTGCGCACGCCTGCGCAGGGCAAGCCCGCGGTTCTCGCGAAGTTCGCTGCCGCGCTGCCGGCGGAACGCCCGGCCGTCCTGGAAAAGCTGGGCAAGGAACTCGGTGCCGCGCGCTATCGCTGCGCGACGCTGCTCGGGCCGGGCGAGTACCAGCTGCTGTCGGTCGAAGCGCCCAACGTGCCGCAGGACGAGCGCCGGACCGCCGTGCGCTGGCGCCTCAAGGACCTGGTCGATTTTCCCGTCGACGAAGCGGCGATCGACATTCTCGATATCCCGGTCGAGCGCGCGGCGACCGCGCAGAGCCAGTCGCTGTTCGCGGTGGCCGCTCCCAACAGCCTGATCCGCGAACGCCAGCGCCTGTTCCAGCGCGCCGGCGTGCCGCTGGCGGTGATCGACATTCCCGAGATGGCGCAGCGTAACGTGTCTGCGCTGCTCGAGCCCGAAGGGCGCGGCCAGGCCCTGCTGTCATTCGACGCACAGGGCGGGCTGCTGACGATCAGCTACAAGGGCGAACTGTACCTGGCACGCCGCATCGACATCACGCTGGAGCAGTTGCGCGACGCGCCGGAAGAGCGCCGCACGGCGATCCACGACCGGATCACCCTCGAATTGCAGCGTTCACTCGATCACTTCGAGCGGCAGTTCAATTTCATCACGACGGCCCGGCTGACGCTGGCGCCGACCGGCGCGCCGGGCCTGTTCGAATGCCTTGCCGCCAACCTGTACATCCCCGTCGAACAGCTCGACCTGGCCGATCTGTTCGACCTGGGCGAGCTGGCCGATGCGCATGACACGGTGCAGCAGCAGCGGTGCTTCCTGGCGCTGGGCGCGGCATTGCGGGTGGACGAGGTGAATCGTTGAGCCAGCAGATCAACCTGTTCAATCCGGCGTTCCGGACGCAGAGAAAGCGCTTCACCGCGCAATCGATGGCTTCCCTGCTCGGCGCGGCGGCGGTCGGGATGGGTATCGCCATCGCCTACGCCAGCCAGGAGGCCCGGGAGCTCGAGCGCAGGGTCGCCGCCGGCAAGGCCATCCTGGCCACCCAGCAGGCAGCGCAGGCCGAAGCCATTGCGCGCCTCGTGCCGCGGCCGAAAGATCCCGGGCTCGATACCCAGCTGGCGCAGATGCAGGCCGAGATCGCGGCCTTGCGCGAGGCCGACAGTGTGCTGCGCGGCGGCCGTATCGGCAACCATGCAGGCTATGCCGGTTATTTCCGCGCCCTGGCGCAACAGTCCGTGCCGGGTGTCTGGCTGACGGGCCTGCGCATCGCCGGTGCCGGCCACGAGATCGAAGTACGGGGCCGTTCGCTGCAGGCCGCGGCCATTCCGGGCTATATCGCGCAGCTGCAGAACCGCCCGGCGTTCCACGGCAAGACATTTGCCGCGCTGACCATCGCGCCGCCGGCCGAAGCGGGCGTGCCGGCAGGCGTGGCAGCGCCAATGGTCGCACCGGCAACCCAGGCACCGGCCACGGCCGCACCCGCGGGGCCGGTGGCGGCGCCCTTCGTTGAATTCACCCTGCAGTCGCATGTGGAGGCAGCGCAATGAAGCAGCAATGGCGGAAACTGGCCGCGCGCATCAATGCGCTGGCACTGCGCGAGCGCGTGCTGGTGTGCGTGGCCGCGCTGGCCGTGCTGGCGTATGCGCTGTGGCTGGTGCTGGCACCGCTGCTGGCCCGGCAGGAGCGGCTGCGCGCCGAGCTGGCGGCGCAGCAGGCCGAGGCACTGGGCATGGAAGCCGAACTCGCGGCGAAGCAGCGCGCGTTCCAGGCCGACCCGAACGCGGCCGCGCTGGCGCAGCTGGCGGCGCTGCGTATCGAACGCGACAGGCTGCGCACCGACCTGCAGGCCATGCGCACCGGCCTGGTCGTGGCCGAACAGATGGTGCCGATGCTGCAACGCCTGGTGGCGGCCAACCGCAACCTGAAACTGGTGTCGCTGCGATCGCTGCCCGTTAGCGGGCTCAGCGAAGCGGCCGGCCCGACACCTGTGGCGGTGCCCGATGGTGCGGCCAATGCGCCCGGGACACCGGCTGGCGGCAAGCCGCGCGAAGTGCTTTACCGGCACGGCGTCGAACTCGTGCTGCAGGGCAGTTACCTGCACATGATCGACTACATGGAGGCCTTGCAGGCGTTGCCCACGCAACTGCTGTGGGGCCGCGCCGAGCTCGCCGCGCAGGCGTATCCCCGGGCCCAGCTGACACTGACGCTGTACACGCTGAGCCTCGACGACAGGTGGATGACGTTATGAAACTGCTGCCTTGCGCAATCCTTTGCGCAATCCTGTTCGCGGCCCTGCCGGCCGGCGCGCAGGCACTACAGGATCCGACGCGGCCGCCAGCCGCTTCGATGCTGCTGCCGGCCGATGCGGCGCAGTCCGTGGCGGCGCCGCGCGGGCCGACGCTGCAGTCGGTCCTGGTCGGCGCGGGCAGCGGCCGCGAAGTCGCCGTGATCGATGGCCGCATCGTGCGGCGCGGCGAACGCGTCGGCCGTGCCATACTGGCCGATATCCGCGGCGACCGGGTGATCCTGCGCGAAGGCAGCCGGACCACCGAACTGAAACTGTATCCGCAGGCCGGCAAGGCGCCGGCGAAGCATCCATGAGAACGACCATGCACAAGACCCTGAAGGCCGCGATCGTTGCGGGCACATTGATTTCCCTGGCCGCCTGCAGCGTGCCGCGGCGCGACACCTACGACGCGATCAATGCCGAACTCGCGGCGGTGCGCAAGCCGCAGGCCGCACCGCAGGCGGTGGCGGACGCGCTGCTGCCGCCGGCCGGCCAGCTTGCCGGGCAGATGCCGAAGGCGCGCACGGTGCTGGAGGAACGCTTCGACGTCGCCTTCAACAACGTGCCGGCGCAGCAGTTCTTCAATGCCGTGGCGACCGGCACCCGCTACAACATGCTGGTGTCGCCGGAAGTGAGCGGCACGATTTCCGCCAACCTGAAGGACGTGACGCTGTTCGAGGCGCTGGACGCGGTGCGCGAACTGTACGGCTACGACTACCGGGTGGACGGTACGCGGATCTATATCCGCCCGCTGACGATCCAGACGCGGATGTTCCAGGTGAACTACCTGACCGCGCAGCGGATGGGCATGTCGAACCTGCGGGTGTCGTCGACGTCGGTGGCGGACCAGGTCAACAACCAGGGCAACGGCGACAACGGCAACGGCAGCGGCAACAACAACAACGGCAGCCAGCCGCGCGGCAACGGCAGCAATGGCGGCCAGGGCAGCGATTCGCAGGACGGCAGCGGCGGCCGCCTGCGCGATTCCGCCAGCGTGACGACGCTGTCGCGCAACGATTTCTGGGGCGACCTGAAGCAGTCGCTGGAGGCGATCATCGGCAGCCGCGAAGGCGGACGCAACGTGATCATCACGCCGCAGTCGGGTGTCATTCTCGTGCGCGCGATGCCGGACGAATTGCGCAACATCGAACGCTACCTGAGTGCCACGCAACTGGCGGTGGAACGCCAGGTGATCCTCGAGGCAAAGATCCTCGAAGTCCAGCTCAACCGCAATTACCAGAGCGGCATCAACTGGGCCGCGTTTGCCCGCAACGGCAACAGCAAGCTGTCCGCCGGCGTGCTGCAGCCCGGCACGACGCTGGCGCCGCTGCCGGCCGGCAGCACACCAGGCGTGGCGCCGCCCCAGATCGGCAGCAGCGGCCCGGCCGCGATCGCCGCGCAGAGCGGCCACGCGATCGGTGCCGCCGCCGAGGCCGTAGGCTCCGTGTTCGGGCTGGCGTTCCAGACCAGTAATTTCGCCGCGCTGATTACCTTCCTCGAACAGCAGGGCACCGTGCACGTGCTGTCCAGCCCGCGCATTGCAACGATGAACAACCAGAAGGCCGTGCTGAAGGTCGGTACCGACGAGTTCTTCGTCACCGGCGTCAGCACCACGACGACCACCAACGCGGCCGGCGGCGGCACGGTCACGCCGAACGTCACGCTGCAGCCGTTCTTCAGCGGCGTGGTGCTCGACGTCACGCCGCAGATCGACGATGCCGGCAACATCACGCTGCACGTGCACCCGTCCGTGAGCCAGGTCTCGACCGTGACCAAGAGTATCAACCTGGGCAGCGCCGGCGCCCTGAACCTGCCGCTGGCGGCCTCGGTCACCTCGGAGATGGACAGCATGGTGCGCGGCCAGAACGGCCAGGTGGTCGCGATCGGCGGCCTGATGCGGCAGGCCACGACGTCGGACCGGTCCCAGGTGCCCGGCGCGGGCAGCATTCCCGTGCTGGGCGCATTGTTCCGCAACACGGCGGACGTGATCGACAAGCGCGAGCTGGTCGTGCTGATCAGGCCGACGATCGTCGATGCCGCCGGCGGCTGGAACGAAGACCTGCAGGACGCCGAACGCCGCATGAAGACGATCGCGCCGAACGACATGTTCCAGCGGCGCTGACCATGTACGAATCCCACTTCGGCCTGGCCGAGCTGCCGTTCTCGATCACGCCGGACACCAGCTTCTTCTTCGGCAGCCCCCATTCGCAGGAGGGCCTGAACACGCTGCTGGTGGCGGCGCGCAGCGGCGAGGGATTCATCAAGATCACCGGTGAAGTGGGCACCGGCAAGACGCTGTTGTGCCGCAAGTTCATGGCCACGCTGGGCGAGGGCTTCCAGACGGCCTATGTGCCGAATCCCTACCTGGAGCCGCGCGCGCTGATGATGGCGCTGGCGGACGAGCTGGAAATCGTGCTGCCGAGCGACGTGGACCAGCACCAGCTGGTGAAATCGCTGACCTTCCGGCTGCTCGAACTGGCCGCGCGCGGCAAGCACGTGGTGCTGTGCCTGGACGAGGCACAGGCCTTGCCGCTGGAAAGCCTGGAAGCGCTGCGGCTGCTGACCAACCTGGAAACGGAAAAGCGCAAGCTACTGCAGATCGTCCTGTTCGGCCAGCCGGAACTGAACGCGCACCTGGCCAGTCCGAAGATAAGGCAGCTGGCGCAGCGCATCACCTTTCACTACCATCTGGGCGCACTGCGGCGCGACGACCTGGACTATTACCTGGCGCACCGGCTGCGCGTGGCCGGCTTCACCGGCGCACGCCTGTTCAGCGCGGCGGCGGTGCAGCGCCTGTACCGCGCCACCGGCGGCATTCCGCGGCTGGTCAACATCGTGGCGCACAAGGCGCTGATGCTGGCCTATGGGGAGGGGCGCCATCTGGTGGAAAAACGGCATGTGGCCCTGGCCGCCGGCGACACGATCGGCGCGCGGCCCGCGCGCACGGTGCGCTGGGCATGGGTGGCCAGCGCGGCTGCGCTGGCCGCCGCCGGCGGCATTACCCTGGCGTTCACGCGATGATGGCGGCCGCATGGCGGATCGGTTGCGCCCGATCGCATCAGCCTGACCAACATGGGCCTGGCGAACAAGAGCCCGACCAACATAAGCCCGACCAACACGAGCCCGACCACATGAGCCTGACGGATGAGCTTAATTAACAAGATGCTGCAGGACCTCGATGCGCGCGGCGGCACGGCACGGCCGGCCTCCAGCGGCGACGTGCGTCCTGTCGCGGCGGAGCGCACGCAGCGCGCCGCGATCGCAACCGGCGCCGGCATCGGCGCGCTGGTCGTTGCGGCCGGCGTGGCCGGCTGGTACTGGCTGCAGCGGGAACCGGCCGCGCCGGCGCCCGCGCTTGCTGCCGTGCCGGCTGTCGCGGCAGCGGCGCCCGCCGCACCAGTCGTTACCCCGGCGCCCGCTGAGCCGCCGGCGTCCGCTGCGCCGCCGGCGCCAGCGGAGCCGGTTGCTGCCCTGGCGGCAGCGGTGCCGGAACCGGCCGCGCCCGCGGTGCCGCCGCACCCACAGCCAGCCGCGGTGGCGGAAGCATCGCCACCACCGCGTGCCGGCAATACCGGGATTGCCGGCGCGCCGCGGGCAGAACGCGAGGCGCGCCTGGCGCGCGCGGAGCGCGACCGCATCGCCGCCGCCGCATCGCCGGCGCCGCCCCGCGCCGGCACGCAGGGCGGGCAGGGCATCACGCTCACGTCCCGCCAGCAGGGCGAAAATGCCTACCGCCGCGCGCTGGGCGCGCTGCAGGACGGCCGCGTAACCGAAGGCCTGGCAGGGCTGGAACAGGCCGTGCTGCTATACCCGCGGCATGAAGCGGCACGCCAGACGCTGGTGGGCCTGCTGATCGAGAACGGTCGCGCCGACGAGGCGATGCGCCACGCGCAGCTGGGCCTCGGGCTGGATGCCAACCAGCCGCAACTGGCGATGGTGCTGGCGCGCCTGCAGCTGGAACGGGGCGGCGCGGCCGACGAGACGCTGCTGCGCACGCTGCCCCACGCGGCCGGCAACGCCGACTACCTCGGCTTCCTGGCTGCCGTGCTGCAAAAGCAGGGCCGGCACGGCCCGGCGGCGGAACAGTACCGGGCGGCGCTGCGCCTGCGCCCCGGCAACGGCGTGTGGTGGATGGGACTGGGCATCTCCTTGCAAGCCGACAACCTGCGCAGCGACGCGCGCGACGCCTTCCAGAAAGCAAAAGACGCCGGACTGGCGCCTGAATTGCAGGCATTCGTCGAACGCCGGCTGGGCCAGCTGAACTAGCCGGACTGGGCACCACACTGGAAGGTTGCCTCAAAAACGTGGACGCAAAAATGGGGACGGACCCTGTTTTTCAGGAATCATTGCTTGTAAAACAGGGTCCGTCCCCAGTTTTAAAATTAGGGACGGACCCTGTTTACAGGCAACACCCGTGGCTACAGGCTGGCCAGCGGGCCCCACACCTGCTTCATCGATACGGGAATCTCGCTGTCGTCGTCGCCCAGCGCGGCGGCGATGGCGCAGCTGTCCGCGCCGACGCGGCGGGGCAGCGGCACCGTGAAGGTGCGGCCTTCGGCATCGCGCAGGCAGAACACGGCGGGATGTCCGCCATCGCGATGCGCGACGATACCCCATTCGCCGCTGGCCAGACGCACCACCGTACCGGGCGGATACGGGCCGATCTCATCGCGGAAGGCCGCCGTCAGTTCCGGATCCGGCGACTGCTCCAGCACGCGGGCCAGGGCGTCGTCCGGCAGCAGCGCGCGGCGGTAATTGCGCGGCGAAATGCCGGCGCAGTAGCGGTCGGCCATGCGCAGCAAGTGGGCGGCGGCGTCCAGGTCGCCTTCGGCAGCGGATTCGGGCGCATGGTCCAGCAGCAGGCATGCGAACCAGTCGGTTTCCGCGGCGCGCGTGCAGTGCACCGCCGCAGCGACCGGCGGCGCCGTGTCATCCCTTGCATGGCGGCCGGTCGCATGCAGGGCCAGCGCGGCCGATACCAGCGACAGCAGGTGGGCCGGCCGCATGTGCAGGCGGCGTCCCACCAGCGCCGCGACGACGGCGGTTTCGATGCTGTGGCGCATGGCGTAGCTGCCGGCGACCTGATTGCGCAGCACGCAGGCCAGCGCGACGTCGGCGGACAGGTCGACAGCATGCAGCAGGGTTCGCGCCGTTGCCCGCAGGTCGGCCGGATCGCCGTGCGCCGGCGCGCGCTGGAAATCGTCGAGGCGGTGCTGCACCGCGTTCAGCGCACGCAGCACCGAAGGCGGCGCCGCCGTGCGGTCGGCGCTGTCGGCTTCTTCCAGGCCGCTCAGGGACTGCTGCCGCTGCATGGCGGTCAGATCCGCGCCAGGCGTTCAAGCGCCATGCCCAGCGTCTCGTCGCGCTTGGCGAAGCAGAAGCGCACGATGCCCGATTCCCTGGCCTGGCGGTAGAACGCCGACACGGGAATGGCCGCCACCTTGACCTCGGCCGTCAGCCATTCGGCAAAGGCCGCTTCCGGCATGTCCGAGATGGCGCCATAGCGGACGCACTGGAAATAGGTACCGTCCGCCGGCAGGAGCTCGAAGCGGCTGCCGGCCAGGCCCGCGCGGAACAGGTCGCGCTTCCTCTGGTAGAACGCCGGCAGTTCGCGATACGGCGCGGGGTCCGCCAGGTAGGCCGCGATGCCGTGCTGCATCGGCGCGTTCACGGAAAACACGTTGTACTGGTGGACCTTGCGGAACTCCGCCATCAACGGCGCCGGCGCCGCCGCGTAGCCGATCTTCCAGCCGGTGGTGTGGTAGGTCTTGCCGAAGCTGGAGACGACGAAGCTGCGCGCGGCCAGCACCGGGTGGCGGCTGACCGAGGCGTGCGGCTGGCCGTCGTACACCATGTGTTCGTAGACTTCGTCGGACAGGACCAGGATGTCGGTACCGCGCACGATGCCGGCCAGCGCTTCCATGTCGGCCTCGCGCAGCACGCTGCCGGTGGGGTTGTGCGGGGTGTTGATGACGATCAGGCGCGTCCTCGGCGACACCGCGGCGCCGATACGTTCCCACGGCACGCGGTAGCCGCCCTCGTCGAGCACCATCTGCACCGGCACCACGACGCCGCCGGCCAGCTCGATCGCCGGCATGTAGCTGTCGTAGGCCGGTTCGATGACGATCACTTCGTCGCCCGGATGCACGGCGCACAGGATGGCCGTCGTCAGTGCCTGCGTGGCGCCGGCCGTCACGGTGATTTCGCTGTCCATGTCATAGGCATGGCCGTACAGGGCGCCGATCTTGTCCGCGATGGCGCGGCGCAGCGCCGGCGTGCCCGCCATCGGCGGATACTGGTTGTGCCCCGCCCGCATCGCGTCGGCCACCAGGTCGACCAGGCGGGGATCGCAGGCGAAATCGGGAAAGCCCTGGCCGAGGTTGACGGCATCGTGCTGCGCCGCCAGCGCCGACATGCGCGTGAAGACGGTGGTGCCGACGGCCGGCAGGCGGGTGGCCAGGAAAGGCGTGGCCTCGGCGGCGGGTGAGGCCGGTGGGGCTGTGGAGGCTGTGGCGGCGGCTGCGGACGGGAGTGGGCTGTTCATCGCTGGCTCGTGGATGTCAGTGCGGATCGGCGGCTGCGGCGCACGGGTTGGCCTTCATTCTAGCGCAGCGCCGGCAGGGGCGGGGAGCGCCCATTGTTCGGGCGGAATCACGGCGAACATGCCGGCATTGCGCAGGCGCCGCGCCAGCTTCAGCAATGCCTTGTCCTTCGTGATCAGCACGTCGGCGCCGGCATCGCGGGCCAGTTCGAGGAACTTCTGGTCGTCGCGGTCGGTGCAGACCGGCAGCCGCACCCCCGATTCCGGCGGCGCCACGACCTTGACCAGTGCATCGAAGCGGGCCGCGCTGGCCGCGCGGGTGGTTTCGTCCAGCGGCAGGTGCGGATAGTGCAGCACGATGTGGTACTCGTCCCGGCAGTCGGCGCGCGTGATGGCTTCGACGGCGCCGCTTTCGATCGCCGCCAGCAGGCCGGCCCAGCGCGGATCGCGGAAAACGAACAGGTCGAGGCAGACATTGGTGTCGATGACGACGCGCTGGGCTGCCGCGGGGAGGGTTGCGGGTAAAACAGGTATCATGCGGGAAATTATTTCTGAGTGAACCAGTTTCGAATCATATGCTGATAGTGCTTTCCCCTGCAAAGAGTCTCGACCTCGACACCTCGCCCACCACCGACATCGCCACCCGCCCCGTCTTCCTCGATCACTCGGCCCAGCTGATCGAGCGGATGCGCCAGTTCGCACCGCATGAACTGGCCGAACTGATGGATCTTTCCGATGCGCTGTCCACGCTGAACGTGGGCCGCTATGCCGCGTGGACAACGGATACCGCCCATGCGCGCCAGGCCGTGATGACCTTCAACGGCGATGTGTACGACGGCCTCGATGCCCGGACGCTGAGCGCGCCCCAGCTCGACTACACGCAGGGGCGGGTGCGCATCCTGTCCGGCCTGTACGGGCTGCTGCGGCCGCTGGACCTGATCCACCCGCACCGCCTGGAAATGGGCACGCGGCTGAAAACCGCGCGCGGCAAGGATCTGTATGCGTTCTGGGGCGACCTGATCACGGGCGAGCTGAACGGCGCGGCGCGCGCGGCGGGTGCCCGCTGGCTCGTCAATTGCGCGTCGGAGGAGTATTTCAAGTCGGTGCGGCCGGCGCAGCTGGACGTGCCCGTCATCACGCCCGTGTTCGAGGAATTCAAGAACGGCCGGTACAAGATCATCTCGTTCTACGCGAAACGCGCCCGCGGCATGCTGGCCCGCTACGCGGCCGTCAACGGCATCGTCGAGCCGGAAGCGCTGAAGGCGTTCGACGTGGACGGCTATGCGTTCGCGCCGGAAGCGTCGAACGACGAGCGCTGGGTATTCAGGAGGAACACGGCCTGAGGCATCGACGCCGGGGCCGTATCAGTCGCGATACGGCCCCGGCGCCGGAAGCAGGGCTTACGAAGCGTTCCAGAACTTCCACCACTTGCGCTCGGGCTTCGGTGCACCTTCGTCGAGGAATTTGCTGTTCGGGAAGTTGAGCTTGAAGACACGCATCGCATCGTCGCGCAGCGCCACGTTGCCCAGCTTGTCATAGCTGCGCGCCATGATCCACAGCGCTTCCTCGATGGCCGGCGAATCGGAGTATTCGCGCACCGCATCCATCGCCCGGTTGGCGGCGGCAAGGTAGGCGCCGCGCCGGTAGTAATAGCGCGCCACGTACACTTCATAGGCCGCCATCGCATTGATCAGGTACTTCATGCGGTCGACCGCGTCCGGCGTGTATCTGCTTTCCGGGAACTTGTCGACCAGTGCCTTGAACGCGGCAAACGCCTCGCGGGTGGCTTTCGGGTCACGCTCGGCCGGATCCTGTTCGTACACGAAGTTCAGCAGGCCGATCTGGTCATTGAAATTGATCAGGCCGCGCAGGTAGTACATGTAATCGACGCTGGGATGGTTCGGGTGCAGCTTGATGAAGCGCTCGACGGCGGCCAGCGCCTGGGCCTGGTCCTGTGCCTTGTAGTAGGCATAGGCCACTTCCAGTTGTGCCTGTTGCGCGTACACGCCGAAAGGATAGCTCGCCTCAAGCCGGTTGAACAACTGGATTGCCCGTTCGTAGTGCTGTCCGGCCAATTCTTCCTTGGCCTCCGAGTATAATTTCGAAGCGGACCAGCCTTTGGTCTCGTCCGACTGCTCCGGTAACAGGCTGCAAGCCGAAAGTCCGGCAAGTAACACGGATGCTGCGACTACCTTCAATTTTTTTTGCATGTTCTCGTGCAAGAAGACGTTTAAACAAGATACGACCTGGCTGATTATAGCCGATGGGAATGCTGTGATATTGAATCCTGAGCCGAATCCGGCCGACCAACCCTCCGACCACGACCTGAAGGCAGATCTCGACGCCGACTTCGAAGCCGACATCCTTGCCGATGAGGCCCTCCCCGAAGCCGACGGTTTTGCCGATCCGCTGGCCCCGATCGAACTGCAACTGACGCCCGACGCCTGCGGCGAACGCCTGGACAAGGTGATTGCGAAACTGGTGCCGCAGTTCTCGCGCGGCCGCCTGCAAAGCTGGATCGAGGAGGGTTTCGTCACCGTCGACGGCAAGCCGGCCAAGGTGCGCGCCACCGTGTATGGCGATGAAAAGATCGTCGTGCTGCCGCAGGCAGCGCCGGAAGACGTGGCGTTCGCGCCGGAGCCGATCGATGTGAACGTGGTCTACGAAGACGATCACCTCATCGTCATCAACAAGCCGGCTGGCCTGGTCGTGCACCCCGGCGCCGGCAACTGGTCCGGCACGCTGCTGAACGGCCTGCTGCACCGCTGGCCGCAGCTGGGCGGCGTGCCGCGCGCCGGCATCGTGCACCGCCTCGACAAGGATACCAGCGGCCTGATGGTCATCGGCAAGGACTTGCCGACGCAAACCGATCTGGTGCGCCAGCTGCAGGCACGCACCGTGAAGCGCGAATACTGGGCGCTGGCCTGGGGTACGCCGCGGCTGTCCGGTACCATCGATGCGCCGATGGGCCGCCACCAGCGCGACCGCGTGAAGATGGCCGTGTCCACCGGCTTCGGTGCCAAGCCGGCGATCACCCACTACGAGCGGCTGGCCGCCGGCGAGCTGGACCGCCGCCCGGTCAGCCTCGTGCAGTGCCGCCTCGAAACCGGCCGCACCCACCAGATCCGCGTGCACATGGCGCACCTGGGCTATCCGCTGGTGGGCGACTACGTGTATGGCAAGCCGCACCTCACCGGCGTGTTCCACCGCCAGGCACTGCAGGCACGCCGCCTCGGCCTGGTGCATCCGGCCACCGGCGAGCAGTGCGAGTGGGAGATCCCGCTGGCCGACGATTTCCGGCAGCTGCTCGAGGAATGCGGCATCGATGAAGCATCGCTGCAACGCGACGCCGATGCCGATGGCGACGATTACGACGATGAGTTCGACGACGAATGAGCGAGCGCACATGAGCACGGCTGGCGCCACCCAGTGGCTGGTTCCCGACTGGCCCGACCTGCCCGACAGCGTCGGCGTGCTGTGCACGACGCGCCGCGGCGGCGTCAGCCCGGTGCCGTATGACGATGGCCACGGCAAGGGCGGCCTGAACCTGGGCACGCATGTGGGCGATGCGCCGAAGTGCGTGGAGCGCAACCGCGACATCCTGCGTGCCGAACTGCCGGCCGAGCCGGTGTGGCTGACGCAGGTGCACGGCACCCGCGTGGTCGATGCGGCCACCGTGGATATCGATGCCGAACCGCCGGTCGCCGACGCCAGCTTCACTGGCGAGCGTGGCGCGGTATGCGGCATTCTCACCGCCGACTGCCTGCCGGTGCTGCTGTGCGACGCGGAAGGCCGCATGGTCGGCGCGGTGCATGCCGGCTGGCGCGGCCTGGCCGACGGCGTGCTGGAAAGTACGGTGGCGGCGATGCGCGAGGCGGGGGCCGGCGAACTGATGGCCTGGCTGGGCGCGGCGATCGGACCGAACCGCTTCGAGGTAGGGCAGGACGTGCTCGATGCGTTCCTGCGCCGCCCCGGCGCGGACGAAGCGGCCATCCGCGGCGCCTTCGCGCCGTTCGCCCTGAAACCCGGTAAATATTTCGCGGACTTGTACGCGCTGGCCCGCGTCGCACTGGCCGGCGCCGGCGTCGGACGGGTATGGGGCGGCGATTTCTGCACCGTGTCCAACTCCGGGCGTTTTTATTCGTACCGGCGCGATGGCGTGACCGGGCGGCAGGCCAGCCTGATCTGGCTGAAATGATCGTCTGAACAGCGATCAGCGATCGCGGGCGGCGGCTTGGGCGCGCTCGCGCTGTCGCCGGTTCCGTTCCCGGCGCCGCTGGCCGATGCGCCGGAAACCGCCGGTAACATAGAGTAAAATTGCAAGGGGAACAACGCAGTACAGCAGGAACGTCATGACGCCTGCGACGACCGTCGGCTCAGTCAGCGACATCAGCAGCACGACGTAAATCCAGGCAATAGCAACGATCAGCATCGGTAGTTTCGGTTGGAATCACAATCATTCTAAATGGAATATACATGAATATGCCCGACGCGCAGTCCATGGCCGGCTGGATGGATCCAGGCCAGTGGAAATCCTGGATGCCCAACCCCGACGCCCTGGCGAACATTCCCCTGCCTGGTGCCGCGCTGCTGCGCGAAGCCGGTGCGACGGTGAAGCCAGAAGTACTGGAAACCCTCAAGAACGAATACATGGCTGAACTGGGAGCGCTGTGGCAGCAGCTTCTGGAAGGCAGGACACCCGAGATCCGCGACCGGCGCTTTGCCGCCCCGGCGTGGACCGCCAATCCCGTCACCGCGTTCAGCGCCGCCGCCTACCTGCTGAACGCCAAGTTCCTGATGGCCATGGCGGACGCCGTCGAGGCGTCGACCCAGCAGAAGCAGAAAATCCGCTTTGCCATCCAGCAGGTGGTCGATGCGATGTCGCCGGCGAACTTCCTGGCCACCAATCCGGAAGCGCAGCAGGCACTGCTCGAATCGAAGGGCGAAAGCCTGACCCGTGGCCTGAAAAACATGCTGGCCGACATGCAGAAGGGCCATATCTCGCTGTCCGACGACAAGGCGTTCGAAGTGGGCCGCAACCTGGCCAACACCGAAGGCGATGTGGTGCTCGAGACGCCGCTGTTCCAGCTGATCCAGTACAAACCGCGGACCGACACGGTGAAGCAGCGGCCGCTGCTGATGGTGCCGCCCTGCATCAACAAATACTACATTCTCGACCTGCAGCCGGCCAATTCCCTGGTGCGCTACGCGGTGGAGCAGGGCAATACCGTGTTCATGGTGTCCTGGCGCAACCCGGACGCCTCGCTGGCGAAGACGTCGTGGGACGACTACACCGAGCAGGGCGTGATCCGGGCGATCCGCGCCGTGCAGGAGATCACGGGCGAAGACACGCTGAACCTGCTGGGCTTCTGTGTTGGCGGCACGCTGCTGTCGACGGCGCTGGCGGTGCTGGCCGCGCGCGGCGAGCAGCCGGCGGCCAGCCTCACGCTGTTGACCACCTTCCTGGACTTTTCCGATACCGGCGTGCTGAGCGTGTTCATCGACGAGCCGCAGGTGCGCTTGCGCGAACAGGCGCTGGCCCACGGCGGCCTGATGCCGGGGCGCGACCTGGCCAGCACCTTCTCGAGCCTGCGGCCGAACGACCTGGTGTGGAACTACGTGCAGTCGAACTACCTGAAGGGCAATGAACCGGCCCCGTTCGACCTGCTGTACTGGAATTCGGATTCGACCAACCTGCCGGGGCCGATGTTCTGCTGGTACCTGCGCAATACCTACCTGGAAAACCGGCTGAAGGAACCGGGCCGGCTCACGGTGGCCGGGGAAAAGGTCGACCTGACGGCGATCGACGCGCCCACCTTCATCTACGGCTCCCGCGAGGACCACATCGTGCCGTGGACGTCCGCGTATCGATCGATGAATATCCTGAACCCGGAACGGCGCGAGGCGAACCGCTTCGTGCTGGGCGCATCCGGGCATATCGCCGGCGTCATCAATCCGCCATCGAAGAACAAGCGCAGCTACTGGGTCAACGAGGAACGGCCGGAAGATCCCGACGGCTGGATGGCGGACGCCGTCGAGCATCCGGGCAGCTGGTGGCCACTGTGGGCCGCCTTCCTTGCCGAGCACGGCGGCAAGGATGTCGAGGCCCGCAGCCAACCGGGCAATGCGAAATACCCGCCGGTCGAACCGGCCCCGGGCCGTTACGTCAAGGAAAAGGCCGATTGAAACCGGCAAGGTACCGACGGGGCGGCGTGATTTGTCTGGCGCTTATTTTAGTTGCGTTGCAATAAGCGCCATTCCAGCGCCTTCCGTCGGTCGATTCATGCCGGTTTCATATGATATGGCGTACATGTCGTGAATTTTTCACTCTATAATAGGGTGAGCAGGGCTAGTGAAAGCGAACTCTACGTTCGCTTTTTTTTTGATGTTACAAGGATTGCGCTGCGGCGCAAAAAACGGAACTCGTGATGAGTAGTGTAAAGAAAACTGCCGAACGCCTGATCAAGAAGTATCCCAACCGCCGACTCTACGATACGCAGACCAGTTCCTATATCACGCTGACCGACGTGAAGCAGCTCGTGCTGGACAGCGAGCCGTTCACCGTGGTGGACGCGAAGTCGAACGAAGACCTGACCCGCAGCATCCTGTTGCAGATCATTCTCGAAGAAGAGGCCAGCGGCGCACCGATGTTCTCGACCGACGTGCTGGCGCAGATCATCCGCTACTACGGTCACGCGATGCAGGGCATGATGGGCTCCTACCTGGAAAAGAACATCCAGGCCTTCACCGATATCCAGCGCCGCCTGACCACAGGCGCCGTGAATTACGACGGCAAGACCTTTAGCCCGGAGATGTGGACCCAGTTCATGAATGTGCAGGCGCCGATCATGCAGGGCATGATGAACAACTACATCGACCAGAGCAAGAGCCTGTTCGTGCAGATGCAGGAACAGATGCAAAACCAGAGCAAGAACCTGTTCGGCGCCTTCCCGTTCGCCGTACCGCCGGTTACCACGCCCACCGACAAGAAGTAAATCCCGTTGGCGGCCCGCCGCGGCCGCGCCATCATCCTGTGCCGGAGACGATTCCCCATGGAATGGTCCCTGGCGCTGGTTTGCCCTGGTTCCCTGCGCCGGGCACTTCCTCGCAGCCTCCCACATTCAGGTTGACGCCGCTTTTCCAGCGCTGATAGACTCGCAACATCCGAGTGGAATCGATTCCACCCCGACGGCCGGGGCTGTCGTGCCGGCGGCCACATGACTGGACCGTTTGCAACGGCATCCCCGGGGGGCTTCTGCTGGCGAGCCTGTTTCACTTATCATAAGCGCATACCAATAAGGCACCACAGGTGCCACGGAGACAAGATGAGCAACGCTACGACAGGTGCGGCCACCGCGTCCGCGCTGGTGTCGGTGCTGCTGGCGCTGGCCGCGCCGGCACAGGCCGCGGCCCCGGCCCCGGCTGTTCCGCTGAAGGCAACGGTGTCGCACTGGTGGACCTCGGGCGGCGAGTCGGCCGCGATCCGCCAGTTCGCCGATGCGTTCACCCGCGCGGGCGGCCAGTGGATCGACCAGGCCGTGGCCGGCGCCGATCAGTCGCGCGCGTCGACGATCAACCGTATCGTCGGCGGCAACGCCCCCGTGGCGGCGCAGTTCAACACGTCGAAACAGTTTCGCGATATCGTCGACCAGGGCTTGCTGAACAATGTCGATGACGTGGCGGCGCGCGGCAACTGGGACAACATCCTGCCGCAGACCATCATCGACGCCATCAAGATCAACGGCCACTACTATGCGGCACCGGTGGACATCCACATGCCGGCCTGGTTCTTCTATTCGAAGGCGGCCTACGCCAGGGCCGGCATCACGGGCGAGCCGGCATCCTTCGACGAATTCATGGGCCACCTCGAGCGCCTGAAGCGGGCCGGCCTGATACCGCTCGCATTCGGCGGCCAGGTATGGCAGGAGAAAATCCTGTTCGACGCGGTGTTTGCGCTGGTGGGCGGACCGGGCCTGTACCTGAAGATCTACCGCGACCGCGACGTGAAGGCGGTGCATTCGCCGGCATTTCGCGACGTGCTGGTGAAGTTCAAGCGCCTGCGCGCCTACACCGACCCGGGGGCGCCGGGCCGCAACTGGAACGATGCGACCGCGCTGGTGGTTTCCGGCCGTGCCGGCGTGCAGATCATGGGCGACTGGGCCAAGGGCGAGTTCACGTCGGCCGGGCAGGTCGCTGGCCGGGATTTCGGCTGCTATCCCGGCTTCGGGCCGCGCGCGCCGTATGTGGTCGCCGGCGACGCGTTCGTGTTCCCGAAGACCGGCAAGCCGCACGTGGTGAAGGCGCAGAAGCTGCTGGCCACGGTGATGACCGCGCCCGGTCCCCAGGTCGAGTTCAGCGCCCGCAAGGGATCGATTCCGATCAGGCCGGATGTCGACATGTCGAAGCTCGACCTGTGCGCGCGCATGGGCATCGAGATCATGGCCGACAAGACGCGGCAGTTGCCGAACACGGAGATGCTGCTCGACCCGGACCTGAACGGCGCCTTGCAGGATGTACTGACCAACTACTGGAACCGCAACGAAACGCCGGAGCGCGCCCAGCAGGCGTTCGCGCAGGCCATGAAGGACAACACGTGGTAACGGCGCGGCGGTCCGCCGGCCGTGCCATGCGACACTCCCATATTGCCGCCAGCCTTGCCTTGCTGCCGATGGCGCTCACCGCGCTTGGCGCCTACGTGCTGACGATGCTTTGGACGGCGCGCGTATCGCTGTCGTCGGCGCGCATTTTCCCGACCGGCGACTTCGTCGGCCTGGGCCAGTACGAACGCCTGTTCCGCAACGCGCGCTGGCTGCTGTCGCTGGAAAACCTGGCCATCTATGGCGCGCTGTTCATCGGCGCCTGCCTCGTCATCGGCTTCCTGCTGGCGGTGTTCATCGACCAGGAGGTGCAGGGAGAGGGCGTGCTGCGCACGGTGTTCCTGTATCCGTATGCGATGTCGTTCGTCGCCACGGGCCTGGTCTGGCAGTGGATACTGAACCCGGAACTGGGCATCCAGGGCGTGGCGCGGCGCCTGGGCTTCGACGGGTTCACATTCGACTGGATCGTCCAGCAGGACATGGTGCTGTACACGATCGTCATCGCCACGGTCTGGCAGGCGTCCGGCCTGGTGATGGCGCTGCTGCTGTCCGGCCTGCGCGGCATCGACGACGAACTGTGGAAGGCGGCGCGCATCGACGGCATTCCCGCCTGGCGCGTCTACCTGTCGATCGTGCTGCCGATGCTGTGGCCCTCGGTGTCGACCGCGCTGATCCTGCTGTTCGTGATGGTCGTGAAACTGTTCGACGCGGTGGTGGCGATGACGCAGGGCGGCCCCGGCACGGCGAGCGAAGTGCCGGCAAAATTCATCATGGACTACCTGTTCGGCCGCGCCAACGTGGGCCTCGCGTCTGCCGCGTCGATCGTGCTGCTGCTGACGGTGCTGGCGATCGTCGCGCCGCTGTATTACGCACGCGGCGCGGCGCTGCGCAGGAGCCGGGCATGATGCGGCGGAGCCCGGGCATGATGCGCAGGAAACGGAGCCGCGCATGAGGCGGGACTGCGACCTGGCGGTGCTGCCGCCTCCCGTGCGGCGGCGCCCGCGCAAGCCCTTCTTCACACCGGCGCGGCTCGGCATCTACGCATTCCTGGCGATGGCGGCACTGTTCTTCCTGGTGCCGCTGTACGTGATGCTGGTAACGTCGTTCAAGCCGATGGCGGAAATCCGGCTCGGCAACATCTTCGCGCTGCCGCTGGCGCCCACGCTGGACGCGTGGCACAACGCCTGGCAGGCCGCCTGCACGGGCCTGGAGTGCGAGGGCATCCGCGGCGGTTTCTGGAATTCGGTGAAGATCACCGTGCCGAGCGTGCTGCTGTCGATCGCGATCGGCGCGGTGAACGGCTATGCGCTGTCGTTCTGGCGGCCGCGTGGCGCCAACGCGCTGTTCGCGGTGCTGATGGTGGGCGCATTCATCCCCGGCCAGGTCATGCTGTATCCGCTGGTGCGCGCGCTGGCGGCGCTGGAACTGTACAGCTCCCTGCCGGGCATCGTCGTCGTCCATGTGATTTTCGGCATGCCGATGATGACGCTGCTGTTCCGGAACTACTATGCCAGCCTGCCGCAGGAACTGTTCAAGGCGGCGCGCATCGACGGCGGCGGCTTCTGGCGCATCTTCTTCGAACTGATGCTGCCGATGTCGGTGCCGGTGATCGTCGTCGCCGCGATCATGCAGGTAACGAACATCTGGAACGATTTCCTGCTGGGCCTCGTCTTCGCCGGCTCGGACAACCTGCCGATGACGGTCCAGCTGAACAACATCATCAACACCACCACCGGCGAGCGGCAGTACAACGTGAACATGGCGGCGACGCTGCTGACGTCGCTGGTGCCGCTGGCGCTGTATTTCTTCTCCGGCCGCTGGTTCGTGCGCGGCATCGCCAGTGGCGCAGTGAAAGGATAGATCATGGCCAACGTCTCCATTTCCGGACTGCGCATCGAGCTCGGCGCCAGTACCATCATCGACGCGCTGGACCTGGAAGTCGCCGCCGGCGAATTCATCGTGCTGCTGGGCCCCTCGGGCTGCGGAAAATCGACGCTGTTGCACAGCATCGCCGGCCTGAACGACGCGGCCGGCGGCAGCATCCGCATCGGCGGCCGCGACATGACCTGGGCCGACCCGAAGGACCGCGGCATCGCGCTGGTGTTCCAGTCGTATGCGCTGTATCCAACGATGAACGTGGAAGCCAATATGTCGTTCGGGCTGCGCATCAACGGCACGCCGAAGGCGGAAATCGCGCGGCGTGTCGCGCGCGCGGCCGAGATGCTGCAACTGGAGCCGCTGCTGAAACGCAAGCCGGGGCAGCTGTCCGGCGGCCAGCGGCAGCGCGTGGCGATCGGCCGCGCCATCGTGCGCGAGGCGGACGTGTTCCTGTTCGACGAGCCGCTGTCGAACCTGGACGCCAAGCTGCGCACCGAATTGCGGCGCGAACTGAAGCACCTGCACGCGCGGCTGGACGCGACGATGATCTACGTGACGCACGACCAGGTCGAGGCGATGACGCTGGCCGACCGCATGGCCGTCATGCAGGGCGGCGTGATCCAGCAGTTCGATACGCCCGATGCGATCTACCGCGCGCCGGAAAACCTGTTCGTCGCCACCTTCCTCGGCTCGCCCGGCATGAACCTGTTCCACGGCCGGCTCGACACGTCGGGCGGCCCGGTGTTCCGCAACGAGCACCTTGCGGTGGACCTGTCCCGCTATCCGTTCCGCCAGCCACCGGTGCATGGGCAGCCCGTGGTGCTGGGCGTGCGGCCGGAAGACGTCGATGTGTCGCCCGGCGGCACCTGCCGCGCACCCGTCACGCTGGTCGAGGCGATGGGCGCCCACCGCGTGCTGTGGCACGGCTTCCACGGCCGCGAAGTGGCCGCCATCGTCCCCGACGACCGCCCCGGCGGCGCCTTCACCCTGCGGCCGGACAATGTCTCCCTGTTCGACGAAACCACCACCACCCGCCTGTAGCAGCAAAACCGGGGACGGACCCTGGTTTCCAGGAAAAACCGGGGACGGACCCTGGTTTCCAGGAAATTTCCGCAAAACAGGGGTACGTCCCCAGTTTTGACGTACGGTATCGCACACCGGCCACTTCAGGTAAAATAGACGATTGGTCCGAACATTCGTGATACTTGAACATGCAATCTGAGCCACTTTCCCGTCTTCCCAAGCCCGCCGATGGATCGCCAGCACAAGGTTCGCCAGCACCCAAGGTGGGCTTTGTCTCGCTCGGCTGCCCGAAGGCGCTGGTCGATTCCGAACAGATCCTGACGCAGCTGCGCGCGGAAGGGTATGACACCGCCAAGTCGTACGCCGGCGCCGATCTCGTCATCGTCAATACCTGCGGCTTCATCGATGCCGCGGTGCAGGAGTCGCTCGATGCGATCGGCGAGGCGCTGGCCGAGAACGGCAAGGTCATCGTGACCGGCTGCCTGGGCGCGAAGAAGGATGCGGCTGGCGACGACCTGATCCAGAAGATCCACCCGAAGGTGCTGGCCGTGACCGGTCCGCACGCGGTGGGCGAGGTGATGTCGCAAGTGCACACGCACCTGCCCAAGCCGCACGAGCCGTTCATCGACCTGGTGCCGCCGCAGGGCGTCAAGCTGACGCCGAAGCACTATGCCTACCTGAAGATCTCGGAAGGCTGCAACCACCGCTGCTCGTTCTGCATCATCCCGTCGATGCGGGGCGACCTGGTGTCGCGCCCGATCGGCGAACTGATGATCGAGGCGGAAAACCTGTTCAAGGCCGGCGTCAAGGAACTGCTGGTGATCTCGCAGGACACGTCGGCCTACGGCATCGACGTCAAGTTCCGCTCCGGCTTCTGGAACGGCCGCCCGGTCAAGACGCACATGACGCAGCTGACCGAAGCGCTGGGCCAGCTGGCCAAGCAGTACGGCGCCTGGGTGCGCCTGCACTATGTGTATCCGTACCCGCACGTGGACGAGATCATCCCGATGATGAGCGGCGGCCACGTGCTGCCTTACCTCGACATCCCGATGCAGCACGCCCACCCGGAAGTGCTGAAGCGCATGAAGCGCCCGGCCTCCGGCGAGAAGAACCTGGAGCGCATCCTGAAGTGGCGCCAGATGAACCCGGACCTGACGATCCGCTCCACCTTCATCGCCGGCTTCCCGGGCGAGACCGAGGCCGAGTTCGAATACCTGCTGGACTTCCTGAAGGAAGCGCAGATCGACCGCCTGGGCTGTTTCGCCTACTCGCCGGTGGAAGGCGCCACCGCCAACGAGATCGCCAATCCGGTGCCGGAAGAAGTGCGCGAGGAACGCCGCGGCCGCGTCATGCTGCTGCAGGAGGAAATCTCGAAGGCGCGCCTGAAAGCCAAGATCGGAAAGACCATCAAGGTGCTGATCGACGAGCTGACTCCGTCCGGCGCGATCGGCCGCTCGGCCGCCGATGCGCCCGAGATCGACGGCGTGGTGCACGTGAAGAAGCCGTTCGAGCCGCACAAGAAGCTGGCCGTCGGCCAGTTCTTCGACGTCGAGATCACGCGCGCCGATGCGCACGACCTGTGGGGCGAAGCGTAACGCTGCGTCATCGCACGCTACAATGCAGGGCGGACCATTACGGTCCGCCTTTTTTTAGGTTCTTCGCGGGGAATGGGGGAAGACGGGATTGACGATCTGAGCAGGAAGTGGTGGCGGGGGTCTGAAGTTGGTAGATTGATAGTCGCCAAACAAGTCAATCTTTCAAACCACCGCCATGCTCAATGCTATGTCGTCTCTCCCGTTTTGGGAAGGCCATATTCTCGACTCCGTCCAAGAACAGAAAGACGGTTCCCTGCTGATCGTTCTCGAACCCTGTCCGACAAGTGATGCTTTGTGTGGGTCGTGCCGCCAGCCTTGCGCCTTGGTGCATGAGCGCCGAAGACGCAAGGTGCGCGACCGCGATATTCTGGACAAACGCGTCTGGCTTGATGTGCCAGTGCGGCGACTGGACTGCCATCACTGTAATGCACGGGTTGCCGAGCACATTGTCTGGCTTGACCGGCGTTCACGCATTACGCATCGTGTGCGCCTGTGGGTCGAGGCGCTGGCGCAACTGCTTCCGATAGCACATGTGGCCCGGCTGACCGGCCTACACTGGCATACCGTCAAAGAGATCGATCATCGGCGCTTGAAGCACTTGCATGCTGACTTCTCAGCAGAGGGTGTACGGCGCCTGGTGATGGACGAATTCGCCCTGCACAAGGGACACCGCTATGCCACTGTCGCGCTCGATGCTGAACGGATGCGCGTATTGTGGGTTGGAGAAGGCAATAGCCGGGAAGCGATCCGGCCATTTTTCGAGATGCTGGGACCGGAAGGCTGCCAGCGGATTGAAGCCGTGGCGATGGACATGAACACGGCTATGGATCTCGAAGTGCGCCAGCAATGCCCCAATGCCGAGGTGGTCTACGACCTATTTCATGTCGTGGCCCGTTTTGGCCGCGAAGTCGTTGACCGGGTACGGGTCGATCAAGCCAATGCACTACGTGCAGAGCCAAAAGCCCGTCAGGTCATCAAGCGCAGCCGATGGCTTTTGCTGCGTAATCGCGACAATCTCAAAACCGACCAGGCGATCAAACTTGACGAACTGCTCGCCGCCAACCAGCCCTTGGCAACGGTCTACCTGCTCAAGACCGAACTGAAAGAGATCTGGTATGCGCCATCGGCCTGGGAAGGTGCTCGTCGATGGAAAACCTGGCTCAAGCTCGCCCTGGAAAGCCAGATCGCACCGCTGATCCAGTTCGCTAAACGCTTGGCCAAATACCGGCGCGGTATCTTGGCTTCGGCCATCTATCCGATGAACTCATCCATCCTGGAAGGCGTCAACAATCGCATCAAAGTGATCAAACGCATGGCTTACGGATTCCGGGACGCATCCTACTTCTTCTTGAAAATCAAGAATGCGTTCCCCGGCAAAGTGCGATGAACC